>NZ_CP027727.1:3472031-3787670 GCF_003851685.1 Pseudomonas sp. R5-89-07 | reverse complement strand
TCGCAGGTTGAGGTGGCGTTTGTAGCGGTGTTCGCTGAGCAGATGCGGCAGCAGCGCCAGCCCCGGCAGCACGAAGCCGATCAGGCCCTTGAACAGCGACGTTGCCGCCAGCAGCAGGAAGAATACGGTGTAACGCCCCAGCCGGGTGTCGTCCGGCCCTCGCCAGTACCACCAGAGCGCCGCCAGCACGCCGCACACGGTCAGCACATCGGCCGTGGCCACGCGGGCCCAGAACAGAAAGTAGAAGGTGGTGGCGAGCATCCAGCCGGCAATCAGACCGGTGCCTTTGCGAAACAGCTGTTCGCCGATCAGGTACACCAGCCAGATGCTCAGCCAGGCCGCGATCACCGATGACAGGCGCAGTGACCACGGGCCGAGGCCGCCCATCAGGTTGGCGAAGCCGGTGATCAGCCAGTAGGAGGGCAGGGGTTTGTCGTAATAGGGTGTGCCCTTCAGATACGGATCGAAGTAGTCGCCGCTTTGCAGCATCTGCAGGGCGATGTTTGCCCAGCGCGTTTCTGGCCCCCACAGCTCGCGACTGCCCAGGCCCAGCAGCAAGAGCAAGGCCGAGACGCCCAGCAATAACGCCAGGGCGCCGCGTTCGGTTTTCCAGAATCTCATGGGTTGTTCCTGTCGGGCGATCAAGGTTGTTGGGGGTAAATCGTCAGTACCAGGTCGCCCTTGCGGTAGCGCTTGCCACCGGGCGGCAGTTGGCCTTCCTCAAGGTGTTCGCTGGTGCTCATGACGCGCATCAGTACGCCGACCGAACCCTGCTGACGGGCCTCGCTCAGCCAGGACTGCACGCTGTCCAGGGTGACCTTGCGCTGCTGCGAATCCGCGTAGTCCAGGCCGTAGCGCAGTTCGCCCGCGGTGTTGTAGAACGCCACCTGCGGCTGGCGCAGGCGCCATGCCAGGGCCGACGCCGCGCCCAGGTCGTTACTCAGCAAAGCATGGGTGTGTTGCAGTTCATCCAGATGTTCAAGCACGAACTGGTCGGGCATTTCGTTCGCCGCGATAATCTGCGGCATGCCCGCCGGCAGCAGCGCCACCAGTAGGCCGATCCCCAGCGCCGGCATTGCCCAGAGGGTCAACGGGCGCATCGCTTGCAGCAGGTTGACCAGGATCCAGCCGAGCAGCACGATAAAGGTCAGGGACAGGCTGAACATCTCGGCGTGGCTGTTGCTGTAGACCGGTTTGGCGATCTGCAGGTAGATCAGCGTCACCATCGCCGCCATGCCGAGGACGAAGTTGAGCGCGCCGTTGATGAAGATCGCGCGGGTCTGGTGTTGGTCGATCAGGTCGATCAAGGCATGACCCATCAGCAGCGCCAAAGGTAACAGGCACGGCATGATGTAGGTCGGCAGCTTGCCGCTGCTCAGGCTGAAAAAGCCCAGGGGCAGCAACAGCCACAGCGCAAGAAAGGCGATGGCGGGCTGGCGTCTGTCTTGCCAGGCCTTGAACAGGGTGCTGGGCAACAAAGCTGACCAGGGCAGGCAGGCCACCACCATGATCGGCAGGAAAAACCAGAACGGCCGCGCATGCTGCGCAGTGTCCGAGGCGAAGCGGCGGATGTGTTCATGCCAGAAAAAGAAACGCCAGTAATCAGGTTCCTGCAGATGGACCGCCAACACCCACGGCAAGCAGATCAGCAATGCGACCAGGATCGCCAGAGGGCCGTACCGCAGCAGTTCGCCGACGCGTCGCTGCCAGACCAGGTAGGGCACGGCGATCAGCACCGGCAGCAGCCACCCCAGAAAGCCCTTGGTCAAAAAGCCCATGCCGCAGGCCAGCCCCAGCAGTGCCCAGGCACCCAGACGAGCGCGTGGCGTGGGGCTGTCGAGTGCAAACCAGAGCGCAACCAGGCTCAGGTTGACCCAAAAGGTGAATTGCGGATCGAGGTTGGAGTAGCCCGCTTGCCCGGCTACCAGGCCAAAGCTCATGTAGAGCAGCGCGCAGGCGAAGCTTTTACGCGGCTCGTTCCACAGGCGGCGTGCAACCACGTAGGCCAGCAGTACACTCAACGCCGTGGTCAGGACGGAGGCGATACGCACGCCGAACAGGTTCTCGCCAAACACGGCCTGGCCCAGGGCTATCAGCCAATACCCCGCGGCCGGTTTCTCGAAATAGCGCACGCCCATGAAGTGCGGCGCGACCCAGTTGCCGCTCATCAGCATTTCCTGGCTGACCTGGGCGTAGCGGGTTTCATCTGGAATCCACAAGCCGTGTAGACCCAACGGCAGCACAAGGAAAATGACAAGGCCAAGCAATAGCACTGGTAAGGGCTTTAACCGGCTCATCAAAACGTCTCTCCTTGACGTTCGGTCGCAGGTGCGAAATTAAAATAGATAACGGCGTCTAGCATCAAGAGAGTCACTAATTCATTGGGAGTTAGGGCGTCCTGAACTAACAGGCGCACTTAAAATGCCAGACGCGGGCTGTCGTCTTGCTGAACGCAATACTTACTAATATGTAAAAAAGTGTATTTAAAGTTGCTTCAGTGCGGCCGCCCATTCCTGGCTTTGCATAGTGCCCAGCGCCTTGAGTTTGCCGTTGGGTAATACCTGCACGAAGAGGGCGCTGCCATATTCGGCGGCCTGCGCATGGGGATAGCCAAGTGCATCTTGGAAATCACTCATGCAGGCGCTATGGGTGATCAGCATCAGGTTGCGATCCGCCTGTTTATGGCTGAGGATTTCCTCGCCCATGGCTTCGCCGCAAATGGCGAGGGGGCCAGGGGAAAGCTCGGTCTTGCCGAACATGAACAGCGACGTCTGCGCCGTGCGCGTGGTGGGGCTACTGAGCACGTCGGTGCGCTCCATGCCCAGTGTTTCAAAGGCTTTACCCAGATCGGCCGCGCTTTGCGTGCCATTGATCGTCAGGCCGTCGGCCGGACCGTAGCAGGGATTGCCCGAACGGTCGCAGCGCTCCTCATGACGCACCAGCACGACCAGGTCGCCGTTGCGCCAGCTAGCCAGCACGCCAGAGGTGACCAGGCGATTGCCGATGCCCAGGTCCTCAGGTGACCTTGGCCAGAATAAGAAAACGGTCATCAGCAGTGCGAATACGACGATGCCCGCCACCGGAACGCGGTATTTTTTCAGGCGTTTTAACCTGGCCCGTTGGGGTTTGGTCAGGGTAATGTCTGCCACGCTGTTCACCATCGGCACGAGTGATTGTTTTGTTGTTAAACGACGCACGCAACTAATACGGCAGAGGCCCTTAGTGGCGCTAAAGCCTTTCATACGGCTGCTGTCTTTTAGCTGAACATATGAATATTAAGAAACATCGCGTGGGCCAACTTAAAAGTGTTCGGTTAATGGTGCCTGGGCCGAGAATTTAAAGTGTGGGGGGTGGGCAAGCGGTGAAATCAATGTGAAAAAATTGCGTAGGACCGCCGCGCAGCCGTTATTCTCGTTTGCAGTCCTTAACCCGAGCGTTCGTATGTTGCAGGTAGAAGGTGTTGTGAAAAACTACGCGACCCCCCAAGGTCCGCTGGCCGTTCTGGCAGGCGTCGACCTGCACCTCGGGACGCGCAGCAGCCTGGCGCTGATGGGCGAGTCGGGCAGTGGCAAAAGTACGTTGCTGCACCTGGTGGCCGGACTGGACCGCGTGGATGGCGGCAGCATTCTGATCGGCGGCCAGCGCCTGGATCGCCTCAGCGAAGGGCAACTGGCCCATTGGCGACGTACTGAAATCGGCTTGGTGTTCCAGCAGTTCAACCTGATCGGCAGCTTGCGGGTCGAAGACAACCTGGCGTTCCAAGCGCGCCTGGCCGGGCGTTTCGATCCGCAGTGGCAAGCACAGTTGGTAGAGCGCCTGGGATTGGGCGACTTGCTCAAGCGTTACCCGGAACAGTTGTCCGGCGGCCAGCAGCAGCGGGTGGCGGTGGGGCGCGCGCTGGCGTCCCGCCCCGGTTTGCTGTTGGCCGATGAGCCCACCGGCAACCTGGACGAAACCACCAGCGACGAGGTGCTGCAGTTGCTGCTCGACTTGTTGCGCGACAGCCCCACCAGCCTGTTGATGGTCACCCACAGCCCGCGTCTCGCCGCGCGCCTGGACCAGCAAGTGGTGCTGCACCATGGCCGCGTCGTGCCGATGGACCCGCGCTGAGATGGCGGTGTTCTACTGGGCGCTGCGTGCGCTGTTAAGCCATTGGCGGCGCCACCCGGTGCAGTTTTTCAGCGTGCTGACCGGCCTGTGGCTGGCCACCGCGTTACTGACCGGGGTGCAGGCGCTCAACAGCCAGGCGCGGGACGGCTACGCGCGCGCCAGCCAACTGATCGGCGGCGAACCGCAAGCCAGCTTGAGCGCGCCGGACGGTGCCGGGTTCCCCCAGGCGTGGTTCGCCGACCTGCGCCGTGCCGGGTGGCCGGTGTCACCGGTAGTGCAGGGCCGCATAGTGCTCAAGGGGCATGAAGAACAGCGCCTGCAGTTGATGGGCATCGAGCCGGTATCGTTACCCGGCAGCGGCAGTGTGGCGGGGCAACGCCTGAGCCAGGCCCAGATACTGGCGTTCTTCGAGGCACCGGGGCGCACCTGGATTGCCGCGCAAACGGTGCGGGCGCTTGGCTTGCACGCCGGCGAACAACCGCTGACCGTTGACGGGCAACGCCTGCCGCCGTTGCAGGTTCAGCCGGACATGGCCCCCGGCATGCTGCTCACCGATATCGGCTTCGCCCAACCCTTGCTCAACATGCCCGAGCGACTGTCGCGCCTGCTGCTGGACAAAAGCTTTGCCGCCCGTCATCCCGAGCCGCCTGCCGGGCTGCAACTCAAGCAGGGCGACGACAACAACCTCTCGCGCCTCACCGAAAGCTTTCACTTGAACCTCGACGCGTTGGGTTTTTTGTCCTTCGTGGTGGGGCTGTTTATCGTGCACGCGGCCATCGGCCTGGCGCTGGAGCAACGTCGGGGCCTGCTGCGCACCTTGCGCGCCTGCGGTGTCAGCGCACGCATGCTGATCCTCAGCCTGGGCGTGGAGCTGGGCTTTTTGGCGCTGCTCGGCGGCGTGCTCGGTGTGGCCAGCGGTTACCTGCTCGCCAGCCTGCTGTTGCCGGACGTGGCTGCCAGCTTGCGAGGCCTTTACGGCGCCGAAGTCGCCGGCCAACTGAGCTTGAGCCCGTGGTGGTGGCTTGCCGGCCTGGGGTTGAGCCTGCTCGGTGCGCTGCTCGCCGGGGCCAGCAGTCTGTGGCGTGCGGCACGCCTGCCGTTGCTGGCGTTGGCCAATGCCCAGGCCTGGCACGAGGCCCACGGTCGTTGGTTGCGGCGCCAGGGCTGGGTGGCGGCTGCGGCCCTGCTCATCGCCTTGCTGGCGCTGGGCTGGGGCAATAGCCTGGCGGCCGGGTTTGTGCTGATGGCAGCCTTGCTGCTGGGCGCGGCCCTCGGCTTACCGGTATTGCTCAATGCGCTGTTGAAGGGTGTACTGGGGCGCAGCCGTTCGGTGCTGGGCCAATGGTTCCTCGCCGACTGTCGCCAGCAACTGCCGGCCTTGAGCCTGGCGCTGATGGCGCTGCTGCTGGCCCTGGCGGCAAACATCGGCGCGGGCTCCATGACCTCGGGTTTTCGCAGCACGTTCAATAATTGGCTGGAACAGCGCCTTACCGCCGAGCTGTACCTCAACCCGCAAAATCCGGCCCAGGCCGAGCAACTGCAGGCCTGGCTTGCGCACCAACCGCGGGTGAAGGCAGTGCTGCCCAGTTGGCAGGTCGCGGTGCAGCTGCAGGGCTGGCCGGCGGAGGTGTTCGGCGTGGTCGACGACCCCACCTATCGCCAGCACTGGCCGTTGCTGGAGGCGGCGAGCACGCCCTGGGACCGTCTGCTGCAGGACGACAGCGTAATGCTCAGCGAGCAACTGGCGCGGCGCTTGAGTGTACGGCTGGGCGACACGGTTCAAGTCCCCACGCCCCAGGGCTCTTGGGCACCCAGGATCGTCGGGATCTACGCCGATTACGGCAACCCCAAGGGCCATCTGCTGGTCAACGCCAAACACCTGTTGGCGCACTGGCCGACGCTGTCGCCGGTGCGTTTCAACCTGCGCGTGGCGCCGCAGGATGTGCCGCCGCTGATCGCCCAGGTGCAGGGTGAATTTGCCCTGGAAGACGGCCGCATCGTCGATCAACAGCAACTCAAGGGTTGGTCCAGCCAGGTATTCGAACGCACCTTCGCCGCCACTGCCGCGCTCAACAGCCTGACCCTGGGCGTGGCGGGGGTGGCGCTGTTCATCAGCCTGCTGACCCAGAGCCAGAGCCGCCTCGGCCAACTGGCGCCGTTGTGGGCGTTGGGGGTGACGCGCCGCCAACTGATGCTGCTCAACCTCGGCCAGACCTGGCTGCTGGCAGTACTCACCCTGCTGCTGGCGTTGCCTTTGGGGCTGCTGCTGGCGTGGTGCCTGGATGCGGTGATCAACGTGCAAGCCTTTGGCTGGCGCCTGCCGTTGCAGGTGTTCCCGTGGCAACTGGCGCAGTTGATGGGGCTGGCGATGCTTGCCACGTTGCTCGCCTCGGCCTGGCCGTTGTGGCAACTGTATCGCAGCCGCCCGGCGGACTTGTTGAGGACGTTTGCCCATGAAGATTAAAGCGTTGGGGTGGGCGGTTTTGCTGCTGCTGGCCGCGTGCGACCAGGCACCGGCCCCCGAAGAGGGCTTCGCCGGCCTGGGCAGTGATGCAGCGGACTTTGTGCAGGTGGTGCCCGGCAAAGTTTTCACCTTTCCTGAAGACCACGGCCCTCATCCAGGCTTTCGCATCGAATGGTGGTACGTCACCGCCAACCTCAAGGACGCCCAAGGCAATGCCTTCGGCGTGCAATGGACCTTGTTTCGCAATGCGGTGAACGCGGGTCCGACGCAACCGGGCTGGCGCGACCCAACCATCTGGCTCGGACATGCCGCCGTCACCTCCGCCACCCGGCACTACGCCGCCGAGCGCTTCGCCCGTGGCGGTGTCGGCCAGGCCGGGGCGCAGGCGCAGCCCTTCAACGCCTGGATCGACGACTGGAACTTCGCCACCCGTTCTGGCGCGGCCAGCCCCCTGGCCGACATGCAGCTCAAGGCCAGCGGCGCGCAGTTCGCCTACGACCTGCAATTGACCTCCAGCCGCCCGCTGGTGTTGCAGGGCGATAACGGCTACAGCCGCAAGTCCGACCAGGGCCAGGCGTCCTACTACTACAGTCAGCCGTTCTTTACCGCCAGCGGCAGCCTCAGCATTGACGGCCAGACCTACCAGGTCAGCGGCCCCGCCTGGCTGGACCGCGAATGGAGCAGCCAGCCGCTGGCCGCGAGCCAGACCGGCTGGGACTGGTTCTCCCTGCACCTTGACCGAGGCGAACACCTGATGCTGTTTCGCGTGCGGCAGAAGGACGGCGGCGGCTACCTCACCGGCACCTGGATCAATGCCCAAGGCCACACGCAAACCCTGCACAACGCCGATATCCAACTCGCGCCGCTGGCCAGTACCGCCATTGCCGGGCGCAGCATTCCCACGCGCTGGTCGCTGAAAATCCCTGGCAAACACCTGGACATCACCACCGAAGCCGTCAACCCCAAGGCCTGGATGGGCTTGGGAATTCCCTACTGGGAAGGGCCGGTGAAGTTTGATGGTGGGGTGGGGTATTTGGAAATGACAGGGTATTAGGGGCGCTGTCTGCAGGCGCTCTTCTTTGGCTCTGTAGGTAACGCCCAAGCGCATTTTTGACCCTCTCGGGACTGTGTCCGCTGTGTAGGCACCCTCTACGAGCTTCCCTCTTTCTGTGCCGCGCACTCACGCGGCTCCCAATGCAGCGTGCCAAACAGATAATCCATCAGCGGCAGCACGATATTGAAATTGCGCCCCTGCATCAGCTCGCGGCGGTGATGCAACGCGTGCAGGTGATGCATCTGGCGTATCCACGGCAGGCGCGCCACCGGGTGCTCGGCGGGCAAGTGTTCACATGCGTGGAACACTTCATAGAGCAGGTAGCCGAGAATCATGCAGCCGGCGAATAGCCCGGCGGCATTGGCGTTCAATTGACTGAGCAGCCACCAGGCGGGGAGGGTGATCGCCAGGCTGTGCAGCACGATCAGCCAGGCGGGAAACAGGATCACGCGCCAGTCCGCGGGGCTGTCGAACGTCATGTGGCCGGGGGTGAAGAAGCTGTGGTGGTCGCCGGTGTGGCGGGCGTAGAAGATCCGGGCGAAAGCGTGTTTGTGGTGGCCGAGGTGGCGGTGCACCAGGTAGATGCAGAGGTTGAAGAACAGCAGAGTCAGCGGCACGGTCAGCCACTCGAGCGCCGTGATGTGCGCGGTGGAGGACCAGGCCAGCGCGATGCAGACACTGCCGTAGCCGATGACGAATGCGGCGTGGAGCCAGGGGTTGTAATACGCGCTCACGTGGGTGCGGTAGCGGGCGCGGAAGGTGTTGGTCGGGTGGGGCATTGGAGGGATGCTCACTGTTTGTTATTTGAAATTGAGCTTAGTGGCCACCGGGCAATATGCGAATTCGGCAAGGCCGCACGCCTCGAGTGGGGGAGGGGGCAAGCCCTGATGCCAGTCAGTCAAGGCGAAACTGTACCTGTGGCGAGGGAGCTTGCTCCCGCTGGACTGCATAGCAGGCCTATTCTTTGGGGCCGCTTCGCGGCCCAGCGGGAGCAAGCTCCCTCGCCACAGGTTACTTCTCGTTGCTGCGACTTCTTAACTAAAAAGTTTCAGAAAATACTGTACATAAAAACAGTACTATCCTACATTCCATCCCAGGTGACCGGATGTCACCGGTTACCTGAGCTTCAATTTTTTAACTATGGATGGATAAAAAATGAAATCGAAAAAAGCCCTTATGCTAGGTGCGGCCATGATGGCCTCCTGCTTCGTTTCGGCCTTCGCCCTCGCTGATCAAACCCCTCGAGCCCTCAGTGCCACAGCGGTCAAACAGGCCGTGGACAAAGCGCTCAAATCCGGTGGCAAGCTGGACGCGGCGAAGGTTTCGTCCGCGCTCAAGCACAAACTCCTGGCGGCCAAGAGCGGTCAATCCAGGGCCGTGACCCAAGCCATCAAGTCCGCGCCGTTCGACAGCGTGGTCAGCGAGCTGAAAAAACCGGCGCAGAGCGCTTCGAAAAGCGCGGCCGCTGCGGCGTTTGAACCGCTGTTTCCTACCCTGGATATCAACACGCTCTACACCATCGATGCGGTGCAGGCCGGCAACGAGTTCGCCTACCATTTCAACCTGCCGCAAAACGCGCGGGTGCAGGTACAACTGGTCAACCAGAGCGCAGGGGCGGATATGTCGCTGACCCTGTTTCAGGATGACGGCCAGGGCAACCTGAGTGTGGTGGGGTCTGCGGATGCCGCAGGCAATGCTGATGAATACCTCAACGGTGTACTGCCGGCCGGTGATTATTACTGGTACATGGTGGCCAAGGTCGCCGATAACGCGCAGTTCAGTTTTGGTGTGGCGGTGGACAGCAACATTGACGCGTTCGAGCCCAACGATAGCGCGCAAACAGCATTCGTATTGCCGGACTCGATGAACAAAGTCAGCGGTAACCTCGACAGCGCAAGTGATGTTGATTACTTCGACTTCAAGGCGGTACGTGGCCAAAGCGTGAGCCTGTACCTGGCGGGCGACGAGAACGGCAGCCGTAACCAGTGGATTTTCGACCGCTTCGATGGTGCCAATTGGATCACCGTGCCGGCCGGCTCCACCTCGACCTACCCGAGCGTCGCGCCGGGCACCACGGTGAAGGTGCGTGTACGGGCCAACCCGGCAGTGGCTCAGGACCCGAGCAAGTACTACCAGTTGAGCCTGGGCTCCACGCCGCGCCTGAACGCGAGCAGCGTGAAGGGCGACAACATCGTGCGGGTAACGGAGGTGTGGTTGGCTACGCAAACCGCGCGGCTGTTGAATTGGTCGACCCAGTGGTCGGATTCCACCGGTGCGCCGTTGCTGGGCGTCACCCCGGTGTTGCGCGTGGATAACCACTTCGTCGATCTGAACTACCGCTGGGTCGATTACAAGGCGACCACCAACAGCGCGGGCGTGTCCGAGGCCACGGCCAATATCGGCACTTGCTTCGGTGATTACACCACGGTGATCAACGACAGCAGCACCGGTGTGCCGTACACGTGGAGAACCACTTACAACGAGGGTGGCTGGCGCATCGAGCTGGCCGAGTTCCCGGGAGTCGGTGTCGGCGGTGACAACGTGCAGTACGTCAGCCTGGGGCATATCTGCACCCAGGACATCATCCACTGACAGTGTGATGTGAAACAGAAGGGGCAGCCTGCAGAGGCTGCTCCTTTTTTTTGCGGCGCACTCATGATTCGCAGGCGGCACGCTACAAATGTGGGAGGGGGCTTGCCCCCGATGGCGGTGAGTCAGTGACAGATGAACTGACTGAACCACTGCTATCGGGAGCAAGCCCCCTCCCACATTTTTTGACCGCGACCGACCAGCGGTGGCTTGCGCAGCTCTGATTTACTTGTTAGCTTCTGACAAAATGTTATCGATAACATTTGCTCTAAAAATAAAAACAAAACAGAGACCCACGCCATGAAAATGCTCCCGAAAACCCTGTGTTTATTGGCTGCCAGCATCACCTTGGGCAGCGCTTCCCCTGTATTTGCCGACGCCGCCAAACCGATCCGCATCGGCGCCTCGTTCCAGGAAATCAACAACCCCTATTTCGTCACCATGAAAAACGCCCTGGAAGAAGCCGGCGCGAGTATCGGTGCGAAACTGATCATCACCGACGCCCGCCATGACGTGTCCAAGCAAGTCAGCGACGTTGAAGACATGCTGCAAAAAGGCATCGATATCCTGCTGATCAACCCGACCGATTCGGTCGGTGTGCAATCGGCGGTCAAGTCCGCCCATGCCGCGGGTGTGGTCGTGGTGGCGGTGGACGCCCAGGCCGATGGCCCGCTGGACTCCTTTGTAGGCTCGAAAAACTACGACGCCGGTTTCCAGGCCTGTGAATACCTGGCCAAACACATTGGCGACAAAGGCAACATCGCGATCCTCGATGGCATCGCCGTGGTACCGATCCTGGAGCGCGTGCGCGGCTGCAAGGAGGCGGTGGCCAAGCACCCGGACATCAAGATTGTCAGCATCCAGAACGGCAAGCAGGAACGTGACCAGGCGCTGACCGTCACCGAAAACATGTTGCAGGCCCAGCCCACCCTCAAAGGCATTTTCAGCGTGAACGACAACGGCTCACTCGGTGCGTTGTCGGCCATCGAAGCCAGCGGCCTGGACGTGAAGCTGGTCAGCGTCGACGGTGCGCCGGAAGCGATCAAGGCGATCCAGAAACCCGGCAGCAAGTTCATCGCCACCTCGGCCCAATACCCCCGCGACCAGATCCGCCTGGCCCTGGGCATCGCCCTGGCCAAGAAGTGGGGCTCGCAAGTCCCCGCCACGCTGCCGGTGGACATCACCTTGGTCGACCAGGCCAAGGCCAAGGACTTCAGCTGGTAAATCGCCTGTGCCCCACGCTCGCCGTGGGGCTTGGGTTGTCCTTCCGAGTGTGAGGTCGGCGGTATGAGCAGTCTTCTGAAGCTGGAAAATATCTCCAAGCGTTACCCGGGGGTGCAGGCCCTCACGTCCATCAACCTGCAAGTGGAACGCGGCGAAATACACGCGTTGCTGGGGGAAAATGGCGCGGGCAAATCGACCCTGATGAAGATCCTCGGCGGCGTCGAGCATCAGGACGAAGGGCAGATCCTGATCGACGGCCAGGCCCGGCAATTTGCAACCTACCGGGATGCGATCGCGGCCGGCATCGGCATCGTGTTCCAGGAGTTCAGCCTGATCCCCTACCTCACGGCGGTGGAAAATATCTTCCTGGGCCATGAGCTGAGCAACCGCTTCGGGCTGTTGCGCAAACGCGAGATGCGCGAGGCCAGCGAGGCGCTGTTCAAGCGCCTTGGCGTGTCGATCAACCTCGATTGCGCGGTCAGGCACCTGAGCGTGGCCGAGCAGCAGTTCGTCGAAATCGCCAAGGCCCTGGCCCTGGATGCGCGCCTGCTGGTGCTCGATGAACCCACCGCCACCCTGACCCCCAGCGAAGCCGAGCTGCTGTTCCAGATCATGCGCGAGCTTAAGCGTCAGGGCGTGGCGGTGATCTTTATCTCGCACCATCTGGAGGAAATTTTCCAGGTGTGCGACCGCATCAGCGTGCTGCGCGACGGCGCCAATGTGGGCGTCACCGATGTGGCCGACAGCGATATCGACCGCTTGGTCGAAATGATGGTAGGCCGCCGCCTGGCATGCAGTTTCCCGCCCAAGCCCACCACTGAACGCGGGCCGTTGCTGCTGGAGGTCAAGGACATCCAGCTGGTGCGTGACGGCCCGCATAACCGCTTCAACCTGCACAAGGGTGAAATCCTCGGCTTCGCCGGCCTCGTCGGTTCCGGCCGTACCGAACTGGCACTGGGCATGATGGGCGCGCTGCCCTCGGTGAGCAAAGAGGTGTGGCTGCGCGGTGAAAAGGTCAGCCTCGACGACCCGGCCCAGGCGCTCGCCCATGGCATCGGCCTGTTGCCCGAAAGCCGCAAGAGCGAAGGGCTGATCACCGACTTCAGCATTCGCGAAAACATCTCGTTGAACAACCTGCGCAAATACCAGAACGCCAGCGGGCTGATCGACAAGGCCAGGGAGTGCGCCAGCGTCGAAGCACTGATGCGCCAGCTGTCGATCAAGGCGCCCAGTGCGCAAAGCCGGGTATTGAACCTCAGCGGCGGCAACCAGCAGAAAGTCGTGATCGCCCGCTGGATCAACCACCACTGCGACGTGCTGGTGTTCGACGAGCCCACCCGTGGCATCGACGTCGGCGCCAAGGCACAGATCTACGCGCTGATGCGCAGCCTCACCGAACAGGGCTACGCGATCATCATGATTTCCTCCGAACTGCCGGAAGTCATCGGCATGTGCGACCGCGTCGCGGTGTTCCACAAGGGCGCGATCGTCAAGGTCCTGGAAGCGTCCGCCGTCAATCCTCAAGAGGTCATGCGCCATGCAACAGGGGGCTCAAGTGAATACGTCCATTAACACCGCAGCCGGTAGCCGGTTGCGCCTGAACCTGGCGCAGCTGCTGCGCTCGCCGGCGTTTTATCCCTTCGTGGGGCTGGTGGTGGTGACCCTGGTGATGATCCTGGCCAGCGACACCTTTCTCACCGCCAGCAACCTGTCGAACATCGCTCGCCAGGTGTCGATCAACGCGATTATCGCGGTGGGCATGACCTGCGTGATCCTCACCGGCGGCATCGACTTGTCGGTGGGGCCGGTGATGGCGTTGTCCGGCACGCTCACGGCCGGCTTGATGGTCGCCGGCGTGCCGCCAGGCCTGGCCATCGGCGCGGGGATGCTGGTAGGCGTGGCCTTCGGCATCGGCAATGGCCTGTTCGTGGCCTACCTGCATATGCCGCCGATCATCGTGACCCTGGCGACCATGGGCATCGCTCGTGGCCTGGGGCTGATGTACACCGACGGCTACCCGATTTCCGGGCTGCCGGAGTGGTTCGCCTTCTTCGGCCGCGCCAGCGTTTTCGGCATGCAGGTGCCGATCCTGATCATGTTGCTCACCTATCTGGCCGCCTATGTGCTGCTGCAGCACACGCGCATCGGCCGCTACATCTACGCCATCGGCGGCAATGAAGAGGCGGTGCGCTTGTCCGGGGTGCGCGCGGCGCGCTTCAAGCTGCTGGTGTACGGCATCAGCGGCCTCACCGCCGCGATTGCCGGGCTGGTGCTGACTTCACGCTTGATGAGCGGCCAGCCGAATGCCGGCGTGTCGTTCGAGCTGGACGCGATTGCCGCCGTGGTACTGGGCGGTGCGTCGATTGCCGGCGGGCGCGGCGTCATCGTCGGCACACTGCTGGGCGCCATGCTCCTGGGCGTATTGAACAATGGCTTGAACATGCTCGGCGTATCGCCATACGTCCAGAGCGTGATCAAGGGCGGGATCATTTTGCTGGCGATCTTTATCAGCCGTCAGCGCCATCGATAAACACCTATCCACACAGGACCGAACACCATGGACAAGCACACTCACATGCAAGCCGTCGTCTGCCACGGCCCGAAAGACTATCGCCTGGAGCGCATCGGCCGGCCGCAGGCGCGCGCCAATGAACTGGTGATCCGCATCGCCGCGTGCGGCATCTGCGCCAGCGACTGCAAGTGCCACTCTGGCGCTGCGATGTTCTGGGGCGGCGACAATCCCTGGGTCAAGGCGCCGGTCGTGCCGGGCCACGAGTTTTTTGGCTATGTGGTGGAGGCGGGCGAGGGCGCCGGGGAGCACTTCGAAGTGGCGGTGGGTGACAAGGTGATCGCCGAGCAGATCGTGCCCTGCGCCAAGTGCCGTTTCTGCAAGTCGGGCAAGTACTGGATGTGCGAAGTGCACAACATCTTCGGCTTCCAGCGCGAAGTGGCCGAGGGCGGTATGGCGCAGTACATGCGCATTCCCAAGACCGCCATCGTGCACAAGATTCCCGAGTCGGTGTCCCTGGAAGATTCGGCCCTGGTCGAGCCGATGGCCTGCTCGATCCACACGGTCAACCGTGGCGATATCCAGCTCGATGACGTGGTGGTGATTGCCGGCGCCGGCACCCTGGGCCTGTGTATGGTGCAAGTGGCGGCGCTGAAGACGCCGAAGAAACTGGTGGTGATCGACATGGTCGACGAGCGGCTGGAATTGGCGAAGAAGTTCGGCGCCGATGTGGTGATCAACCCGTCCCGCGACAACGCCCGCGCGATCATCAACGAGCTGACCGACAACTACGGCTGCGACGTGTACATCGAGACCACCGGCGTACCGGCCGGCGTCACCCAGGGCCTGGACCTGATCCGCAAGCTCGGGCGTTTCGTCGAGTTCAGCGTGTTCGGTGCCGAGACCAGCGTGGACTGGTCGATTATCGGCGACCGCAAGGAGCTGGACGTGCGCGGCGCCCACCTCGGCCCGTATTGCTACCCGATTGCCATCGACCTGTTCGAGCGCGGCCTGGTCACGTCCCAAGGCATCGTGACCCATGACTTCCCGCTGGATGACTTTGCCGAAGCCTTCGAGCTGGCGAACTCCACGAAGTCGATCAAGGTCTTGCTCAAGCCGGTGCTTTGACCATGAACTACGTGATGGGGGTCGACATAGGAACCCAGAGCACCAAGGCGCTGCTGGTGGATGCCCGCGGCACGATCATCGCCCAGCACAGCCAGGGGTATCGCGTGGATACGCCGAAAGTGCGCTGGGCCGAGCAATGGCCGCAGGTCTGGCTGGAGGCGGTCGAGGCCTGTGTGGCGCAGTGCATGGCCAAGGCAGGGGTGGAGAGGACGCAGGTCAAGGCGCTGTGCATCAGTAGCCTGTATGGCGGCTCGGGGATCGCGGTGGATGCGCAGATCACACCGCTGCATCCGTGCCTGATCTGGATGGACCGGCGGGCCGGCGAGCAGGTGCAATGGGTGCGCGAGCAGGTGGACCTTGACCGACTGTTCGCCGTCACCGGTAACTCGGTGGACAGTTACTACGGCTTCACCAAGATGCTCTGGCTCAAGCAGCACCGGCCCGAGGTGTGGGCGAACACGCGCTACCTGCTGCCGCCCAACAGCTATATCAACTGGTGCCTGACCGGCGCGCTGGCGGTGGACCATAGCAGTGCCGGCAATATCGGCGGTGTCTACGATGTGGCCGCGCGCAACTGGTCCGGCGAGATGCTCGAGGCACTGGGCATCCCGCCATCGATGATGCCTGAGCGGTTGGTGTATTCCGGCGAAGTGGTGGGCGGTCTGCTGCAAGACTGGGCCGACCGCCTGGGCTTGCAGGCGGGCACGCCGATCCTCGCCGGCGGTGTGGATGCGGCGATGGCGACCCTGGCGGCGGGCGTCACGCAACCGGGCAACCATGTGGCGATGATCGGCACCAGCATGTGCTGGGGCTACCTCAACCAGCAGGTGGATGCGCGCCATGGGTTGGTGAGCATGCCCCATGTCTACAACGGCCATCGCGACCTGTACATTTTCGGCGGCGCGATCACCGCGGGGGCGTCGGTGAGCTGGTTTCGCGAACAGTTCTGCCAGGCCGAGGAGCAACAGGCCAAGGCCAGCGGCCAGGACAGCCTGGTGCTGCTGGAGCGCAGCGCGATGGATATTCCCGCAGGCAGCGAGGGGCTGTTGTTCCTGCCGTACCTGATGGGCGAGCGCAGCCCGGTCTGGGACGACCGCGCCAGCGGCAGTTTTGTCGGGCTGAACCTGTACCACACGCGCCTGCACCTGTACCGCGCCGTGCTCGAAGGGGTGAGCTTTGCCCTGCGCCACAACATCGAGGCCGGCACCCAGGGCGCGCACTCCCTTGACCCGCGCTTGATTGTGGTGGGTGGTGCGAGCCATTCGGATGTGTGGATGCAGATCATCGCGGATGTAACGCGCTATCCGGTGTACACCATTGTCCAGGAAGTCGAAGCGGCGCTCGGTGCCGCCTTGCTGGCGGCGCACACGGTAGGGCTGGTGAGTGATGCAGAGATGGACAAGGGTTGGGTGCAGTTGGCGCTGCGAGCGCAGCCCAAGCGCGAGAACGTCGTGATCTACGATCACGCCTTCAGCGAATACCTGAAGCTCTACCCGGCCCTGAAACCGATCATGCACAACCTGCAGGCCACCTGACCCCTGTGGGAGGGGGCTTGCCCCCGATGGCGGTGGGCCAGTCACAGCTGCGTTGGCTGACATGCCCTCATCGGGGGCAAGCCCCCTCCCACAGGGGATCTTCATCGTTGCGGGAATTTTATTTATGCAGCCAACGTCGATCATGCACAACCTGCAAACCACCTGACCCAACCCAGTTCAAAAATGTGGGAGGGGGCTTGCCCCCGATGGCGGTGGGCCAGTCACAGCTGCATTGGCGGATACGCCTTCATCGGGGGCAAGCCCCCCTCCCACAGTGATCATCATTGTTTCGGGAATTTTATTTATGCATGCCACCTTTGACTTCACCGGCCAACGCATCCTTGTCACCGGCGCGAGCAGTGGGATCGGTCGCGAAATCGCTCGCCAGCTCATGCTCAGCGGCGCCGAGGTGTTTGCCCTGGGGCGTGACGCGCAGGCGCTCGCGCAATTGGGGTGCCGCACTCTGTGCCTGGACATTGCCGACAGCCGCGCCCTCGACACCGCCCTAAACGAACTGCCGCCGCTGCACGGCCTGGTCAACTGCGCCGGTATTTCCCGCCTGGAACCGGCCGCCGCCATCAGCGCCGAGGCCTTCGACCAAGTGATGCACGTCAATGCCCGCGCCGCTGCGCAAGTGGCCAGTCGCGTGGCGGCGAAAATGATCGAGGCCGGCCTGGGCGGCAGTATCGTCAACGTGTCCAGCCAGGCGTCGCTGGTGGCCCTGGACGATCACCTGGGCTACTGCGCCTCCAAGGCCGCGCTCGATGCGATCACCCGCGTGCAATGCGCTGAATGGGGCCGCTTCGGCATTCGCGTCAACAGCGTCAACCCCACCGTCACGCTGACGCCCATGGCGACCATGGCCTGGTCTGATCCGGCCAAGCGCGATCCGGCGCTGGCGGCGATTCCGCTGGGCCGTTTTGCGCAGACCGTGGAGGTGGCGTTGCCCGTGCTGTTCCTGCTCAGCGATGCCGCAAGCATGATCAGCGGTGTGAGCCTGCCCATCGATGGCGGCTACACCAGTCGCTAGCCGTTCTCCAGTTGCCCGGCGATGACCACCTTGTCCCGTGGCTTGTGCGGGTCCTGCAAGCGATCGAGCAGCAGGCGCACCGCGCTGCTGCCGGCCAGCGAGGCGTCGTGGGCCACACAGGCAATCGGCACGCCGAAAATATCGGCGAAGGGCAGGCGGTCGATGCCGCAGATGGTCAGGCTGTCGTGGGCGATGTTGTGCATGCGCAAGGCGCGCAGGGCGCCGAGGGTGATCAACTGATTGAAGCCCATGATCGCGTCCGGCGCCGAGTGCGCGGCGAGGTAGTCGAGGGTGTGCAGGTAGGACGGCATCAACGTGTAGTCCCCGGCCTGCACTTCGACCTGCACCTGGGGATGCTCGGCCAGTACTTCGCGCAGGCCCTTGAGGCGTTCCACGGTGATGCGCGAATGCTCGGGGCCGGTCAGCACCAGCAGGCGCTTGAGGTCCGGGGTTTGGCGTAGCAGGTAGTGCGCGGCCTGGATGCCACTGTGGTAGTTGTCGAGTACCACGCGGCTGAACGGGCTGTCGTGAATCGTGCGATCAAGCAGCACCACCGGTGTCTTGCCATTGCCCAGGCGTTCCAGATAGTCGGGCTGGTAGCTCGGCTCGTCGGAGACCGGCGACAGGATGATCCCCGCCACGCGATACCCCAGCAGGGTATCGACGGCCTTGCTTTCCAGTTCCTCCAGTTCATCGGTGTCCACCAGCATGATGGTGTAGCCGTGCTTTTTCGCTTCGCGGGAAATCGCCTTGATCATTTCGCTGTAGAACGGGTTGTCCACCGACGCGGTGATCACCCCGATGATCAGGCTTTCACTGCGCTTGAGCCCGCGTGCAAAGGCGTTGGGCACGTAGTCCAGCTCACGCGCCACTTCCAGGATGCGCGCCAGGGTGGCGGGCTTGACCAGGTCAGGTTTGCTCAGCGCGCGGGACACGGTGATGGTGGTCATGCCCACCCGCTTGGCGATGTCGCTGATGGTGACGGACTTTTTCTTGTTCATCGGTAAGGCTGCGAAAGGGAACACCCGCAGGCTAGCACGCGCGCAGGCGCAGGGTGATTCAAATCAGCGGGTCCCAGCGTTGCGACCAGTCGCCCTCGGCCCGGACCACCTCGCGCAACAGCGTCAGCGCCTGCTGCAGCACCGCCGAATCCCGCGCCCGCGCGTACACCAGGTAGGTCGGGAAGCTGAATTCCGGCGCCTTGGCCACCCGCTGCATCACGCCGCTGTCCAGGTAGCTCTGCACCACCCGCGTGCGGAAATAACCGGCGCCGCCGTTCTCCAGGATGTACTGCAACGCCAGCGGCCCCAGGTTGAAACTCACGGCGGCGCGTGCCCGGTCGGGCAGGGCGGCGTCGTGCTGCTGGCGAAAGCCCGGGCCCCAGTCGATATACACGTAGGGCTCGGGCTTGCTCGCCAGTTGCACCAGGATCAGTTTTTCTTCCAGCACCTGCTCCACCTGCAACCCCGGCCAGTACTGCGGCTGGAACACCAGCGCGGCGTCGAGCACACCCAACTCCAGCTGGCGCAGCAGGTACTCGCCTTCACGCACTTCCGTGCGCAGCGCATGGCCCGGAATCCGCTCGCGCAGCGCCTTGGCCCAGCCGAGCATCAGCGGGTTGCACAGGCTGACTTCACCGCCGATATGCAGCACGTTGCGATAGCCATCGGGCAACGGCAGGTCACGCCGGGCAGCTTCCCAGGTTTGCAGCAACTGGTTGGCGTACACCACGAAGGCCTCGCCATCGGCGGTCAGCCTGGCCCCGGCGCGGTTGCGCACGAACAGCGTACTGCCCAACTGGTTTTCCAGGTTTTTGACCCGTGCGGTGATGGCGGTCTGGGTGACGTGCAGTTTCTCCGCCGCCGCGGCCAGGCTGCCGCAGCGGGTGATTTCGAGGAAGGTGCGTGCCAGTTCGATGTCCATGAAGCCCCCGGGAATGAATGGAGGGCATTGTAGTGGAATGCGGTCGAAACTGTGGGAGGGGGCTTGCTCCCGATGGCGGTGGGTCAGTGACAGATGAGCTGACTGAACCACTGCTATCGGGGGCAAGCCTCCTCCCACATTTGATCTACAGTGTTCTGGTGATCGGGGCTTGCAGGTGTTCGGTGGGGAACGCCCTTGCATAGGCTTGGCACACCCGCAACACCTGCTCATCGGCAAACCGCGCCGCCACCACGTGCAACCCCACCGGCAAACCATTCGCCGCCAGCCCGCAGGGTACCGACGCGGCGGGTTGCTGGGTGAGGTTGAAGGGGTAGGTGAACGGCGTCCATTGCGTCCATGCCTGCAGGCCGGAACCCGGCGGTACGTCGTGCCCGGCCGCGAACGCGGTGATCGGCATCATCGGTGACACCAGCACGTCGTAATGCTCATGGAACGCCGCCATCCGGGCCACCAGCGCCGCACGTGCTTCCAGGGCCGCGTTGAAATCATCCAGGCTCAAACGCTCGCCCTGTTGTGCAATGCGCAGCAAACCCGGATCGAGCAGCTGCTTCTGCGCGTCGCTCATGCCGCGCGTCAAGCGCGCAGCGCCAGCGGCCCACAAGGTGCTGAATACCTCCAGCGGATCACTGAAGCCCGGGTCGATCTGCTCGACGTGGGCCCCCAACTGCGCCAGGCCATCGACGGCGGCGGCGACCACCTTGGCCACTTGAGGGTCGACCTGCACGTAACCCAAGGTGGGGCTGTAGGCGATACGCAATCCTTTCAGGTCGGTGCCCGGCGTCAGCCATGGCGTGGCCCTCGGTGCACCGATCAGCCCGTCCCGCGCGTCCGGCTGCGCCACGGCCTGCAGCATCAACACGCTGTCTTCCACGGTGCGCGTCATCGGGCCCAGGTGCGACAGAATCGTCATGGAGCTTGCCGGCCATTGCGGCACATAACCGAAGGTCGGCTTGATGCCGAAGGTGCCGGTGAATGCACAGGGAATCCGGATCGAGCCGCCCGCGTCGCTGCCCTGGTGCAGCACGCCCAGGTTCAGCGCCGCCGCCGCAGCGGCGCCGCCGGATGAACCGCCCGCCGTGGTGCGTGTGTCCCAGGGGTTACGCGTGATGCCGTACAGCGGGTTGTCGGTGACGCCTTTCCAGCCGAACTCCGGGGTGGTGGTCTTGCCCAGCAACACCGCGCCGGCCTTGCGCATGAACGCCGTGAACGGCGCGTCGACGTCCCACGGCCCGTCGGAGGTGGTGGTGCGCGATCCCTTGCGGGTGGGCATGCCGGCCGTCAACGTCAGGTCCTTGATCGATGCCGGCACGCCGTCCAGCGCGCCGCAGGGCTGGCCCTTGAGCCAGCGCTGTTCGGCGGCGCGCGCCGCGTTCAACGCGCCTTCCGGGTCCACATGGCAATAGGCGTTCACCACCGGGTTGTAGCGCTCGATACGCAACAGTGCATCTTCGGTGACTTCCACCGGCGACAAGCGCTTGTCGCGAAAATGCTGCAGCAGTTGCACCGCTGTCAGTTGGCCGATCTCGCTCATGGCTCAACTCCCTGCGCCGCATTGACCATGGCACGCAGCAACACCGCGCAGCCCGCCGCCAGGTCATCCGGCGCGGCGTTTTCGATTTCGTTATGGCTGATGCCGCCTTCGCACGGCACAAAGATCATCCCGGCCGGGCCGAGTTCGGCGACGAAGATCGCGTCATGCCCAGCGCCGCTGACGATATCCATATGGCTCAAGCCCAGTGCGCTGGCGCCGTCGCGCACGGCGTTCACACAGATGGGATTGAAGTCCAGGGGCGGGAAGTCGGCGGTGGGGGTCAGTTCATACGTGAGGCCGTGCCGGGCGGCGCTGGTTTGGATCACGCTGCGCACTTCGTCGACCATGGCCTGCAGCTTGTCTGCGTGCAGGTGGCGCAGGTCGATCGTCATGTGCACCTGGCCTGGAATCACATTGCGCGAGCCGGGGTGCAGGCTCAGGCAACCGACGGTGCCGCAGGCGTGCGGTTGCTGCTGATGGGCGATGCGGTTGACCGCGCTGACCACCTCGGCGGCGCCCACCAGGGCGTCCTTGCGCAGGTGCATCGGCGTCGGGCCTGCGTGGGCTTCGACGCCGGTGAGGGTCAGGTCGAACCATTTCTGGCCCAGGCAACCCATCACCACGCCGATGGTGATGGCCTGGTCTTCCAGCACCGGGCCCTGTTCGATATGCGCTTCGAAATACGCGCCTACCAAGTGGCCCGACACAGCGCGGGAACCGGCATAACCGATGCGCTGCAATTCCGCGCCCACCGACAGGCCGTGCTCGTCCTGTTTATCGAGGGTGTCCTGCAGGTCGAACTTACCGGCGAATACCCCGGAACCCATCATGCACGGCGGAAAACGCGAACCTTCTTCGTTGGTCCACACCACCACTTCAATCGGCGCCTCGGTTTGGATGTTCAGGTCATTCAGGGTGCGGATCACTTCCAGGCCGGCCATCACCCCGTAGCAGCCATCGAACTTGCCACCGGTGGGCTGGGTGTCGATATGGCTGCCGGTCATCACCGGGGGCAGGGCGCTGTTGCGCCCGGCGCGGCGGGCAAAGATATTGCCGATGGCGTCCACCGTCACACTGCAGCCGGCGGCCTCGCACCACTGCACGAACAGGTCACGGGCCTGGCGGTCGAGGTCGGTCAGGGCCAGGCGGCACACGCCGCCTTTGGCCGTGGCGCCGAGCTTGGCCAGGTCCATCAGGGATTGCCACAGGCGGTCGCGGTCGATCAGCGGGGCGTTGCTCTTTAGCGGTTGCGCAAAGCTGTTCATGGGTATTCTCCGGTCAGGCACTCAGGGCCAGGTAGCGGTTCTTGATGCTCGGGTCGGCGCGGAAATCCGCAGCGCTGCCTTCGTACACCACGCGGCCCTGTTCGAGTACGTAATGACGGTCGGCGAGCTTGTCGCAGACCATCAGGTTCTGTTCCACCAGCAGCACGGGCAGGCCGTCGTCCTTGACCTTGCGCAGGATCTTCACCAACTCGTCGACGATCACCGGCGCCAGGCCTTCGGTGGGCTCATCGAGGATCAGCAGCTTGGGATCGTTGAGCAGGGCGCGGGCGATGGCGAGCATCTGTTGCTCGCCGCCGGAGAGCGCGTGCCCGGCGTTCCTGCGGCGCTCCTTGAGGCGCGGGAACATGGCGTACACGTCTTCCAGCTGCCAGCGGCTGCTCTTGCGCACGGCGATGCGCAGGTTTTCCTCGACGCTGAGCAGGCGGAAAATCCCGCGGTTTTCCGGGACCAGCGCCAGGCCCTGGCGCGCGATTTCAAAAATCTTCTGCCCCACCAGCGCCTGCCCGTTGAAGTGGATCTGGCCCTGGCGCGGGCAGATGATGCCCAGGATGCTGCGCAAGGTGGTGGTCTTGCCGGCGCCGTTACGGCCCAGCAGCGTCACCAGTTCACCGGGATTGACGGTCAATGACACGCCTTCGAGCACATGGCTTTTGTCGTAGTAGGAATGAATGTTTTCGACGATCAGCATCACGCCGCCTCCCCAAGGTAAGCCGTGCGCACACGTTCATCGGCACGCACGAACTCCGGCGTGCCTTCCACCAGAATCTGCCCGTGGCTCATCACGGTGATGCGTTGGCTGATGGACATGACGATGCTCATGTTGTGTTCGATCAGCAGCACCGTGTGGTCGCGGCCCAGGTCGCTGATCAGTTGGGTCATGATCGGAATGTCATCGATGCCCATGCCCGAGGTGGGCTCGTCGAGCATCAGCAGTTTGGGCCTGGAACAGATCGACATGCCCACTTCCAGCACGCGCTGCTGGCCGTGGGACAACTCGCCGGCCAGGGTCTCGGCGCGGGCGGTGAGTTGCAGGCGTTCCAGCACCTGGTCGGCCATCTCCAGGTGCTCGCGCTTGCTGTCCACGCGGCGCCAGAAATTCAGGGCGCGCGCGCCGTCACGGCCCTGCGCGGCCAGGCGCAGGTTTTCACGCACGCTGAGGTTCTGGAACAGGCTGGTGAGCTGGAACGAGCGCGCCATGCCCAGGCCCACGCGGCCGTGGGCGGGTTTGCGCATCAGGTTTTTGCCGTCGAAGTGGATCGCGCCGGCGGTGGCCTGGCGCTCACCGGTGAGGCAATGGAACAGGCTGGTCTTGCCCGCGCCGTTGGGGCCGATGATGGTGTGGATGGTGCCGGCTTCGACCTTGAGGTTGACGCCGTTGACCGCATGGAACGCGCCGTAGGCCAGTTCCAGGTTCTTGGTTTCCAGCAGGGTGCTCATAGCAGCTTCTCCTTGGTCACGACATCCGCCTTGCGGCTGCCGCGCACACGTTCGAACAGTGTCGACAGGCCGCCCCACAAGCCGCCTCGCATAAAGATCACCACCAGGATCAGAATCACCCCCAGCAGCATCAGCCAGCGCGGCCACAGGTCCGACAGGAAATCCCCCAGCAGCACGATGGAACCGGCGCCCAGCAACGAGCCGAACAACGAGCCGGTGCCACCGACGATGGTCATGATCAGGATGTTCTCGGACATCGCCAGGTCGATGTTCGACAGCGGCACAAAGTGCAGCAGCATGGCGTACAGCGCCCCGGCAATGCCGGTGACCGCGCCGGACAACACAAACGCCAGGATCTTGAAGTGACGCGTGTCGTAGCCGATGGCCGAAGCGCGGGTTTCGTTTTCGCGGATCGCCATCAGGGTGCTGCCGAACGGCGAGGCGATCACCCGGCGCGCGCCGATAAAGATCAGCAGGAACAGCACCGCGACAAAGCCGTAGAAGGCGCGGGCGTCGGCCAGCGACAGCAGTACGGTGTCACCGATGCGGATCTCCGGGCGCGGCACGCTGAGCAGGCCGTTGTCGCCGCCGGTCCAGTCGCTCAGGGTGTAGGCGACGAAGTAGGCCATCTGGCTGAACGCCAAGGTGAGCATCACGAAGTAGATACCGGTGCGCCGGATGGCCAGGGCGCCCACCAGCAAGGCCAGCAAGCCACCGGTCAGGGCCGCGCCGAGCAGCGCGCTGAACAGGCCCAGTTGCAGGTGGATCATCAGCAGCGCCGCGCAATACGCACCGGCACCAAAGAAGATGCCTTGGCCGAACGACAACAGCCCGGTGTAGCCCAGCAGCAGGTTGCAGGCCAGCGCGGCCAGGGCAAAGATCAGGATTTCGGTGGCCAGGGTGGCCGACGGCAATATCAACGGCAGGCCGATCAGCACCGCCACTACCCACAGCAACATCGCGCGCGATTGGGTCTTGGCAAACGGCAGGGGGTTTTTCTCGCTCATGTCAGGCTCTCCCGAACAGGCCGTAGGGGCGGACCAGAATCACCACGGCCATCGCGCCGTAGATCATCAGGCTCGCGCCCTGGGGCCAGAGTGTGGTCATCAGGCTTTGCACCACGCCCACCAGCAAACCGCCGACCAGCGCGCCGCTGAACGAACCCATGCCGCCGATCACCACCACCACGAACGCCACACCGAGAATCTCCGGGCCAACGAACGGCTGGGCACCGCGCAGCGGCGCGAACAGCACCCCGGCGACGCCGGCCAGGGCCACGCCTAGGGCGAAGGTCATGGAGAACAGGCGGAAAATATTGGTGCCCAGCAGCGACACGGTTTCGGTGCTCTCGCTGCCGGCGCGCACCAGCGCACCGAAGCGCGTGCGTTCCAGCAGCAGCCACAGGCCCAGGCCCACCAGCGCGGAAAACACGATGAGGAACAGGCGGTAGTAGGGGTAGATGAAGTCACCCACCACCAGCACGCCGCGCAGCAGTTCCGGCACCGCAACGCTCTTGCCCACCGGGCCCCAGATCATCACGCTGGCTTCCTGGATGATCAGCGCGATCCTCAGGGTCACCAGGATCTGGAACATGTGCGGCAAGTGGTAGATCCGCTGGATCAGCAGGCGCTCGATCACCCACGCCAGCGCGGCCACCACCAGCGGTGCAATCAGCAGCGCCAGCCAGAAGTTGCCGGTGAGGCTGACGGCGGTGTAGCAGAGGTAGGCGCCGAGCAGGAAGAACGCGCCATGGGCGAAGTTGACGAAGTTGAGCAGGCCGAAAATGATCGTCAGCCCGACCGCGATCAGGAAGTAGATCATTCCCAACCCCAGGCCATTGAGTATCTGGAACAGGTAAAGATTAAGCATGCGCAAGCCCTCAGCAGGAAGCCGGTGCAACGTTCAGGGAATCAGGCGAGCGTGCAGCCCGTGGCTTCCACCGGCGGGAAGGACTGGCCGGCGCTGAGCACCTTGGCCAGGTCGTCCTTGTCGGCCATATCGCTGGCCGCCTTGCCGATCAGCAGGTAGTAATTCTTGATCACCTGATGGTCGCCGGCGCGGATCGATTCCTTGCCGGTCGGGCCTTCATAGCTCAGGCCCTGCATGGCCTTGGCCACGGTTGGCCCGTCGAAGCTGCCGGTCGCGGTGATGGTCTCGAGCATGATTCGAGTGCTGATGTAATCGGCAGCCAGCGGGTAGGTGGGGTTGATGCCGTATCTGGCCTGGGTCAGCTTGACCAGCTCGCGGTTGAGCGGCGTGTCGACCTGGTGCCAGTACTGTGCGCCCAGGTACACGCCTTCGAGCACATCGCTGCCCAGTTCCTGGAACTGGTCGAGGCCGGCGGACCACACCAGCAGCACTTTCATGCGCTCCTTGATGCCGAAATTCACCGCCTGGCGCAGGGTGTTGGATGACTGGCTGCCGAAATTCAGCAGCACCAGCACGTCGGGCTTGGTGGAGATGGCGTTGGTCAGGTAGCCGGAGAATTCCTGTTCCTGCAACGAGTGGTAGCTGTTGCCGACGTGCTCCAGGCCGTGCTCCTTGAGTACGTTTTTCGCGCCTTCGAGCAAGGCTTCACCGAACACGTATTGCGGGGTGATGGTGTACCAGCGCTTGGCGTCCGGCAGTAGCTTGATCAGCGGCACCAGGGTTTCGCGGATTGCGCCGTAGGTGGGTACCGACCAGCGAAACGTGGCCTTGTTGCAGTCCTTGCCGGTGACTTCGTCGGCGCCCACCGGGGTCATGAAGACGCCGCCGACCTTGTCCACTTCCTTGGCCACCGCCAGGGCGGAGGAGGACAGTGTGCAGCCCTGGAAGAACCGCGCGCCGTCCTGCTGGATCGCCTCCTGCACCTTGCGCACCGCCTTGCCGGCATTGCCTTCGGTGTCGATGACCTTGTAGTTCAACGGGCGGCCGAGCAGCTCGGGGTGCTGTTCCACCGCCAGGCGCGACCCCATGTCGGCAAACTTGCCATAGCTGGCAAAGGCGCCGGACATGGACTTGAGGCCGTAAAAGGTAAAGGGCTCGGCGGCGAATGCCGAACGCACGCTCAGCGGGAGGCTGAGGGCGGAGGCGAAGGTGAGACTGGCTTTCAATAACGTACGACGCTGCATGGGGTGACTCCCTGGTTTAGTTATTGGCAGGAGCGGCAAGGGCGATACGGTGGAGCAAGGGCCTGTGGGCAGGCATTTTTTATTGAGGTGACGCACACCCATTGTGGGAGGGGGCTTGCCCCCGATAGCGGTGGGTCAGGCACAGCTGCAGTGGCTGATGCTCAGTCGGGGTGTAGAACCCTCCCACATTGGATTTTTGGTGTTTGGGTTAAGAGTGATCGAACTCCAGCAAGAAGTGCGGGCTGACCTGGCCTTCCAGGGCAGTCATATGGTGTTCGGCATCGCACATGTGTTCATGCATCAAGCTGCGCACCGCGCTTTCATCCCCGGCGCGAAAGGCGAGCAGCAATTGCTTGTGGTAGTCCAGGTTGGCCGCATCGAACTGCTTGCGCTTGGGCTTGTAGGCTTTTTTCAGCACCACCAAGTCGCGCAACAGGTCGTTGAGAAACTGCGCCATGAAACTGAGCAGCGGGTTGGGGCAGGCCTTGGCCAGCAGGTTGTGAAACTCCAGTTCCGCCAGGCGCTGTTCGCGCTGGCCGGCTTCGCTGTCTTCGGGAGCGCTGCAAAAGTCCACGTTGTCCTGCAGGGCCCGGTAGTCGTCCTCGCTCAAGCGCCCGAGCACCGACACTGCCAGTTCCACTTCGATGACCTTGCGCAGCTGGTACACCTGCTCGCCGTCCAGGTGCTGGAAGTGCAGGTAGTTGCGCAGGGCGCGGCTGGCGGGCTCGGTGCCGGCCTGGTTGAGGTAGGCGCCGCCGCTGGGGCCGGTGCGCGTGCTCACCAGGCCTTCGACTTCCAGTGCCTTGAGCGCTTCACGGGCCGAGCCCTTGGAGCACTGGAAGCTTTCCATCAGCTCGCGTTCGGTGGGCAAGCGGTCGCCCGGCTTCAGCGCATCGGTGACGATGGAGCGCTTGACCGACTCGACGATCACATCGGAAAGCTTCTGGCGTTTGCGGCGTAGCGGGCGGCTCAGCATGGGTTCGATTTATCGTATTAATGCGGATAAATAGCACTTAATAACGATCGGGCCGCAGCGTCAACGCCGGGTGTCGTTTCTGGTATCAACAGGTCGTAAACGTAAAGGTCAGTCCCAGTCGCCGCGGTCCAGGCACCGTGTGGTCGGTGGTGGCTGTTTGCCGTACGCCAGAAATTCACCGAGCCAGCGGGTGACACAGCCCTCGCCGCTGGCCTGGGCGGATTCCTTGAGCAGCAACAGCTCGGTGCCGGACGCGACCGGTTCGCCGCGCCCCGCGTTGACCAGCACCATGCGTGCGATGCGTTCGGGAAACAGCGTGGCATAGCGGTTGCCGAGTCGCGTCGCATCGGCATTGCCGACGTAGCTGAGCCGGGCCTCGCCCAGTTGCCCGCGTACATACTCCATATCCTGCGCCGCCTGCTCTACGTCGCTGCCCTGTCGCGGGTCGCGGCTGCTCAGTTCGATCACGTCATAGCGGTCGACCAGCGTGCGGTAGGCCGGGGTGGCGTAAGACTCCCAGCGACCGGCCAGTTGCAGGGCAAAGGTGGCGTTTTTAGCCGTAGGGGGTTCGCCGGACTGGATAAACACCACGCCCTCGCGGTTGAGCGGGTCGCGCGCGCCGATGCGGGTCAGGCTCAGGCGTATGCGCCCGCGCGCAGGCGCGGCATAGTCGCGGGGCACGGTTACCAAGGCGCATTGGGTGCGGGCCAGGACTTCCGGGTCAAACCGTTCAAACGCCGGGAAAGGGCAGTCGAGTAGCCAGTCAATGGCAGTGGGCGCGATCAAGGCGTCGGCCAGGGCCAGGGGTGCGAACAGCCAGCCGCCGAGGCAGACCAGGCATTTTCCAACAACGCTGGGTTTCATTAAAAGGTCCTGGAGCGCCGAGTGAAGGCGGCTTTTTTACCAAGGACCTTGGGCCAATTAATGTAAGGCGATTAAACGGTTCGTGTAAGAAGTTGGAGTTTCGTTTATCAGATGCCGCTACCCCAGCCACCGCCCAGCGCTTTGTACAACGCAATGCTGGCTTGCAGGCGCGACAGCCGCAGTTGCACGTTCAGGTCCTGGGCAGCGTAGAGGCTGCGTTGGGTCTCCAGCACCGTGAGCCAATCCTCGGCACCGGCCTGGTAGCGGCTTTGCGCGATCTGGAAGGCCGTCTGGGCCTGTTGCAGCTCTTGGGACTGCCATTGGCGTTGCTGGTCCAGGCGGGTGATGCTGCTGAGGGCTTTTTCCACGTCGGCAAAGCCGTTGATGATCGCCCCGCGGTAGGTTTGCAGCAGCTCATCCTGGCGTGCGCGGGCCTTGTCGCGTTCCGCGCTTAAACGTCCATTGTTGAAGATGGGAGCCACGAGCCCCGAGGTCAGGGTGTAGAACGGGCTGCGCAGGATATCGTCGGCCTTGTACGCGCCTGAGCCGAGGGTCGCGCCCAGGGTCACTGCCGGCAGCATCGCTGCACGGGCCACACGCACGTCGGCGTGCGCCGCCGCCAGCTGTGCCTCGGCCTGGGCGAGGTCGGGGCGCCGGCTCAATAACTGGCTCGGCACGCCGGGCCCGATGGTTGGCCAGGTCAGGGCCTGGAACGGCTCGCTGCCCAGCTCCAGTGCCTGCACCGGCTGGCCGAGTAACGCGGCGAGGGTGATCCGCGAATCTTCGGCCAACTGCTCGACCAGCGGCAACTGCCGCTGCTGGCTGGCCACCAGGCTTTTCTGTTGCGCCAGCTCCAGGGCGGTGGCGGAACCGGCGTCGTAGCGGGTTTGCACCAGCCTGAGCACAGTGCGCGCATTCGCCAGGTTCAGTTCGGCGATCTGCAGGCGTTGGCGTGCGGCCAGGGTTTGTGCGTAGCGGTCGGCCACATTGCTGAGCAGGGTCAGCTCCACGTTGGCCTGGTCGAACTGGCTGGCTTGCAGGCTGTGCAGCGCACTGTCTCGCGCAGCGGCGCGGCCGCCCCAGAAATCGAGTTCGTAGCTGGCGCTGAGGTTGGCGTCATAGCTGCTGACGGTTCGGTCGCTCTCGGTGGCGTTCAGGTCGGAGTTGCCGCTGCCGCGCAACAGCTTTTCGCGGCTGGCGGTGAGGTTGAACTTGACCTCGGGCAGCAGCGGTGCGCCGGCAATTACCGCCGTTGCCTGGGCCTGACGCACGCGGGCCATGGCGGCGGCTACGTCGAAACTGTCACGGCGCGCCTGGTCGATCAGGCGGTTGAGCGAAGCGCTGCCAAATTGCGTCCACCAGCGCTGGTTGGTGGCCTGGCTGGCTGCGCGCTCGGCATATTGCCAGGCGGCGGGCGGCGCGATGCCGCTGTCGACGGCGGGCGCAGTGCCCGCGCAGGCAGTGAGCAACAGGCACAGGCTGAGCAGCGCCAAAGGCGGTGCGAGGGGTGGTTTATTCACTGGTCAACGCCTTAACCGGATCGAGCCGGGCAGCTTTACGGGCCGGCATGAAGCCGAATACGACACCGGTGACCAGCGCACAGCCAAATGCGCCGAGCGCCGCCATCAGGGAGAACTGCACCGCCACGTCGGCCAGCACCAGCACGCCGCCCACCAGCAGCGCCAGGGCAATACCGAACAGCCCGCCGGCCACCGAGAGCATCACCGCCTCGGTGAGAAACTGGCGCAGGATGTCGCGCTGACGGGCGCCGGTGGCCATGCGGATACCGATTTCGCGGGTGCGTTCACGCACGGTCATCAACATGATGTTCATCACGCCGATACCGCCCACCAACAGGGAAATCGCCGCAATCGAACCGAGCATCAACGACAGGGTATTGGCCGTGCGCGCTTCGGCCTGGATCATCGCGGCGTTGTTGGTCAGGTGATAGTCGTCCTTGCCGTGGTGCAGGCGCTTGAGCAACTGGTCGATGGCCTGCTCGGCGGCGTAAACGCGGGTGGCGTCGGCGGCGGCAATCACCACGTACTCCGGGTTGTAGCTGCCGAACAGGCGAATGCTGGCGGCGGAGTAGGGGATGGCGATGCGGTCATCGCTGTCTTTGTTGCCCGAGCTGGAGCCTTTTTCCTGCAGCACACCGATCACCTGGAACGGCACGTTTTCGATCAGGATGTATTGGCCGATGGGGTTGACCAGGCCTTTGAACAGCTTGTCGCGCACCCGTGCGCCGATCACTGCGACGGTGGCGGCGTTGCGCTCGTCGGCTTCGGTGAAGTAGCTGCCCTCGACCACTGGCCAGTTGAAAATCGTCGGGAAATTCGTGTCATTGCCGCCGACATAGGCCATGTAGTCGATGTTGCCGAACCGCACGCCGGCTTCGGCGCCGTTGACCGGCATGATCTTTTTCACCTGCGGCAGGGTGGCCAGGGCGGCCACATCCTCGGGGGTGATGATGCCCAGGGGCGTGCGCGGGTTGGGTGACGAGCCGCTGACATACAGGATGTTGGAGCCGAAGGCGCCCATCTGTTCCATCACCTGGCGCTTGCTGCCTTCACCCACGGCGAGCATGACTACCACCGAGGCCACGCCAATGATGATCCCCAGCAGGGTCAGCGCGGTACGAAAGCGGTTGATCCACATCACGCGCCAAGCCGCTTGCAACGCGTCGAGCAGTTCGGCTTTCCAGGCACCGTTGTGTTCGGCACCGTCAGCCAGGCGTTGACGCAGGTCCACGGCTTGCAGCGCAGCGCTGTTCGCTTCGGCGGGCACAAAGGCCTCGGTCTCGGCCGAGTCGCTGATGATCAGGCCGTCGCGAATCTCGATGATGCGGTTGGCTCGCGCGGCCACTTCGCGGTCATGGGTGATCAGGATGACCACATGGCCCTGGCTCGCCAGTTCGTCAAGCAGCGTCATCACTTCGGCGCCGCTGTGGCTGTCGAGGGCGCCGGTGGGTTCGTCGGCGAGGATGATGTGCCCACCGTTCATCAACGCGCGCGCGATGGACACCCGTTGCTGCTGGCCGCCGGAGAGCTGGTGCGGCCGGTTGCCGGTGCGGTCGGCCAGGCCCAGGCGGGTGAGCAGGGCGCTGGCGCGGGCATGTCGTTCGCTGGCACTGATGCCGGCATAGATCGCCGGCATCTCGACGTTTTCCTGGGCCGATGCCGATGGGATCAGGTGGTAGCCCTGGAACACGAAACCGAAGGCCTCGCGGCGCAGCCAGGCCAGTTCGTCGCTGCCCAGGTGGGCGACGTTTTCGCCGGCGAACAGGTAGTCGCCTTCGCTCGGGCGGTCGAGGCAACCGAGGATATTCATCAGCGTCGACTTGCCGGAGCCGGACGCGCCGACGATGGCGACGAATTCGCCGGCGTGGATCGACAGGTCGATGCCGCGCAGCACGTCGACCTGCGGGCTGTCGCCGCCGCCGTAGGATTTGCGGATGTGCTTGAGTTCGATCAGGGGCGTGGTCAACTCAACCCCCACTGCTGTCGGCCGGACCGATCAACAGGCGATCGCCTTCGTTGAGTCCTTCCAGCACCTGGACGCGCAGGCGGTCGCTGATCCCCAGGCGCACCTCGCGCTGCTCGATGCTGCCGTTTTTTGCTACCACCCGGGCGGTCTGAGTGTTCGCGGTGGGCGTGCCTTGCAGCGCGGCGACCGGCACGGTGAGGGCGTCCTTGACCTGGCTTGCGACGAAAAACACCTGGGTGGTCATCTCGGCCATCAGCGCGTTATCGGCGTTGTCCACGTCCAGCAAGACCGTGTAGAGCACCACGCGGCCGGTGCCGCTCTTGCTGGCGCTGCTCGGGCTGCCGCTGCCTTGGGTTTCGTTCAACGGCTTGGGCGGGATCGGCAGGATCTGGCGCACGGTGCTGGTCCAGCGGCGGCTGCCGCCGCTCAAGGTGGTGAAGTACGCGCGCATGCCGGGTTTGACATGGCCGATATCCGCCTCGGACACCTCGGCCCACACGGTCATCGGCGACAGCCTGGCGATACGCAGGATCAGCGGGGTCTGTTGCTGGGCGTTGAGCGTCTGGCCGACCCGCGCATCCACCGCGACCACGGTACCGGCCATCGGTGCGTAGATGCGCGTGTAGCCCAGTTCCGCCTCGTCGCTGCGCAAGCTGGCCTGGGCCTGGCGAATCTGGGCCTGGAACATGTCGACCCGCGCCTGGGTCGCGCTCAGTTCAGCCTTGGCGGTTTGTACATCTTCTTCGCGGGTGGCATTACCGGCGCTCAGGCGTTGCTGGCGCTGGTACTTCTGGCGCGCCAAGGCATGCAGGGCCTTCTGCTCCTGCAACTGCGCCGCAAGGTTGTCGATGGCGTAGCGGCTGGCGTCGAGCTTGGCTTTTTGCGTCGACGGGTCGATCTCGACCAGCAACTGGCCTTCCTTGACCTGGTCGCCGGCCTCGACGTGAATCTTCTGGATCTGCCCGGAAGCCTGGGCGCCGACATCCACATAACGCCGCGGTTGCAGGGTGCCCAAGGCGGTGACGCTGTTTTCGATATCGCCCCGGCTGACGGTGACCGTGGCGAGGGTGTCGCGGCCCGGCGCAAGGCCTTGCCAGGTGGCAAACGCAACGATGGGGATCAGGCACGCCACCGCAAGCAGGGCGCGTCGGGCAGGTCGAGGGCGTTTCATGCGTAGGTTCCAGCCAGGAAAGATCGGGGCGCAGTCGCGCAGAGCTGACAGTTAAACGATGAAAACGTCCGCGGATTTAGGCTGTTACACGCGCGGTTACAGGTTGCGTGGAGAAAAAAATCGATTGTTGATGCAAGACTTCTTTAAAAGTAGATGAGAATTATTATAAATTGCACGCATTCAAACTGACATCATCGCTGGGCTTGTTCCTACACGGGCTGGCATCGTCAGTACCACGGCCACGGGGCCAGGAGCCATGTTGGAAAACTACTATCGCGAGCTGGTGTGTTTCCTCAACGCCAAGCTGGGCAACCGTCAGGTGGCTGAGGATGTGGTGCATGACGCGTACCTGCGGGTGCTGGAGCGCTCCAGTGACACCCCGATCGAACAGCCGCGCGCGTTTCTCTACCGCACCGCGCTGAACCTGGTGATCGACGGCCATCGGCGCAATGCCCTGCGTCAGGTCGAGCCGCTGGAAGTGCTGGACAGCGAAGAACGCTTCGCCCCGTGTTCGCCCCACGCCAGCCACGCCCAGGGCCAGCGCCTGGAGCTGCTCGAGCGCGCCCTGGCCGAGTTGCCGGCTGCCTGCCGCGACAGTTTCCTCTTGCGCAAACTGGAGGACCTGTCCCATCTGCAAATCGCCGAGCGCCTGGGCATTTCCCGCAGCCTGGTGGAAAAGCACATCGTCAACGCCATGAAGCACTGCCGGTTACGCATGCGTGAGTGGGAAGCGCACTGAAGCGCTGTTAGTTAAATTTTATTTCATTGTCCTCGTTTCCTATCAACACACGGCCTGTTGTTCAGGCCTTGAAGGTATTCCCGCCCCAACCGCCACGGGGCTTATCCAGAGGACACTGGAATGACACAGGCAATTGCTTCGCCCGCGGTTCACGACCTGATCGGGATCGGTTTCGGCCCTTCGAACCTGGCGCTGGCCATCGCCCTGCAGGAGCGTGAGAAGGCCCAGGGCAAACTGGACGTGCTGTTTCTCGACAAACAAGCCGATTACCGCTGGCACGGCAATACCCTGGTGACCCAGAGCGAACTGCAGATTTCCTTCCTCAAGGACCTGGTAACCCTGCGCAACCCCACCAGCCCATACTCCTTCGTCAATTACCTCAAGGCCCACGAGCGCCTGGTGGACTTCATCAACCTGGGCACCTTCTACCCGTGCCGCATGGAGTACAACGACTACCTGCGCTGGGTCGCCGGTCAATTCCAGGCCCAGGCCCGCTACGGCGAAGAAGTGCTGGCCATCGAGCCGATCCTGCATCAGCAGCAGGTTGAAGCGCTGCGCGTGATCTCCCGTGATGCCCAAGGCGAACAACATGTGCGCACCACGCGCTCAGTGGTGGTCAGCGCCGGTGGCACGCCGCGCATTCCCGAAGCGTTCAAGGCGCTCAAGGGCGACAGCCGGGTGTTCCACCATTCCCAGTACCTGGAGCGCATGGCCAGCCAGCCGTGTGTCGAGGGCAAGCCGATGCGCATCGCGGTGATCGGCGGTGGCCAGAGCGCTGCCGAGGCCTTTATCGACCTCAACGACAGTTTCCCGTCGGTGCAGGTCGACATGATCCTGCGCGGCTCGGCGCTCAAGCCCGCCGATGACAGCCCGTTCGTCAACGAAGTGTTCTCGCCGGCCTTCACCGACCTGGTGTTCCAGCAAGTCGGCGCTGAGCGTGAGCGGCTGGTCGCCGAGTACCAGAACACCAACTACTCGGTGGTGGACCTGGACCTGATCGAACGCATCTACGGCATTTTCTATCGGCAGAAAGTCTCCGGCGTTGCGCGCCAGGCGTTCCGCACCCTGACCGTGGTCGAAAAGGCCACCCCCGGCCCGCTGGGTATCGAACTGACGCTGCGCAACAACGCCAGCGGCGAAACCAGCGTGAGCCATTACGACGCGGTGATCCTCGCCACCGGCTACGAGCGCCAGATGCACCGCGAACTGCTCGCGCCGCTGCAGGCCTACATGGGCGACTTCGAAGTGGCCCGCGACTACCGTATCGTCACCGATGAGCGCTGCAAGGCGGGCATCTACATCCAGGGGTTCAGCCAGGCCAGCCATGGTTTGAGCGATACGTTGCTGTCGGTGCTGCCGATTCGGGCGGATGAAATTGCGGCGTCGCTGTATGCCAATGACCGTAGCCGTGATTCAGCACGCTCGGTGCAGGACCTGCTTCTCGCAACGGCGAGTTGATCTGACCCTGTAGGAGCGAGCTTGCTCGCGAAAAGCGTCAACGATAACGTGCCTCTTCTGAATTAACGCGGCGCTCTTGTATTTTTCGCGAGCAAGCTCGCTCCTACAAACGGCACTTGTGACAGGGAGTGGCTGCTGATACTGTACAAAAAACCAGTATTGGTAGCTTCCCATGCAGTTGATCGAAAAACTCAGCATCCTCGCCGACGCCGCCAAGTACGACGCTTCGTGCGCCAGCAGTGGCGCGCCCAAGCGCAGTTCCGAAGGCAAGGCGGGGCTGGGTTCCACCGATGGCATGGGCATCTGCCACAGCTATACCCCGGACGGGCGTTGCGTCTCGCTGCTCAAGGTGTTGCTCACCAACTTCTGTCTCTACGACTGCCAGTACTGTGTCAACCGCCGTTCCAGCGATGTGCCCCGTGCGCGGTTCAGCCCGGAAGAAGTGGTCACCCTGACGCTGGACTTCTACAAGCGCAATTGCGTCAGCGGCCTGTTTCTCAGTTCCGGCATCATCCGTTCAGCTGACTACACCATGGAACAGTTGGTGCGGGTCGCCAAACTGCTGCGCGAAGAGCACGACTTTCGCGGCTATATCCACCTCAAGACCATCCCCGAAGCCGACCCGGCGCTGATCGCCGAGGCCGGGCGCTATGCCGACCGCCTGAGCGTGAATATCGAACTGCCCACCGATGCCAGCCTGCAAACCCTGGCGCCGGAAAAGCAGATCGGCTCGATCAAGCAGGCCATGCAGACCATCTACACCGGTGAGCAAACGGTGTTCAACGAGCCGCGCGCGCCACGCTTCGCCCCGGCCGGGCAGAGCACGCAAATGATCGTCGGCGCCGATGACACCGATGACAGCACCATCCTGCACGGGGCCGAAGCCTTGTACGGCAATTACAAGCTGCGCCGTGTGTATTACTCGGCATTCAGCCCCATCCCCAACAGCCCGAAAAGCGTGCCCCTGGCCGCGCCGCCACTGATGCGCGAACACCGCTTGTACCAAGCCGACTTCCTGTTGCGCAGCTACGGTTTCAGCGCCAATGAGCTGTTCGAAGGCCCCGGCCACCTGGCTCTGGATATCGACCCCAAACTGGCCTGGGCGCTGGAGCACCGCGAAGTGTTTCCCCTGGACCTGAACCGCGCCGAACCAACGTTGATCGCGCGCATCCCCGGCATTGGCCTGCGCACCACCCAGCGCCTGGTCGACCTGCGCCGCGAACGCAAGATCCGCTTCGAAGACCTGGCGCGCATGCGCTGCGTGCTGGCCAAGGCCAAACCGTTCTTCATCACCAGCGATTACCACCCCCAGCAAGCCGACAGCACCAGCGTACTGCTGCGTGAACAGCTGCGTGATCGCCCGCAACCGCAACAGATGGGGCTATGGGGATGATCAGCCTGGAATGCGACAACCTGTTCGGCACCTGGCGCGAACAGGCGCGCTGGCTGCTCAGCCATCAGGTCGACCCCAGCCAGGTAAGCTGGGGCGAGGCTGAGGTGGCGGATCTGTTTGCCACCGACGAGCCGATCCCGGCCGAGCCCGGTCCGTTCCAGGCGCGCATTCCCAAGGCGTTGCTGCAACTATTGGAATCGGCCGCCTGCTACCACGGCGAGCAGCGCTGGAGCCTGCTCTACGAGGTGCTTTGGCGGGTCAGCCATGGCGATCGCACGGCGATGCTGGCAGGGGACAAGCTGGGTAGCGAATTGCAGCGACGCATCAAGCAGGTCAGCCGTGAAGCCCACCACTTGCATGCGTTTGTGCGGTTTATCGCACTGCCGGCCGAGGCGGGGCCCGAGCTGCCGGAATACGTGGCCTGGCACGAGCCCGCCCACGACATCCTCAAGAGTGCCAGCCAGCATTTTGTCGGGCGCATGGGCCGGCATCGCTGGATGATCGCAACTCCTCTGGACGGGGTGTATTACGACGGCGAGCAGTTGATTCACCAGCGCCAGTGCCCCGAGGCCTGGCAGCAACTGGCGCAGAATGTCGAAGACCCGCACAGCGCCATGTGGCTGACCTACTACAGCCACATCTTCAACCCGGCGCGGTTGAACCCGAAGGTCATGGAAGGGCACTTGCCCAGTCGGTTCTGGAAGAATCTGCCGGAGGGCAAGTTGATACCGGGGCTTATCAGCGAGGCGCGCACGGGCAAGCAGAAGGATGGGCAGGCCAAGCTGGTGGGCGCTAAACCCGGCAAGCGTATTGCTAGCGGGCACGGTTAGAAAGAGGGCAAGCCCTAATGCCAGTCAGTTAAGGCGAACACCAATCCTGTGGTGAGGGAGCTTGCTCCCGCTGGACTGCGCAGCAGGCCCATTGTTTGGGGCCGCTTCGCGGCCCAGCGGGAGCAAGCTCCCTCGCCACAGGTTCAGGGCCGTGCCAAAGTTGCATACACACCCATACCTCGATATCGGTAGATTAGTCGGCTTGTCTGTACTTGATCCACCGTAATCAGGGGCAAGCCGAATCGTCGCACCGCCCCTCCCATATTGGTATTGTGGTGCCTGCCCAGTCGCCGTCAGCCAGGAGCAAGCATGTCTACCGCCGTTCGTATTGCCCAAGCCTCAGATGCCGAGGGCATCAGCCAGGTCATCCTGGCCGCCTTGCACAGCAGCAATGCGCGGGATTACCCAGCGGATGTGATCGCTCGGGTGGCGAGCAATTTCACGCCGGAGGCGGTGCTGGAACTGCTCAAGCGGCGTGTGGTGCTGGTGGCGGTTCAGGCGCAGGTGATCGTCGCCACGGCGGCCCTGGATGCCAATGTAGTGCGCTCGGTATTCGTTAACCCGGCGCTGCAAGGGCAGGGCATTGGTCGGCTGCTGATGATCGAGATCGAGTTGCGTGCCCGTGAAGCCGGGGTGACCGTGTTAAGCGTGCCGTCCTCGCTGACCGCCGAACCCTTCTATAGCAAGCTGGGTTTTCATACCGTGCGCGATGTCTACCACGGCAACGAGCGCACACTGGTCATGGAAAAGGCCTTGCTGTCTCGGCACCCCATCGGCCCGTATCGCGACCGCCAGCACCGTGCGCAGGTGGTTGCGTTATGGCAGCAAGCGTTCGGCTACGACACCGCGCATAACCTGCCGAGCCTGGCCATCGATAAGAAACTGGCGGTCAATGATGGGTTGTTCTTTGTGGCGACCGATAAAAAAACCGTGATCGGTACGATCCTCGCCGGGTACGACGGCCATCGTGGCTGGTTGTATTCGGTGGCGGTGCATGCCGACTATCGGCGCCACGGCCTGGGGTCATCGTTGGTGCGTTACGCGGAACAGGCGTTGATGGCGCTGGGTTGCATGAAGATCAACCTGCAGATCACCAGCGGCAATGACGCGGTGGCGGGGTTCTACGAGGCATTGGGGTATGGGGTGGAACCGAGGATCAGCATGGGCAAGAAGATTGCCAGCAATATCCCCCAACCTTGAAAATACTGCAGATCAAATGTGGGAGGGGGCTTGCCCCCGATGGCGGTAGGTCAGCCAATACATCTGCTGACTGATAGACCGCTATCGGGAGCAAGCCCCCTCCCACAAGGTTTTGCGGTGCTGCTTAGACTTTTACGATCCAACCTGCAGGCGCTTCAACGTCACCGGTCTGCACTCCGGTCAGCTCTTTATAAAGCTTCTGGGTGATCGGGCCCACTTCGGTCTCGCTGTGGAACACATGCAGTTTGCCGTTGTACTGGATGCCGCCGATGGGCGAGATCACTGCAGCGGTACCGCAGGCGCCGGCTTCCTTGAATTGATCCAGCTTGTCGATGAACACTTCGCCTTCGACCACGTCCAGGCCCAGGCGGGTCTGGGCCAGTTCGATCAGCGACAGGCGGGTGATGCCTGGCAGTACCGAAGGCGACTTCGGCGTGATGAACTGGTTGTCATGGGTGATACCGAAGAAGTTGGCCGAGCCGACTTCTTCGATTTTCGAATGGGTCATCGGGTCCAGGTAGATCGCGTCGGCGAAGCCGGATTTTTTCGCTTCCGAACCTGGCATCAGGCTGGCGGCGTAGTTACCGCCCACTTTCGCGGCACCGGTGCCCTGTGGCGCGGCGCGGTCGAAAGTGGAGATCTGGAAGTTGTGGGGCACCAGGCCGCCCTTGAAATAGGCGCCAACCGGGATGCAGAACACCGAGAAGATGAACTCCGGCGCGGTGCGTACACCGATGTTGTCACCGGTGCCGATCACGAACGGGCGCAGGTACAGCGCGCCGCCGCTGCCGTAAGGCGGGATGAAGCGTTCGTTGGCCTTGACCACTTGCTTGCAGGCATCGATGAATGCCTCGGTTGTCACATGTGGCATCAGCAGGCGGGCACAGCTGCGCTGCATGCGCGCGGCGTTCTGGTCTGGACGGAACAGGTTGATCGAGCCGTCCTTGCAGCGGTAGGCCTTGAGGCCTTCAAAGCACTGCTGGCCATAGTGCAGGGCAGTGGAGCCCTCGCTGATGTGCAGCACATTGTCGTCGGTCAGGGTGCCGTCTTGCCATTCGCCGTTTTTCCAGACCTGGAGAAACCGCTTGTCGGTCTTGATGTAGTCAAAACCCAGCTTGTCCCAATTGATGCTTTCGTTACCCATGACACCCTCTAATCTCTGGTCAAGTCGGATTTTTTTCTGGATGGCCGCAACAATACTGCATTCTTGGCTTGTGTGGGAGCGGGCGGATGGACCATTCGACATCTCTATTGGCTGATCCATCGCTATCGGGGGCAAGCCCCCTCCCACATGCGTTCCCCTGTGGGAGGGGCGGTGCGACGATTCGACTTGCCCCCGATGGCCTCGCCACGGTCTACAGATGCAGCGCGTGGCCCAGCGCCCGCAGCGCGGCTTCCTGCACGGCTTCACCCAACGTCGGGTGAGCGTGGATGGTGCCGGCCACGTCTTCCAGGCGCGAACCCATTTCCAGGCTCAGGCCAAACGCCGTGGACAGTTCCGACACCCCCGCGCCCACCGCCTGCCAGCCGACAATCAGATGATTGTCCCGCCGTGCCACCACCCGCACGAAGCCGGCTTTCGACTCCAGGGTCATGGCCCGGCCGTTGGCGGCGAAGGGGAAGCTCGACACGATGCAGTCCATACCGGCCGCCTTGGCGTCGTCAGGCGTCTTGCCGACCACCACCAGTTCCGGGTCGGTAAAACACACGGCCGGGATCGCCGCCGGGTTGAATTCGCGGGATTTGCCACTGATCAGTTCGGCAACCATTTCGCCCTGGGCCATGGCCCGGTGCGCCAACATTGGCTCGCCGCTCAGGTCGCCGATGGCCCAGACGTTGCGCATGCTGGTCTGGCAGCGGCTGTCGATCCTGATCGCCGCGCCGTTCATCGCCAGGTCCAGCGCTTCGAGGTTCCAGCCCTGGGTGTTGGGTTTGCGGCCCACGGCCACCAGCACCTGGTCGGTCTCCAGCGACAGCGTATCGCCATTGGGGTCGCGCACCTGCAGGCAGTTATCGGTAAAGCCGGTGACGCTGTGCTTGAGGTACAGCTTCACGCCCAGTTGCTTGAGGGACTCGCCGACCGGCTGGGTCAGCTCGGCGTCATAGGCCGGCAGGATGCGGTCCTGGGCCTCGACCACGCTGACTTCAGCCCCCAGTTTGCGGTAGGCAATGCCCAGCTCCAGGCCGATATAACCGCCGCCCACCACGATCAGCCGCTTCGGTACGCGGGTGGGCGCCAGGGCTTCGGTGGACGAAATGATCGGCCCGCCCAGTGGCAGCATCGGCAGTTCGACGCTTTTCGAACCGGTCGCCAGCAGCAGGTGTTCGCACTGGATACGCTGGTCGCCCACGTCGACGGTCTTGCCGTCCACCACCTTGGCCCAGCCGTGAATCACCTGCACCTTGTGTTTCTTCAGCAGCGCGGCGACGCCGGTGGTCAGGCGGTCGACGATGCCGTCTTTCCATTCCACGCTTTTGCGGATGTCCAGGGTGGGCACATCCACTTCGATGCCCAGGGGCGAGCCCTGGCTGTGGTGCACGCTCTGCTGGAACTGTTCGGCCACATGGATCAAGGCCTTGGATGGAATGCAGCCGATGTTCAGGCAGGTGCCGCCCAGCGCCTGGCCTTCCACCAGAATGGTCGGAATGCCCAGCTGGCCGGCGCGAATCGCTGCCACATAACCGCCAGGGCCGCCGCCGATGATCAGCAGCGTGGTGTGTAGTGTCTGAGTCATGCCCTTACTCCAGGAACAGGCTGGCGGGTTGTTCGAGCAGGCCGCGAATCGCCTGGATGAATTGCGCCGCGTCCATGCCATCGACCACGCGGTGATCGAACGAGCTGGAGAGGTTCATCATCTTGCGCACCACGATCTGGCCCTTGATCACCATGGGCCGCTCGACGATGCGGTTGACGCCGACGATGGCCACTTCCGGCAGGTTCAGCACCGGCGTGCTGACAATCCCGCCCAGCGCGCCAAGGCTGGTCAGAGTGATGGTGGAGCCCGACAGCTCGTCACGGCTGGCCTTGCCATTGCGCGCCGCCGTGGCCAGGCGCGCGATTTCTTCGGCGTTGCCCCACAGGCTGCGGGCTTCGGCGTGGCGCACCACCGGCACCATCAAGCCCACGTCGCTCTGGGTGGCGACGCCCACATGCACCGCGCCGAGGCGGGTGATGACCTGGGCTTCATCGTCGTAGCGCGCGTTGATCTGCGGGAAGTCGCGCAGCGCCACCACCATGGCGCGCACGATGAACGGCAACAGGGTCAGCTTGCCGCGTGTGGCGCCGTGCTTCTCATTGAGGTGCACGCGCAGTTCGTCCAGCGCGGTGACGTCGATTTCTTCCACATAGCTGAAATGCGCGGCGCGGCGGGTGGCGTCCTGCATGCGCTGGGCGATCTTGCGGCGCATGCCGATCACCGGAATCTGGTGCTCGTCGTGGCGTTCGGCGTAGGGGTTGGCGGCGCTCGAGGAGCTGCTCGCGCCTTGCTGCAGGTAGGCGTCGAGGTCTTCATGCAGGATCCGCCCGGCTGGGCCGGAACCCTGTACCAGGCGCAACGGGATACCTGCATCCAACGCATGTTTGCGCACGGCGGGAGAGGCCAGCGGGCGCTCGGCCGCATCGCGGGCCACGGGGGCTTGAGGCTTGGCGGCGATAGGCGCGGGCTTGGCTTCAACCGGTGCCGGTTTGTTCTCCACCACAGGCGCGACCGTTTTCACCGGTGCGGCCGCGGCCGGCGCTTCCTTGGCGTTGCCGGCGCCTTCCACTTCAATGCTGATCAGAATACTGCCCACCGCCATGACTTCGCCCGGCTCGCCGCCCAGCGACAGCACCTTGCCGTGGACGGGCGAGGGGATATCCACCATCGCCTTGTCGGTCATCACGTCCGCCAGCACTTGGTCTTCGACCACCAGGTCGCCGACTTTTACGTGCCACTGTGACAGTTCAACTTCTGCGATGCCTTCGCCAATGTCCGGCATCTTGATAACGTGCGTGCCCATTCAGACCTCCATGACCCGTTTCAACGCCGCGCCCACTCGGGACGGGCCTGGGAAATACGCCCACTCCTGCGCGTGCGGGTAGGGGGTGTCCCAGCCGGTGACGCGCTCGATCGGCGCTTCCAGGTGGTGGAAGCAATGTTCCTGCACCAGCGATACCAGCTCGGCGCCAAACCCGCAGGTGCGCGTGGCTTCGTGCACCACCACGCAACGGCCGGTCTTTTTCACCGACTTGACGATGGTGTCCAGGTCCAGTGGCCACAGGCTGCGCAGGTCGATCACTTCAGCGTCGATGCCGGTTTCTTCGGCGGCGACTTGCGACACGTACACGGTGGTGCCGTAGGTCAGCACGGTTACGGCCGAACCCGGACGCACGATGGCGGCGACGTCCAGCGGCACGGTGTAGTAACCGTCCGGCACTTGCGCTTGCGGGTGTTTCGACCACGGTGTTACCGGGCGGTCGTGATGGCCATCGAACGGGCCGTTATACAGGCGCTTGGGTTCAAGGAAGATCACCGGGTCATCGTTCTCGATGGAGGCGATCAGCAGGCCCTTGGCGTCATAGGGGTTGGACGGCATCACGGTGCGCAGGCCGCAGACCTGGGTGAATACCGCTTCGATGCTCTGGCTGTGGGTCTGGCCGCCATAAATACCGCCGCCGCACGGCATGCGCATGGTCAAGGGCGCGGTGAACTGCCCGGCCGAACGATAACGCAGGCGCGCCGCTTCGGAGATGATCTGGTCGGTGGCGGGGTAGACGTAGTCGGCGAACTGGATTTCCGCGACCGGGCGCAGGCCGTAGGCACCCATGCCCACCGCGACGCCGACGATGCCGCTTTCGGAGATCGGTGCGTCGAATACCCGTGAGCTGCCGTACTTGGTCTGCAGGCCTTCGGTGCAACGGAACACGCCGCCGAAGTAACCGACGTCCTGGCCGAACACCACCACGTTGTCGTCACGTTCAAGCATCACATCCATGGCCGAGCGCAGGGCCTGGATCATGGTCATGGTGGTTGTGGTCATGGCGGTTTCCAGTTCGATGCTGTTGTTGTGATCGTTCATGTCAGACCCCCAGCTCTTGACGCTGGCGCTTCAAGTGCTCCGGCATCTCTTTGTAGACGTCTTCGAACATGGTCGCGGCGCTTGGAATCTGGCCGCCGGCGAGGGTGCCGTACTGTTCGGCCTGTTTTTGCGCGGCGATGACTTCGGCTTCCAGCTCGGCACTGACCGCCGCGTGTTCCTCTTCGGACCACTGGCCAATCTTGATCAGGTGCTGCTTGAGACGGGCAATCGGGTCACCCAGCGGGAAGTGGCTCCAGTCATCGGCCGGGCGGTACTTGGACGGGTCGTCGGAGGTCGAGTGCGGGCCGGCGCGGTAGGTGACCCACTCGATCAGCGTCGGGCCCAGGTTACGTCGGGCGCGTTCGGCGGCCCAGGCGGAGGCGGCGTACACCGCGATGAAGTCGTTGCCGTCGACCCGCAGCGAGGCGATGCCGCACCCCACGCCGCGTCCGGCGAAGGTGGTGGCTTCACCACCGGCGATAGCTTGAAAGGTCGAGATGGCCCACTGGTTGTTCACCACGTTGAGGATCACCGGGGCGCGGTAGACGTGGGCGAAGGTGAGGGCGGTATGGAAGTCGGATTCAGCCGTGGCGCCGTCGCCGATCCAGGCCGAAGCGATCTTGGTATCGCCCTTGATCGCCGAGGCCATGCCCCAGCCCACGCCCTGTACGAATTGAGTGGCAAGGTTGCCGGAAATGGTAAAAAAGCCGGCGTCCTTGACCGAGTACATGATCGGCAGCTGGCGGCCCTTGAGCGGGTCGCGCTCGTTGGACAGCAGCTGGCAGATCAGGTCCACCAGCGGCACCTCGCGAGCCATCAGGATGCTTTGCTGGCGGTAGGTGGGGAAGCACATGTCGTCGATGTTCAAGGCCAGGGCCTGGGCGCTGCCGATGGCTTCTTCGCCAAGGCTTTGCATGTAGAAAGACATTTTTTTCTGACGCTGGGCGACCACCATGCGGTTGTCGAAGATGCGCGTCTTGAGCATCGCGCGCATGCCGCGGCGCATGATCTGGGTCGAGACACCCTCGGCCCACGGGCCCAGGGCCTGGCCCTGGTCGTCGAGCACGCGGATCAGGCCTTTGGCCAGGTCGGCGGTGTCGGAAGGCTCTACGTCGATGGCGGGTTTGCGCACCAGGCCGGCGTCGGTCAGGCGCAGGTAGGTGAAGTCGGTCTTGCAGCCTGGACGGCCCGAGGGTTCAGGGACGTGCAGGCGCAGTGGTTCATACGGCTGGGTCATGGCTTCTACGCTCGATCTTGTGAATTTCTTGTAGTGGGCGCGCTAGCTGACAGTCAGTCTTCGGGTAGAAGAAATCTTGTCCTACAACAATCATAGGCGTGGCGTAGAAGAATATTTATCTGTGTTTCATTGCGCCTGAGATCATTTGCGGATAAAAAATCTGCATAAACATAATAAACAGGTGATTTTGTCTCATGCGCAAACTGGACCGTACCGATATCGGCATTCTCAACGCCCTGCAGGAGAACGCCCGCATCACCAACGCCGACCTGGCCCGTTCGGTCAACCTGTCGCCCACGCCGTGCTTCAACCGGGTGAAGGCGATGGAGGAGTTGGGCCTGATTCGCGAGCAGGTCACGCTGCTGGATGCCGACCTGCTGGGGCTGCACGTCAACGTGTTCATTCATGTGAGCCTGGAAAAGCAGAATGAACTGGCGTTGCAGCAGTTCGAAGGGGCGATCTCGGACCGCCCCGAAGTGATGGAGTGCTACCTGATGGCCGGCGACCCGGACTACCTGATTCGGGTGCTGGTGCCGACGATCCAGTCGCTGGAGCGCTTCATGATGGACTTTCTGACCAAGGTGCCGGGGGTGGCGAATATCCGCTCCAGCTTTGCGCTCAAGCAGGTGCGCTACAAGACCGCGCTGCCTCTACCGGCCAACGGCATCAGCCTCGGTTCCTGACACCCACAGGCCCAAATGTGGGAGGGGGCTTGCCCCCGATAGCGGTGGATCAGCTACACATGAGTGGACTGTCACACCGCCATCGGGAGCAAGCCCCTTCCCACATTTTTTTGACTGCGTTTCAAAGTTGATTGAGGGGGATCTTGAGGTAGGTCACGCCGTTCTCTTCCGCCGGCGGCATATTCCCCGCCCGCACATTCACCTGGATCGCCGGTAGCAACAGCGTGGGCATTCCCAGCCCGGCATCGCGTTGGGTGCGCATCGCCACGAACGTCGCCTCATCCACGCCGTCATGCACATGGATATTGCCCGCACGCTGCGCCGCCACGGTGGTCAGGCATCTGGCCTCGCGGCCTTCGGGCGGGTAGTCATGGCACACGTACAGCTGGGTTTCGGCCGGGAACGCCAGCAACTTGCGCATCGAGGCATACAACTGGCGCGCATCGCCGCCGGGGAAGTCGCAGCGCGCGGTGCCCACGTCGGGCATGAAGAGGGTGTCGCCCACCAGGATCAGGCGGCCATCGATCAGGTAGGCCATGTCCGCTGGGGTATGCCCGGGTACATGCAGCGCCTGGGCCTGCAAGCCGCCGATATGAAAGATTTCATCCGGCGCGAACAAGTGGTCGAACTGCGAGCCATCGACGCGAAACTCCGGCTCCAGGTTGAACAGGTGCTTGAATACGCCCTGCACCGTGCTGATGGACTGGCCAATCGCAATCTTGCCGCCCAGGGTGCGGCGCAGGTAAGGCGCGGCGGACAGGTGGTCGGCGTGGGCATGGGTTTCCAGCAGCCACTGCACCTCAAGGCCATGCTCGTGAACGAAGGCAATCACCTTGTCGGCCTGGACGGTGTCGGTGCGCCCGGAGGCCGGGTCGTAGTTGAGCACCGAGTCGACGATGGCACAGGGACCGCCGTCCGCCTCATAGACGATGTAGGTATAGGTCGACGAGGCCTCGTCCAGAAAGGCTTGAATCAACGCTGGCATGGCGGCTGTCCCCGGTGAAGAAAAAAGTGGTTACAATCAGTTTACGTTTACACATAATGTATTGAGCTTAAGTGAGACCGAGGAGCCGAGGCAAATGGAATCTACGTTGAGTGAGGGCGAAGTCGCCCAGTTGCGTGCATCGGCGTCCAAGGCCTGTTCCTTGCTCAAGGCGCTGGCCAATGAAGACCGCCTGCTGATCCTGTGCCAGTTGACCCAGGGCGAGCGCAACGTCGGCGAGCTGGAAGCCCTGACCGGCGTACGCCAGCCTACGCTGTCACAACAGTTGGGCATCTTGCGTGACGAAGGGTTGGTCGCCACCCGTCGGGAAGGCAAATACATTTTCTACGGACTGGCCAGCCATGAAGTGATTCAAGTGATGAAGACCCTGTCCGGCCTGTACTGCGGCGCGGTCATAAAAAGCTGGGCGTGACGCCATCCGGCAGCGACCCTTGTGTGCATTGACAAAAAAGGCAGTAGACCATGACCGAACAACACTGGGGACCCACCATCAGTGGCGATATCGTAGTCATCGGCGGCGGCTCGGCAGGCATCGGCCTGCTGGCCAGCCTGCTCAAGCGCGACCCGCAGCTGAACATCATCCTGATCGAACCCAACGATTTTCATTGTTACCAACCCGCCTGGACCCTGGTCGGCGGCGGCGCCTATGACCTGCGAAAGACCCGGCGCCCGCTGGCCAATGTACTGCCCAACGGCGTCACCTGGATCCAGGCCGCCGTCAGCCAAGTGCTGCCCGACGAGCAGCAGCTGGTGCTCGACAACGACCAGCGCGTCAGCTGGAACCACTTGATCGTCTGCCCCGGCCTGCGCCTGGCCTGGGAAAAGATCGAGGGCCTGCCAGAAACCCTCGGCCGCCACGGCGTCACCTCCAACTACAGCTACCAGCACGCCGCCTACACCTGGCAACTGGTGCAGCAACTCAAGGGCGGCAAGGCGCTGTTCACCCAGCCAGCCATGCCGATCAAATGCGCCGGCGCGCCGCAGAAGGCCATGTACCTGTCCTGCGATCACTGGCTCAAGCAGGGCACGTTGAACAACATCGAGGTTGAATTCAACCTGGCCGGTGCCGCGCTGTTCGGCGTGCCGACCTTCGTGCCGCCGTTGATGAAATACGTCGAGAAATACAATGCACGCCTGGCCTTCAATGCCAATCTGGTGAAAGTCGATGGCCCGGCGCGCACCGCCTGGTTCGAAGTCAAGGACGCCGAAGGCAACGTGACGGTCCACGAGAAAACCTTCGACATGCTCCACGTCGTGCCGCCGCAGGTCGCGCCGGATTTTATCCGTCAAAGCCCGCTGGCCGATGCCGGTGGCTGGTGCGAGGTGAACCCCCACAGCCTGCAGCACCTGCGCTACCCGCACATCTTCGGCCTCGGCGATGTGTGCGGCACCAGCAACGCCAAGACCGCCGCAGCGGTGCGCAAGCAGATCGTGGTGGTTGCCGAGAACCTGCTGGCCCTGCGCAGGCAGGCGCCGCTGCCGCTCAAGTACGACGGCTATGGCTCCTGCCCGTTGACGGTGGAGAAGGGCAAGGTGGTGCTGGCCGAGTTCGGTTATGGCGGCAAGCTGCTGCCGACCTTTCCCCTCGACCCAACCCGGGCGCGCCGCTCGATGTGGTTCCTCAAGGCCACGCTGCTGCCGTGGTTCTACTGGAACGGCATGCTCAAGGGACGCGAGTGGCTGACCCGCCTGAGCAAGGTGGACTGAATGCTGCTGGCGAGTGTGTTGGGGGTATTGATGGGCCTGGTCATGGGCCTGACCGGCGCGGGCGGCGGCATCCTTGGGGTGCCGGCGCTGGTGTTGGGGTTGGGGCTGACGATGACCCAGGCCGCGCCGGTGTCATTGCTCGCGGTGGGCGCGGCGGCGGCGGTGGGCGCGATTGACGGCCTGCGCCACGGCCTGGTGCGTTACCGCGCGGCGCTATTGATCGCGTTGCTGGGCGCGCTGTTCTCGCCGCTGGGGGTGTTCATCGCCCATCAACTGTCGGAGCCGGTGCTGATGGGCCTGTTCAGCGCACTGATGGTGCTGGTGGCCTGGCGCATGCTGCGACGCGAAAAAATCCAGGCCGGGCCGAGTGACCATGGCGCCGCCTCCTGGGGCCAGAAGAATTGCATGCTCAACCAGCAGACCGGGCGCCTGGCGTGGACGGCCAAATGCACGGCGACCCTGGCGGCGTTGGGTGCGGTGACCGGTGCGGTTTCGGGCCTGCTCGGTGTGGGCGGTGGCTTTCTGATTGTGCCGGCGTTCAAGCAACTCACCGATGTGCAGATGCGCGGGATCGTCGCGACCTCGTTGATGGTCGTCAGCCTGCTCTCGTTGATCGGCGTGGTGGGGGCGTTTCATGCCGGCGTAAGCATCGAGCCGGTGGGTGGGGTGTTTATCGGCGCGAGCATTGTCGGCATGTTGGCCGGGCGTCGCTTGTGCTCGGTGATTCCTGCGCGCGCGTTGCAGGTGGGCTTCGCCAGCCTGTGTGTGGTAGTTGCCGCCGGTATGCTCGTCAAGGCTGCGCTTTAGCCGGACCTGCTCCAGGCATCAATTGTGTGTCCAGGATGACAAAATGAACCCTGCTCAGGTTTACTGTTCTCTGAGTTAATGGCTTCACCGGCCTTGCGCGTCGGCTCATCAAGGTCATCGAATGGATAAATACACCCCTCACACCTGGCAACCCCACGAGCGGCCGAGCCTGCCGGGCTCGCCGTCGACGCCGTTGCACCCCACCCACAAACGCTGGCTGTTTGCGCTGGTCGGCGTATTGGTGGCAATCACCGGCGGGTTGGGTAACGCACTGGTGATCGCCAACCTGCAATACCTGCAAGGCGCCTTGGGCGCGACCACGGCGGAAATGGCCTGGCTGCCCGCCGCCTATGTCATGACCAACGTGTGCATGAACCTGCTGCTGGTGAAGTTTCGCCAGCAGTTCGGCTTGCGCGTGTTTACCGAAGTGTTCCTGGTGCTGTATGCGCTGGTGACCTTCGGCCATCTGTTCGTCAACGATCTCAACTCGGCCATCGCGGTGCGCGCGGCCCACGGCATGGTGGGCGCGGCGCTGAGTTCGTTGGGCTTGTACTACATGATCCAGGCGTTCCCGGCCAAGTGGCGCCTCAAAGCGCTGGTGCTGGGGTTGGGCACGGCGCAACTGGCGTTACCCCTGGCGCGGCTGTTCTCCGAAGACTTGCTGCAAATTGCCGAATGGCGTGGCTTGTACCTGTTCGAGCTAGGCCTGGCGTTGATCTGCCTGGGCTGCGTGTTCCTGCTCAAGCTGCCGCCCGGCGACCGCTTCAAGACTTTTGAAAAACTCGACTTCCTGACTTTCGCAATCCTTGCCACCGGCGTTGCCTTGCTCTGCGCGGTGCTGTCCCTGGGCCGCATCGACTGGTGGCTGGAGGCGCCCTGGATCGGCATCGCCTCGGCCTGTTCGCTGGTGCTGATCATGGCCGGCCTGGCCATCGAGCATAACCGCGCCAACCCGATGCTGATGACCCGCTGGCTGGGCAGCGGCACCATGATTCGCCTGGCGCTGGCGGTGATCCTGATTCGCATGGTGCTGTCCGAACAGTCCACGGGCGCGGTGGGATTCATGCAGATGCTGAACATGAGCTACCAGCAGATGCACACGCTGTACGTGGTGATGCTGGCCGGGGCGATTGCGGGGCTGGTGGTCAGCGCCTTGACGATCAACCCGGCGCACTTGCTGATGCCGCTGGTGATTTCCCTGGCGCTGATGGCGACCGGGTCGGTGATGGACAGTTTTTCCAGCAACCTCACGCGGCCGCAGAACCTGTATATCAGCCAGTTCCTGCTAGGCTTCGGCGGTACCTTTTTTCTCGGGCCGACCATGGTACTGGGCACCAAGAACGTGTTGACCAACCCGCGCAACCTGGTGAGTTTTTCGGTGATGTTCGGGATTTGCCAGAACCTAGGCGGCCTGATCGGCGCGGCGCTGCTCGGCACCTTCCAGATCGTGCGCGAGAAGTATCATTCAAGCATGATCACCGAGCACCTGACCCTGCTGGACCCCCTTGTTGCGGCGCGGGTGCAGAGCGGCGGCTCGGCCTATGGCGGTGTCGTCGCCGACCCGCAATTGCGTAACCTCATGGGCATCCGCAGCCTGGCCACGGCGGCCACCCGCGAGGCGAACGTGATGGCTTACAACGATGTGTTCATGCTGATTGCGATCATCGCGATCCTGACCATGATCTGGATCTTCGTGCGCAGCCTGTGGCTGATGAGTACCACCAAAGCAGCAACCCCTCCCGTTCAACCTGTCGGCGCCTCTTCATGACCGAACCCACGACCACCACCACGACCACCAACGCCATTGCCTCCACGCCTGAGGGTTCCACGCCGCCGGGCGCCACAGTGACCGAACCGCGCTCGTTACGGGTACGCATCGTTTCGTCCCTGGGCTTTGCCGCGATTGCCATCGTTGGCGTGCTCATCGTGCTGTATGCGTGGCAGTTGCCACCGTTCAGCAGCGCGGTGGAAACCACCGAGAATGCCTTGGTGCGTGGGCAGGTGACGATCATCGGCCCGCAGCTCAGCGGCTATGTGTTCGAAGTGCCGGTGCAGGATTTTCAGTATGTGAAGGCGGGCGACCTGCTGGTGCGCCTCGATGACCGCATCTACAAGCAGCGCCTGGACCAGGCCCTCGCGCAACTGGCGGTGCAGAAAGCGTCGCTGGCCAATGTGGTGCAGCAACGCAACAGCGCCGAGGCGACCATCAAGTTGCGCCAGGCCGCGTTGGTGGACAGCCAGGCCCAGGCCCGCAAAAGCACCGCTGACCTGCGCCGCAATGAAGAATTGATCAGCGACGGTTCGGTGTCCAAGCGTGAACTGGACGTGACCCGTGCCGCCAACGCGCAGACCATCGCCGCCGTGGCCCAGGCCCAGGCCAGCCTGGAAATCGCCCGGCAGGACCTGCAAACGGTGATCGTCAATCGCGGCTCGCTGGAAGCGGCGGTGGCCAGCGCGGAGGCGGCGGTGGAGCTGGCGCGGATCGACCTGTCCAACACGCGCATCACCGCGCCCCGCGATGGTCAGCTGGGGCAGATTGGCGTGCGCCTGGGGGCCTACGTCAACTCTGGCGCGCAGTTGATGGCGCTGGTGCCCAAGCAGTTGTGGGTGATTGCGAATATGAAAGAAACCCAGATGGACAATGTGCAGGTCGGCCAGCCGGTGACCTTCACCGTGGATGCGCTGAACCACCGCAAGTTTCACGGCACGGTGCAGCATATCTCCCCGGCGACCGGGTCGGAGTTCAGCCTGTTGCAGGCCGACAACGCCACCGGCAACTTCGTCAAGATCGCCCAGCGCGTGCCGGTGCGGATCACGGTGGACCCGGACCAGGCCGAGAGCGAGCGGTTGCGGCCTGGGTTGTCGGTGGTGGTGAGTATCGACACGGCGGGGCGGCTGAAAAACAGCCCGCCCTGACACGGCGTAGACCTGAGTGTGGAAGGGGCTTGGCTTGAAGCTTTATGTAGGAGCGAGCTTGCTCGCGAAGAATTCAGGCCCCCCGCGCATATTCAGAATGAACGCGTTGTCTGGTCGTTTTTCGCGAGCAAGCTCGCTCCTACATAAGTCTTAGGGCAAGCCCCCTCCCACAGTTGGACTGTATTTCAGGGTGAAATCGAGGTGGGTAGACTGACCTTGTTCCAGCAGTTTCAAGCCCGGCCTGCCTGGCAGGTGATGGGCATTCACCGGATGGCTGACCGGTTCGATGCAGAAAAACTCCAACCCTGGCGGGCAGTACAACAGGAAGTAATCGGCGCCGGTGGCCTGGCATTCGAGGGTGTAACCCAGCTCCGGTTGTTCGATCAAGCAATACCCATCCCATTCGCAGAAACCATTGTCCACCAGGCCTTGCGGCAGCGTTTGGGGTTGCCTGAAATCCCAGTCCTGCGGCACCGACGCCAATCCGGTCGGCAGCTTGGACGCATCACTTAACCACACCTGCGCAGCCTTGGCCTGCAACCGTGTACCCGGCCGGCGCGGAAAGTACGGATGCAGGCCCACGCCATGCCATGCGGCTGTTTCAGCCAGATGCGTGACCCGCAGTTCGATCCTCAGCGCCCCACCGCTCAAGCGGATACGTTGCTCGGCGCGATAGGCGAACGGCCTGTCGCACGTCACTTCCAGCAGCACCTCATCCGCCGATTGGCTGACCACCTGCCACGCCTGTTGCCAGGCCGAGCCGTGAATCGGCAGCGGGTCGGTGAGGCTGTTCGGAGCCAGTGCGAGCCAGCCACTGGGCGTGTCGAACCCGCCTTCGGCAATACGGTTGGACCAGGGAGCCAATGGATAACAACCCAATTTGCCCGGCAGGCCGGTGTTGATTGCCTGTTCATCGCTATGGCGCAACAGCGGCTGCCCGGTGGCCCGCACCGTCCAGTTGACGAGGCTACCGCCGATGGCGGGGGCGAGTACCAGATGGGTGAATTGATCCGTAAGCTCAACGAAGTTCAAAGACACGATCGACCTGCCGTAGGGAAATAGTAAAAACAGCGCTGCCCGACATATGGGAGGGGGCTTGCCCCCGATTGCGGTGTTTCAGTCAAAGATGTTCAGACTGACCTACTGCTATCGGGGGCAAGCCCCCTCCCACATTCAAGCGTCTTTGTTTACAGCACCACGCTCGGCAGCCACAGCGACAAGGCTGGAATGTAGGTCACCGCGATAAGTACCAGGAACAGCACCGCATAAAACGGCAGCAGCGCCTTCACGGTTTTCTCGATGCTGACCTTGCCCACCGCCGCGCCCACGAACAGCACCGCGCCCACTGGCGGGGTGATCAGGCCGATGCCCAGGTTCACCAGCATGATCATGCCAAAATGCACCGGGTCGACGCCGATGCCGAGGATCACCGGCATCAGGATCGGCGTGAGGATCAGGATCAGCGGCGCCATGTCCATCACCGTGCCGAGCAACAGCAGCATCACGTTGATGCACATCAGAATCACGTAGCGGTTGTCCGACAGGGTCAGGAACAGCGTGGTGATCTTCGCCGGGATCTGCATCAGGGTCATGATGTAGCCGAAGCTGGCCGCGAAGGCGATCAGGATCATCACGATGGAAATGGTGCGCACCGTGCGGTGCATTAGCTTGGGCAGCTCGCGCCATTTGTAGTCGCGGTAGATGAACATGGTCACGAAGAACGCCCACAGCACCGCAATGGCGGCCGATTCGGTGGCGGTGAAGATGCCCGACAGGATACCGCCGAGGATGATCACCATGGCCATCAGGCCCCAGAGCGCGTCGGCGGCGATCTTCAGCGCCTGCTTCAAGGGAATGACTTCACCCTTGGGGTAATCGCGCTTTTTCGCGAAGATCAGGCACAGCACCATCAGGCACGCGCTCATCAACAGGCCTGGCACCACGCCGGCCATGAACAGCGAAGCGATCGATACCGTGCCGCCTGCCGCCAGGGAGTAGAGCACCGAGTTATGGCTGGGCGGCGTCAGCAGCGCCTGCACCGAACCGCTGACCGTCACCGCCGTGGCGAACTCGCGCGGATAGCCGCGGCGTTCCATCTCCGGAATCAGCACCGAACCGACCGACGCGGTATCGGCCACCGACGAGCCGGAGATTGCGCCGAAAAACGTCGACGCCATGATGTTGACCAGCGACAGCCCGCCGCGCACGAAGCCCACCAGCACACCGGCAAACGCCACCAGCCGCCGCGACATGCCGCCCTCGGCCATGATCGCGCCAGCCAGCACGAAGAACGGAATCGCCATCAGCGAAAACTTGTTCACCCCACCCGCCACCTGGATCATCAAGGCCTGGAACGGAATGTCGATCCACCACGCACCGATCAGCGCCGACAGGCCCAGGGCGTAGGCCACCGGCATGCCGATCAGGATCAAGGCGATAAAACTGCCCAACAGAATCAATGCGTCCATCTCAGGCGGCCCCTTCGCTTTCTTCAACCAGATCGAAGCGCACCACGCGCCGGTTGCTCTGGTCGCCCAGCAGCAGTTTTTCCACCACGAATATCAAGGTCAGCACGCCGCCAATCGGGATCGGCATGTAGGTAATGCCCACCCGCAGCGTAGGGATGGCGCTCATGAACTGGTTCCAGGTGGACAGGCACAGCTTGGTACCCCAGATCGTCATGAACAGGCAGATAGTGCCCATCAGCAGTTGCGACACAATGCCGACGACGCGGCGCTGGGCGGGGGGCAGGCGGTCGGTGATCATCGCCACCGACATATGCGCACCGGCGCGGTAGCTGGCGGCGGCGCCGATAAAGGTGAAGACCAGCATCAGCAGGATGGCGGTGGGCTCCGGCCAGCTTGAACCGGTGCCGAGGATGTAGCGGGCGAAAATGCCCCAGGGAATGATCAGTGCGACCCCCAGTACCGAGAGGCCGGCGACCCAGATACAGGTCATGTAAATGCGGTCATTGATGCGCAGCACCAGATTCTTCATGGCGTTCACCGTAACCGGGCGCGGATCGCTGCAAGTGCAGCGGGCCGCGCCGGGCCTTGTCAGGGAGGAGGGCGTTATTGAACGGCGTCGATACGCTTGATGATGTCGGCGTACGGCGCACCGTACTTGGCGCGAACCTGTGCGGTGGCGTCATAGAAGGGTTTCTTGTCGACCGTGATGAATTCCACTCCGGCCTTCTTGAGCTTTTCTTCGCTGCTGGCGGACTTGGCGTCCCACAGCACGCGCTCGTCAGCCTGGGCGGCCTTGGCGGCTTTCCTGACCATGTCCTGCTGCGCGGGGGTGAGCTTGTTCCAGGTGATTTTCGACATCACGATGGGCTCGGGCAGGATCAAATGCTCGGTGAGGGTGTAGTACTTGGCGTTCTGGAAATGGTTGTGCTCCAGCAGCGTCGGCGGGTTGTTTTCCGCGCCGTCGATCACGCCGGTCTGCAGCGCACTGAAGATCTCGCCGGTGTCCATGGCGATGCCGTTGGCGCCCATCGCGTTGAAGGCATCGATGAACAGCGGGTTGCCCTGCACGCGAATCTTCATGCCCTTGAGATCTTCGATCTTGCGCACCGGTTTCTTGGTGTAGAGGTTGCGCGTGCCGCCGTCCATCCAGGCCAGGGCGACCAGGCCGAACTCGGAATCGGTAATCTTGGCGAGGATCTCGTCGCCAATCTCGCCGTCGATGACCTTGCGCATATGCGCCTGGTCGCGGAACACGAAGGGCAGGTTGAACACGTTGACGTCCGGCACCACCGGGCCGACGATGCCGAGGCTGACGCGGGTCATCTGCACGGCGCCGACCTGGGCCTGTTCCACCACTTCCTTTTCCGAGCCCAGCACGCCGCCTGGGAAGTATTTGAAGGTCAGTTCGCCGTTGCTTTCCTTGGTCAGGGCCTTGCCCATGTTTTCTTCGGCGACGACGGTGGGGTAGCCGGCGGGGTGAATGTCGGCGAACTTGATTTCCAGCGCGTGGGCGGCGCTGCTGAGGGCGACGAGTGTTGCGGCGAGCAAGGTGCGTTTGAAGTCCATGGAAGGTCTCTCCTGTCTTGTTATTGTTGTATTCAAGGCACAGCGATACAGCTAGAGGATGAAGTGGGGTTCGGGTAGACCCTGGACGCCGGGGTTGAGGGCGAACACGCCGCCGGACAGCGAGTGTTCACTCGCGTCGTCACGGATCGAGGTGACGTACAAGGTGTCCAGGCGACTGCCGCCAAAGGCGCACATGGTGGGTTTTTTCACCGGTACAGGCAGCGACTGGTCGAGGCGACCGTCCGGGGTGAAGCGGTGAACCAGGCCAGCATCGTTGGCGCAGATCCAGTAGCAGCCGTCCGCGTCCACGGCTGCGCCGTCGGGCCGACCTAGGTGGTTGTGCATGTCGACGAATACACGACGGTTGGACGGCGTGCCGCTCTCGATGTCGTAATCGAAGGCCCAGATCTGCTGCACCAGGGGGTGTGAATCCGAGGCATACATCGTGCGGCCATCGGGGCTGAACGCCAGGCCGTTGAGGGTGATGAAACCGCCCAGCTCGGCATGGGGCGCAGCGCCAGACACGAAACGATAAAGGCTGCCTTCGGTGGCATTCTGGCCCATGTCCAGCACCATGCTGCCGGCCCAGAAACGGCCCTGGCGGTCACAGCGGCCGTCGTTGAGGCGCATGTCGGCGCGTGGATGGTCGACGCCGGCCAATAACGTGGTGTCGAGGCTGCCATCGCTGTGCGGGGTCAGCTGGAAAAAGCCGGTCTCCATGCCGGCCACCCAGTTGCCTGTGTCGGTGCGCGCAATGCAGGCGAGCATCTCGGGGGCTTGCCACGTTGCGACCAGGCCGGTGCCCGCGTCCCAGCGCTGCAAGCGACCGTTGGGAATGTCCACCCAGTACAACGCGTTTTCTTCGGGCACCCACACCGGGCATTCGCCCACGGCGTTGCGGGCGTCGACAATCAATTCTGCATTCATGGCCGCTCATTCCCTTCAGGTTGCGGTGAACTCAGTCACCGAAGGGGCCCGCCGCGCAGAACGCGCCGCCCTGGTAGATTTTTGCCGGATCGTTGTCAGCCACTGGCGGCTGGGCCTCGACCTGGGCGCGGAACACTTCGGAGCTGTCCTTGGGCGCAAAGCCCAGGTGGGCGGCGTAGCGGTTGTCCCACCAGGTGTCCAGGTTATCCGACACGCCGTAGACCACGGTGTGGCCGACGTTCGGCGTGTACAGCGCGCGTTCGAGCAGTTGGGTCAGGTCGTCGAAGCTCAGCCAGGTGTGCATCATCCGGCGGTTCTGCGGCTCCGGGAACGAGGAGCCGATACGGATGCTCACGGTCTCGATGCCGTAGCGGTCGAAGTAGAAACTCGCCATGTCTTCGCCATAGGACTTGGACAGGCCGTAGTAGCTGTCCGGGCGACGTGGCGATTGGGCGTCGAGTTTTTCGCCCTGTTTGTAGAAACCGATCACATGGTTGGAGCTGGCGAAGATCACACGCTTGACCCCGTGACGGCGCGCAGCTTCGTAGATATGGAAAATGCCGCTGATGTTCGCGCCGAGCACTTCTTCAAAGGGGCGCTCCACTGACACGCCACCGAAATGCAGGATCGCGTCGACGCCTTCCACCAGATGGTGCACGGCCTGTTTGTCGGAAAGATCGCAGGTTTGCACTTCTTCATGGGCAGCGGCGGGGGCCATGTCGGCGATGTCCGACAGGCGCAGCACCTGGGCGTAGGGGCGCATGCGTTCGCGCAGGACTTTACCCAGGCCACCGGCGGCGCCGGTGAGCAGGATGCGGTTGAAGGGAGCGGGCGTAGTGGTGGTCATGGGTATTCCAGTTTTTGTTGTAGGTTGTCGTATGACTATGCCGAAGTATTGTTAGGGATCCCCAGGTTGTCAACGTTCTTGCAACTGAGTGAGACCAATTGTGGGAGGGGGATTGCTCCCGATGGCGGTGTTTCAGCAGTGCATTCGGTGGCTGATACATCGCCATCGGGGGCAAGCCCCTCCCACATTGTTTTGCGGTGTTTTTTAGATGATCGGCAACTTTTAAAGCAACGAAATTGGATAGCTGATAAAGATCCGGTTTTCGTCGAATTCGTTATTGCTGAAGTCCCGACGCATGGTCGAGTTGCGCCATTTGACGTTCAAGTCTTTCAGCGCACCGCTTTGCACGGTGTAGGCCAGTTCCGACTCGCGGCCCCATTCCTTGCCATCGGTGATTGCCCCGGTGTGCACGTTACTGCCGCTGATGTAGCGGTTCATCATGGTCAAGCCAGGAATGCCAAGCACCACAAAGTTGAAGTCATGGCGCACCTGCCAGGATTTTTCCTTGGCGTTGTCATAGCTGGAGTTGTAGCTGTCGTTGGCCAGCGTGCCGCCGCTGGTGCCGTTGACCCGCATCCACAGGCTGTCGCCGGTGAGTTTCTGCAGGCCCACGTAGAAGGTGTTGCCGTTGTACTTGGCCGACAGCAGGGCGAACACGGTCTTGTTATCGAGGTCGCCGGCCAGCGCGCTGCCGTCTTCCTTGCCATTGAAGAAGCCGAGGTTGGCGCCCAGGGTCCAGTCGCCGACCGGCTGGCTGTGGGTGAGGTTGAGGTACTGCTGCTGGTAGATATCGGTGAGCTCGGCGTACCACAGGCCGACCTGGGTGCGCTTGTCATTGAAGGTGTATTCGCCGCCGCCGAAGTTGAACCGGTCGGAGGTGAACGCGGCTTTGCCGTTCATGAACATGTCTTCCATGCTCGCGTCGTTGCGCGGGCTGTTGCCGCGGAACTGGCCGCCGTAGAGGGTCAGGCCGGCGATCTCGTTGGAGGTCACCTGGCCGCCGCGGAAGGTCTGGGGCAGGGAGCGCCCGTCATCGGAGCGCAGGATCGGCAACACCGGCATCCATTCGCCGACCTTCAATTCCGTCTTCGACAGCTTGGTTTTCAACGCGACGCCCAGGCGTCCGAAGTTGTCGGCGGGGCGACCATCATCGTGCACCGGCAGCAATTGGGTGCCTGCGGTGCCTTTGCCGCCATCGAGCTTCTGCGAGTACAAACCCAGCACGTCAATGCCGAATCCTACCGTACCGCGGGTGTAGCCGGAGCGGGCGTCCAGAATGAAGTTCTGCGTCCATTCTTCGGCCTTGCCCTGGGCATTGGCGGGGTTGGTAAAGTTGCGGTTGAAGTAGGCGTTGCGCAGGTTGAGCGTGGCTTTGGCGTCTTCGACAAACCCATCGGCGTGGGTCGTGAGAGGCAAGGTGAATGCGAGGCTGCCGAGACTGATAAGGCCGAGGCGATAGGAGGAATTGCGGGCGAATTGACGCACAGTGAGGCTCCCTTTTCTTTTGTTGTTTTTATTATTTGTCATACGTTGTCGTACAACATTGAGCGGGATATTTACGGGGTTTTGAAGGTGTGTCAAGCAGAAGTTATAGGATGACTTGCTCGGCCCGAATAAAAAGCGGATACAGTCAAATGTGGGAGGGGGCTTGCCCCCGATAGCGGTGGTTCAGTGAGAAATGTATTCACAGACACACCGTCATCGGGGGCAAGCCCCCTCCCACATTTGATGGGTGACAACATAAGAATGGCGGGGTGTCAGCCGGCCATGACCATCGGTGGCAGGGTGCCGAGCAGGGAAACCGCCGCCACCGCTGCAACACCTAGTAACCATTCCATCATCACGCTGGCCTTCAAGCTGCTCACACGTTGTTCGCACTGTTCCAGGCGCAATCGGTTCAGCAACGCCAGCGCCAACATGCCCAGCACCAGCAGCACCTTGATCAGCAGAATCAAGGCGAACCCTTCGAACAGCGGGGTAGGCCACAGTTGGCCGGTGAGCACGCGTACGTTGATCAAGCCGGTCACCAGCAGGCCGGCGACCAAGCCATAGCCCACGCCACTGAAGCGCCGCAGGATGGGCTGCAGCGCAAAGCGGGAGGGTTGCATGAGGATCAGCACCAGCACCAGCAAGCCCCCAAGCCATGCGCCGACGCACATCAAGTGCACCACTTGGTTGAGGATCAACAGTCGCCCGCTGAGCCCATCGAGCATGGCGCCATGCCCGACCGGCGCCAGCGTCGCCAGCAACAGCGCGACCAGCGGCAGGCGCAGTGCGGCCCAGGGTTTGACCAGTACGATGACCAGCGCCAGGTTAAGCAGCAAATGCCACACCCACACCTGCCCAAAGAAGGTCTTGCCCAGCACCAGCGCCACAGTGGCCGGCTGCAATGCCGCGTCCCAACGGCCGGCCATGCTCGCGGTGATCAACAGCAACCAGGCGACCCCGGAGCCCAGTCCCAGCCACGCCAGCCCACGGGTAATGCGCAGCAGCTGCCGGTCGAGTGCCGGTTGCGCAGCCGCGCCGAGCAACAGGGGCCTGAACACACTGGCCCCGAACATCAACAGCACCACGATGAAATGCACAAAACGGCACAGCACCAGCAGGGTCACCATGGATTACTGGCCGACCTTGAAGCTGTAGGTGCCTTCGCTTTTGTGGGTGTCGACGGACACCGCGTGCCACTCGACCTTATAAGTACCGGCCGCCAGCGGGGCGGCCGGGGTGACCACCAGGGTTTTCTTGTCGGCGTCCGGGGTTTCCAGGCCCTTGATCGCGATTTCCGTGCCGTCCTTGCTCAGGGACACCTTGGTGAAAGTCGCTTCGACGCCTTCGCTGAACGTCAGGCGCAGATCGCTCGGGGCGGCAACGCTGCTGTCGGCCGCCGGCGTGGCGCTTTTAAGGTGGGCGTGGGCAAAGGCCGCAGAAGCGCCCAGCAGGGAGGCGAGCAGGGCGACGGTGGTCAGGGACTTCTTGATCAACATTGTTCAATACCAATCAGAGGATAGAAGCCGGCAGTGTACGAAGTTTCGGTTCGGCGTGTCGCCCCGATCTAGAGCCGATGGTAGTCTTTAGCTCGTGTTGTTGTCAGGGAGCCCTTATGGGCAATCACAAGATCGGAATTCGACGGGCCAACGTCGAGAAAATCCTGCTGGCTGCGGAGAAAGTCTTCGCTGAAAAAGGCTACGGCAGCACCGCCATGGCCGACATCGCCCAAGAGGCGCAACTGCCGCGCTCGAATCTGCATTACTACTTCACCACCAAGAGCGAGCTGTACAGCGCCGTGCTGTTCGACCTGCTGGAAGTGTGGAAACAGGACGCCCTGAGCTTCGAGACCTTCGATGACCCACGGGTGGTCCTCAGCAGCTACATTCGCGCCAAGATGCAACGCTCGCGCACACGGCCCTATGGCTCGAAAGTCTGGGCCAATGAAATCATCCACGGTGCGCCCACGCTGGGTGAGGCTCTGGATGAAAGCCTGTACGACTGGGCCAAGATGAAGGAAGCGAAAATTCGCCATTGGGTGGAAGACAAACGCATCCTGCCGGTGGAGCCGTCGAGCCTGCTGTATATGATCTGGGCGTCGACCCAGCACTATGCTGACTTCGATCACCAGGTGAATATCCTGAATGATCACCAGCCGTTGTCGGACATGCAGTTTGAGCGGGCGATACAGACGGTGACCGGGGTGATATTGCGTGGGATCGGGCTGGAGCCTTGAATGCTGGGGTGAGCTTGAAGGCCTCATCGGGGGCAAGCCCCCTCCCACACTGGATCTGTGTGAACCCGATCAAATGTGGGAGGGGCGGTGCGACGATTCGACTTGCCCCCGATAGCGGTCTACAGGACTACACAGCCTCCCGATAAGGATTACGCGGATCCTGAGTCCAGTTCAAAAACGGCTTGCCTGTATCAATCGGCACCATCTCGATGCAATCGGCCACCGGGCAGGTGATCTGGCACAAATTGCAACCCACGCACTCATCGTCGATCACCTCATATTTATGCGTGCCATCGGCCTGCTTCAAACTGGCGATGGCCTGGTGCGACGTGTCCTCACAGGCGATGTGGCAGCGCCCGCAGCCAATGCAGGCCGCCTGGTCGATGTTGGCGATTACCTGATAGTTGATATCCAGGTATTTCCAATCCGTGGTGTTGCCCACCGCTCGCCCGGAAAATTCCTGCAAGCTGGTGTAGCCCTGGCCGTCCATCCACCGCGACAAGCCATCCTTCATTTCTTCAACGATGCGAAACCCATGCAGCATCGCCGCCGTGCACACCTGCACCGCGCCGCACCCTAAGGCGACGAATTCCGCGGCGTCCCGCCAGTTGCCGATGCCGCCGATACCGCAGATCGGCAGGCCTTGGGTCTGCGGGTCACGGGCGATTTCGGCGACCATGTTCAACGCAATCGGCTTCACCGCCGAGCCGCAGTAGCCGCCATGGGTGCTTTGGCTGCCGACCATGGGCAGGGCGACCATGCGCTCCAGGTCGACGCTGGTGATGGAATTGATGGTGTTGATCAGCGACACCGCGTCCGCGCCGCCGCGATACGCCGCTCGCGCAGCCACGCGGATGTCGGTGATGTTGGGCGTGAGCTTGACGATCACCGGCAGTGAGCAATAGGTCTTGCACCAGCGCGTCACCTGTTCCACATATTCCGGTACCTGGCCCACCGCCGCGCCCATGCCGCGTTCGGGCATGCCGTGGGGGCAGCCGAAATTCAGCTCGATGCCGTCGCAGCCGGTGGCTTCTACCAGCGGCAGAATGTTTTTCCAGGATTCCTCTACACACGGCACCATCAGCGACACGATCAAGGCGCGGTCCGGCCAGTCCTTTTTCACCTGGGTGATTTCGCGCAGGTTGATCTCCAGGGAGCGGTCGGTGATCAGCTCGATATTATTGATGCCCAGCACTTCGCGATTGGCCCCGTAGTGGGCCGAGTAGCGCGACGACACGTTGACGGCCGCCGGGTCTTCGCCCAGGGTTTTCCAGACCACGCCGCCCCAGCCGGCCTCGAACGCGCGCACCACGTTGTAGGCCTTGTCGGTGGGCGGCGCGGAGGCCAGCCAGAACGGGTTGGGGGCTTTGATGCCGGCGAACACAATCGAGAGATCAGCCATTACGCGGCCTCCACATTGAGCATGAGTTGGGCGTGCATGGCCTCGGCGGCCAGCTTGCCGTGTTGCACCGCCTGCACGGTAAGGTCCTGGCCGAGGCTGACGCAGTCACCGCCGGCATACACCCCGGGAATGCTGGTGCGCAGATGTTCGTCGACGAAGATGCGTTCGCCCACGCGGTGCAGTTGCTGGGCCAGCGGGTCGTGCAGCGCTTCGCTGGCAAAGCCCTGGCCGATGGCCTTGAAAATGGCGTTTGCGGCCAGCTCGAAGGTTTCTCCGGTGGGGTGCAGGCGACCGTTGTCCATGCGGGTGCGGGCAAAGCGCATACCGCGTACGTGCCCTTGATCATCGAGCAACACCTGTTCCGGTTGGGCCCAGGTCAGCAGGCGTACCTGATTGGCCTTGGCGATGTCCTGCTCATGCTGGGTCGCGCCCATGTCGGCCAGGCCACGGCGGTACACGAGGTTCACATCCCGCGCACCGAGGCGGGCCATTTGCACGGCCATGTCGATGGCGGTATTGCCGGCGCCGAGCACGATGCAGCGGTCGGCCAGGGGCAGTTGGGTGAGGTCATCGGCCTGGCGCAGTTCGCGGATGTAGTCGGTGGCGGCGAGCAGGCCGGGGGCGTCCTCGTGGGGCAGGCCCAGGTGTTTGCTGGCCGCCAGGCCGAGGCCGAGGAACACCGCGTCGAACTGCGCGTGCAGTTCGCTGAGGGAGAGGTTGTCCCCCAGGCGCTGGCCGTGACAAATTTCGATGCCGCCGATCTGCAGCAGGAAATCCAGTTCCTTCTGGGCGAAGTCATCCACCAGCTTATACTTGGCGATCCCGTATTCGTTCAAGCCGCCGGCTTTTTCCCGCGCTTCGAAGATCACCACGTCATGGCCGTGCAGCGCCGCGCGGTGAGCGCAGGCCAGGCCCGCCGGCCCGGCGCCGACCACGGCGATGCGTTTGCCGGTGAGCGCCGCGCGCTGGAAGGGGTGTTGGCTGAAATGGGCGTTGTCCACCGCGTAGCGTTGCAGCAGGCCGATCAGCACCGGGGCGCATTCTTCGGCATTGTTCCGCACGCAGGCTTGCTGGCACAGGATCTCGGTGGGGCAGACCCGTGCGCAACTGCCGCCGAGAATATTGGCTGAGAGGATTGTCTGCGCCGCGCCCTGGACGTTTTCGGTGTGGATATTGCGGATGAACGACGGGATATCGATGTCGCTGGGGCACGCGTTGATGCAGGGGGCGTCGTAGCAATACAGGCAGCGCGAGGCTTCCAGTTGCGCCTGGCGGGCGTTGAGAGGCGGTGCCAGGTCGGTGAAATGGCTGGCGAGGGTGGGCCCGTCTTCATGGGGACGGGGGAGGTGGGTCAGGGTCTGGATCACGGTGGTGGCCTCACGGTTTTTTCTGGATTGCCTCTGAGCGGGCATTTTTGTTGCCTGTACTGGACCCATCGGGGGCAAGCCCCCTCCCACATTTGATCGGGTTTACACAGTCAAGTGTGGGAGGGGCGGTGCGACGATTCGACTTGCCCCCGATAACGGTCTCAGCGTTTCACAGCAGTGGGCCTGGACTGCTCCGCCCGTTTGCTCAACTGCTCGAACACCGACGGATACGCCGGCCGCTGCACATAGCGCCCGGCGCCACGTTCGGCGCGCAGGTCGCCATCGGCCCAGACCAGCTTGCCCTGGCTGATGGTGTGGCTCGGTACGCCGCGTACGGTCTTGCCTTCGAAGATGTTGAAGTCGACCTGTTGATGGTGGGTCTTGGCGGAGATGGTGCGCGTGCCTTCGGGGTCCCACAGCACCAGGTCGGCATCGGCGCCTACGCGAATCGCGCCTTTGCGCGGGTAGAGGTTGAAGATCTTCGCGGTGTTGGTGGAGGTCAGCGCGACGAATTCCTGCATCGACAGGCGCCCGGTATTCACGCCTTCGTGCCACAGCAGCGCCATGCGGTCTTCGATACCGGCGGTGCCGTTGGGGATCTTGCTGAAGTCGTCACGCCCGGCGGCCTTTTGCTCGGCGCAGAAGCAGCAGTGGTCGGTGGCGGTGGTGTGCAGGTTGCCGGCTTGCAAGCCGTGCCACAGCGCCTCCTGATGCCCGCGCGGACGAAACGGCGGGCTCATCACGTAGCCTGCTGCGGTCTGCCAGTCGGGGTGTTGATAGACGCTGTCGTCGAGCAGCAAGTGGCCGGCGAGCACTTCGCCGTAGACCGGCTGCCCTTTGCTGCGGGCGTAGGTGATTTCGTCCAGCGCTTCCCGGGTGGAGACGTGCACCAGGTACAACGGCGTGCCGATGGTCTCGGCGATGCGGATCGCACGGCTGGCCGCTTCGCCTTCGACCTGGGAAGGCCGCGACAGTGGATGCGCTTCCGGCCCGGTGATGCCCTGGGCCATCAGCTTGCGTTGCAGGTGATAAACCAGTTCGCCGTTTTCCGCATGTACCGTGGGCACCGCACCCAATTCCAGACAGCGCTCGAAACTGGCCACCAGGGTGTCGTCGGCCGCCATGATCGCGTTCTTGTAGGCCATGAAATGCTTGAAGCTGTTGATGCCGTGATGGCTGACCAGTTCGGCCATTTCCTCGCGGACCTGTTCGCTCCACCAGGTGATTGCCACATGAAAGCCATAGTCGGACGCCGATTTCTCGGCCCAGCCGCGCCACTGATGGAACGCCTCCATCAAGGACTGCTGCGGATTGGGGATTACAAAGTCGATGATCGAGGTGGTGCCGCCGGCCAGGCCCGCCGCCGTGCCACTGAAAAAGTCTTCACTGGCCACGGTGCCCATGAACGGTAGTTGCATATGGGTATGGGGGTCGATACCACCGGGCATCAAGTACTGGCCACTGCCATCGAGTACTTCGGTGCCGGCCGGAATATCCAGGTTCGTGCCAATAGCACGGATCAGACTGCCTGCGCATAACACATCGGCGCGGTAACTTTCATCATGGGTAATAACGGTGGCGCCACGGATCAACAGCGACATGTCGAGTTCCTCACAGGCTTGACCGGCTTGTGCCAGTTCTAAGTGTTGTAATACGGCGCGCCGATGGTCGGATAATTCCTGTCATCGGTGACAGGAATAGAAACTAGCCCGAGTTTTTCGATTGGGCAAGAATATTTTTATTAAGCTTATAACAATTATAAATATCTGATTTATATAGATAAAAAATGCAATTCACCAAAATGAAGCAGCCAGACACCATTTTGACGCACTTGACAGGTTGCCGATTTGAGCAACATTTCTTATTGCAAATCAGCCGGTTGAGAGACGGCGCTTGACGGCGCCAGGAAATAAAAATAATTGTGTCGCACCAGATTGAGTCCAGCGGGTTCGTACAACTTGCGTGCTATGCCGACTGAGTCGCGTGGCAAGTTTCGAAGACGCAATCGGTCAATGAGATAAAGCTGATAAACATCAGCCAGTTATAGTGGAAGTGTGGGTCGGGAAGTGGTGGTCGGCACGGTTATTGAGTGCAGTGGCGCCTGGCCGGGCCTGAGATGTCATGTTGTAAACGAGGTACTCCGGCCGCCTGCCTTAGCTGGGCAGGTGAGCAACAATAATTTTAAAAAAAACCGTGGAGCGGCCATGCAACAGAACAGATCGCAAGTCATTGAGCGTAACGGCCTGTACGAACTCGACGCCGGCCCCGACGTCCTCGACAGCCCTCGCTACAACCACGACATGGCACCGACCAAGGTGCACGAACGTACCTGGAACACCTGGCATATCACCGCGCTGTGGGTCGGCATGTCGATCTGCGTGCCGACCTACACCCTGGGCGGCGTGCTCACCGCGTACTTCGGGTTGTCGGTGGGCGAGGCGCTGATCGCGATTCTACTGGCCAACATCGTGGTGCTCATCCCGCTGACCCTCAATGCGTTTCCCGGTACCAAGTACGGCATTCCGTTTCCGGTGCTGTTGCGCTCATCCTTCGGCATCCTTGGTTCCAATGTGCCGTGTCTGATTCGGGCGTTGGTGGCGTGCGGCTGGTTTGGCATTCAAACCCTGTTCGGCGGGTTGGCGATTCACCTGTTTCTCGGCTCGATTTTCGAGGGCTGGAAATCCCTCGGCGGCACCGGTGAGGTGATTGGTTTCATGCTGTTCTGGACCCTCAATCTGTGGGTGGTGTTGCGCGGCGCCGAGTCGATCAAGCGCCTGGAAACCCTGTCGGCGCCGCTGCTGGTCGCGGTGGGAATCGGCTTGCTGGTGTGGGCGATGCCGAACGTGTCGATCAGCGAACTGATGGCGATCCCGCCCAAGCGTCCTGAAGGGGCGAGCCTCACCGGTTACTTCATGGCCGGCCTGACGGCGATGGTGGGTTTCTGGGCGACCTTGTCGTTGAATATCCCGGACTTCAGCCGCTACGCCAAAAGCCAGAAAGACCAGATTCTGGGGCAGATTTTCGGCCTGCCGCTGACCATGTTCCTGTTCGCCTCCCTGGGGGTGATCATGACGGCCGCTTCGGTGAAGCTGGTGGGCGTCAGCGTGTCCGACCCGGTCAGCCTGATCGGCCATATCCAGAGCCCGGTGTGGGTCGCCATTGCCATGGCGCTGATCATCATCGCTACCTTGTCGACCAACACGGCGGCGAACATTGTCTCGCCGACCAATGACTTCCAGAACCTTGCGCCCAAGCTGATCAACCGCACCAAGGCCGTGATGCTGACCGGGCTGGTGGGGTTGGCGCTGATGGCCCATGAGTTGCTGAAAAAACTCGGGCTGATCGTTTCCGATGTCAGCCTGGAGACGGTGTATTCCAACTGGTTGCTCGGCTACTCCAGCCTGCTGGGGCCGATTGCCGGAATCATGGTGGTGGACTACTTCATTACCCGCAAACAGCAGCTGGACCTGGCGGGGCTCTACCGTGACGACGTGTACCCGGCCTGGAACTGGAGTGGGTTCATCGCGTTTGGCGTACCGGTGGCGCTGACCTTGCTGTCGCTGGGCAGCGATGCGTTCAGCTGGTTCTACAGCTACGGCTGGTTTACCGGTTCGGCGTTGGGCGGGGTGTTGTATTACGGCTTGAATGCCCGGCGCGCAATCACCTCGATACCGGCGAAGTCCGCGCTGTAACGCAAGTGGAATGCGAACCCAATGTGGGAGGGGGCTTGCCCCCTCCCACATTGGACCGTGTTCCAATCTTAAGAAAAACTCAGCCTGAGGAGATCCCCATGAACGCTGCCCTCGACGTTCTGCAATCGACCCATCAGCACATCAACCGCGACCGCTTGTGGCAGTCGCTGATGGACCTGGCCAAGCTCGGCGCCACCCCCAAAGGCGGTGTGTGCCGGCTGGCCCTCACCGACCTCGACCGCAAGGCCCGCGACCTGTTCGTGCAGTGGTGTGAGCAGGCCGGTTGCACGGTAACCGTCGATGGCATCGGCAATATCTTCGCCCGACGCCCGGGGCGCAACCCTGACCTGCCACCGGTGATGACCGGCAGCCATATCGACACCCAGCCCACTGGCGGCAAGTTCGACGGTTGCTTCGGCGTGCTGGCCGGTGTGGAAGTGCTGCGCACCCTCAACGACCTCAAGCTTGAAACCGAGGCGCCGCTGGAAGTGGTGGTGTGGACCAACGAAGAAGGCTCGCGCTTTCCACCCTGCATGATGGGGTCCGGGGTGTTCGCCGAAAAATTCAGCCTGGCCGATACCCTGGCCAAGGTCGATGCAGACGGCGTGAGCGTAGGCGATGCGTTGAATGCGATCGGCTATGCGGGCGCTCGCCCGGTCAGCGGGCACAAGGTAGGGGCTTACTTCGAAGCGCATATCGAACAGGGGCCGATTCTGGAGGACGAGAAAAAGACCATTGGCGTGGTGCTCGGCGCACTCGGGCAGAAGTGGTTCGACCTGAAACTGCGTGGCGTTGAAGCACACGCGGGGCCTACGCCGATGCACCTGCGCAAGGATGCGTTGGTAGGCGCGGCCGCGGTGGTGGCTGCGGTGAATGCGGCGGCACTGGGGCATCAGCCCCATGCCTGCGGGACCGTGGGCTGCCTGCAGGCGTATCCCGGTTCGCGCAATGTCATTCCCGGCGAAGTGCGCATGACCCTGGATTTTCGTCATCTGGAGCCCGCGCGACTTGATTCGATGATTGCCCAGGTGCGCAAGGTGATCGATGAGACCTGTGCCAAGCATGGCTTGAGTTTCGAAATGGAGCCGACCGCTGACTTCCCACCGCTGTACTTCGATAACGGCTGCGTCGACGCCGTGCGCGATGCGGCCAACGGCTTGGGCTTGTCGAACATGGACATCGTCAGCGGGGCAGGGCACGACGCGATTTTCATTGCCGAGCTTGGGCCTGCGGGCATGATCTTCGTGCCGTGTGAGGGCGGTATCAGCCATAACGAAATCGAAAATGCTGCGCCGGATGACTTGGCGGCGGGGTGTGCGGTGTTGTTGCGCGCCATGTTGGCCGCTTCGGCCGCCATTGCCAGCGGCAAGCTTGCGGCCTGAGATGTGATTAAAAATGTGGGAGGGAGCAAGCACCCTCCCACATTTGGACGGTGTGCTTCAGATACAGCGTCAGACCCAGATGGCATCCCACAATGGGTAGTCGCCAATCCGCTCGACCAGGCCCGCTCGCAATGGGTTGGCCACTACATACCTGGCCATGTTTACCAGGTCATCCTCTTTGCGCAGTGCTCGGTCGTGGAAGCTTTCTTGCCAGAGCCGGCCTTTGCGGCCGGTCGCGCCGTTGATGGTTCGTGTGCTTTTGGATTTCACCTGGCACATCAGGTTTGCCAGCGAGCCTTTTTTCAACTCGATAATCCAGTGGAAATGGTCGGGCATGATCACCCATGCCAAGGAGTTCGCCAGACCTTGGTATTGAGCGATCCGAAATTGCCAGACGACCAGGCGGCCGAGATGGAAATCGCTGAAGAGGCGAATGCGTTCATGGGTATTGGTGGTAATCAAGTAGATGCGGTTCGGCTCGCTGTAACGACCGATACGCAGGCGGTGTGAAGCGGGTAAGTCAGGCATTCCTTGGCCTCTTTCTGATTGTGTCATCAGAGGCTAGCTGGGTGGTCAGTGGGGGGGTGGGTAGGCTTTTGGCAGGATGTGTCTGGGAGGGCGCTATCGGGAGCAAGCCCCCTCCCACAGGGGGCCGGCAGTGTTCATACATTCTGTGTCTGGCCCACAACGAAATGTGGGAGGGGGCTTGCTCCCGATGAGGCCGGAGCTGACGCTATAGCACGGTATCAGGCCCCCGGCTGCCAGCCACCCCCCAGCGCCGTCACCAACCCCACACTCGCCTGCAACTGCCGCGTCTGCACCGCCTGCAACGTCCGCTGCGCCTGCAATGCCGCCGTCTGTGCGGTCACCACATCCAGGTAACTCACCGCACCGGCCTGATAGCTGTTCATCGCCAAGGCTTGGGTATGCTGCGCCGCATCCGCCGCCGCCTGTTCATCCTGCTCCTCCTGCTGCAAATCTCTCAGTTGCGCGAGGTTGTCTTCCACCTCGCGAACGGCGTTCAGCACCCGGCTGCGGTATTGCGCCGAAGCCTCTTCAAACTCGGCCTTGGCCTGGCGCTCGTTGGCACTCAAGCGTCCGCCATCGAAGATGGGCAGGTTCATCAGCGGCCCCAGCGCCCAATACCGATTGCCCGCCGATAGCAGGTTGCCCACGCCCTGGGTCTGGCCGCCAATCAATCCGGTCAGGCTGAAATCCGGATACCAGGCCGCCTTGGCGACACCGATGTTGGCATTGGCCGCGAACACTCGGCGTTCTGCTGCCGCGATGTCCGGGCGGCGTTGCAGCAGGTGGCTCGGCAGTTGCGATGGAATGCCGGGCAACGCAATCAATTGTGGGGTGGGCGGCAGTGAGAAGTCACTGGCCGCCACGCCCACCAGTTCGCCGATGGCATGCTCGGTCAGGTTGCGCTGCCCGCGCACTTCATCCAGCTGCGCCTTGGCCTCGGCCAGTTGGTTTTGTGCACGGGTCAGGTCCAGCTCCGAGGCGATCTGGCCTTCATAACGGCTGCGGGTGAGTTGCAGTGCCTGGCTGAAATCGTCCAGCGAGCGGTTGAGAATCCGGCTCTGCGCATCCAGCCCATTGAGTTGCACATACAGCGTTGCCAGTTGATGTTGCAGGCTCAGGCGCGCCACCGCCAAGTCATCGCCGGACGCTTGCGCCTGGGCGTCGCCGGCCGCGACCTGGTTACGAATTTTGCCCCACAGGTCCAGGTCGTAACTCAGCGAAAAACCGGCGCTGTCGCTGTTGTACACCGACGGTTGCGTGCTGCCGCGCAACGGCCTCGAATCCGACTGCCGCTGGCGCAGCGGTTGTGCGCTGGCGGTGATCTGTGGGAACAGCCCCGCATGCAACTGGCTGGCAAACGCCTGGGACGCATCGAAATGCGCCAGCGCCGCGGCCAGGTCCGGGTTGGCCTTGAGCAGTTGCTGCTGCAGCGCATCGAGCGTTGGATCGTTATAGAGCTTCCACCACTGAGGCGCCAGTTGGTCGGACGGCTGCGCGCTGTGCCACGGGCCGTCGCTGGTCTGTTCGCGGTAACCCGCCGGCAAGTCAACCAACGGCACCTGATAGGCGGGCGCCATGGAGCACCCTTGCAGCGCCAGCAGCATCAGTGCCGCAGCAGATTTAAGCTTTGGGCGCATGGGCACCCCCGGCGACGGCAGCCAGTTGCACCGGGTCGCCTTCGCGCAGGGCGTCGGGCGGGTTGTCGATGATGCGGTCGGCGGGCTTCAGGCCCTGGTCGATCACCAGGCGTTCGCCCAGGTCCAGGCCGATATGAATGTTCTGCAGGTGCACATGGTTTTGCCCATCCAGCACCGCGACCTGGGTGCCCTGGGCCCGGAAGATCAGCGCGCTGGCTGGGATGCTCACGCCGTGGGTGTCCGCTGGAATCGGCAAGCTGGCTTCGGCATAGTCGCCGGGCAGCAGTTCACCGTTCGGGTTGTCGGCGACGAACTGCGCGAGCAGGGTGCCGGAGCGTCGGTCGATGGCGGTGGAGTCGCCGATCAGGCGCGCCTTGAAGTGTTCGCCTGGGTGCTCAGGCACGGTCAGCTCGGCTTCGAGGCCGGGGTGGATCACTGCCGCGTAGTTCTGTGGCACCGGCACGTAGAGCCGCAATTGGTGGGTGTCGGCAATGCTGAACAGTTCCGGATCGCTGTCGGTATCGGCCTTGATCAATTGGCCAATATCGGTGTTACGCGCGGTGATGGTGCCGGCGAAGGGCGCTCGGATGGTCTTGTAGCTTTCCAGCGCGGACAGCCGCGCATAGTCAGCGGCGGCCGCGTCGGCATTGGCTTTGGCGGCGGCGGCATTCGAGGTTTTTTCGTCGGCCTCCTGGCGTGACACGGAATGGCTGGTCAACAGGTTTTGCCAGCGCGTTGCGGTGGTGGCGGCCAGGCGCGCATTGGCCTGTTCCTGCACCAGGTGGGCATGGGTTTGCGCCAGTTGCTGGTCCAGGTCCGGGCTGTCGATTTGCGCCAGGATCTGCCCAGCCTTGACCTGGCTGCCAATATCGACTTTCCAGTCTTTTAAATAGCCGCTGACCCGCGCATGGATCGGCGCTTTGCTCCAGGCCTCCAGGTGCGCCGGCAAGCGCAGCGTATCGCCGGCCGCATTCTGTTGGGGCTGGAACACCAGCACTTGGGGAATGGCTGCGGTTTCCGTCCAGGCGGTGACCGATTGTTCATGCAGCGTGCGGGCGTGCAAGCCGTTGGCGACCAACAGGGCGGCCAGGGTCAGGCCGCCGACACCCAGGAGCATCAGACGCTTGCGCGAGGGTTTGTGATCAGACGACATGGGGCATTTCTCCAGCAGTTGCGCGAGTAGGGTGACGGCCGTGGACCAGGCTGAAGACCACGGGAACAAACAACAAAGTGGCGATGGTGGCGAAGATCAGGCCGCCGATCACCGCGCGGCCCAGCGGCGCGTTCTGCTCCTCGGAAAGCGCCAGGGGCAGCATGCCGATGATCATCGCCAGGGCGGTCATGCACACCGGGCGAAAGCGCGTGTAACCGGCCTCCATCGCGGCTTTCAGTGCATCGCCATGCTCGGCCAGACGCTCACGGCAGAAGCTCACCACCAGGATCGAGTTGGCGGTGGCCACGCCCATGCACAGAATCGCGCCGGTGAGGGCCGGCACCGATAATGAGGTGCCGCTGAGGAACAGCATCCACACGATCCCCGCCAGTGCCGCCGGCAACGCGGTGATGATCACAAAGGGGTCGGCCCAGGACTGGAAGTTGACCACGATCAGCAGGTAGATCAGCACCACGGCGCCGAGCAGGCCGAAGCTCAACCCGCTGAACGCCTCATGCAGTGCATCGATCTGCCCGTGCAGGCTGATCGTTGCGCCTTTGGGGCGCATGGACGCGGTGTCATCCAGCACTTTTTGCACATCCCGGGCCACGCCGCCAAGATCGCGGCCTTGCACGTTGGCGTACAGGTCCAGGGTGGGTTCGATGTTGTAGTGCGTCACCACCGCCGGGCTTTGTACCCGCGAGATGCTCGCCACGCCACCGAGGATTTGTGACTGACCATCGGCACCGGTCACCGGCAGGGCCTCCAGCGAGGGCAGGCTGTCGAGGCGGTATTGCGGCGTTGCGGCCACGATCGAGTAGGACACGCCATTGGCCGGGTTCAGCCAGAACGTCGGCGCCACCTGGGAGCTGCCGGCGAGGGAGGCGACCATGCTGTTGGTCACGTCTTTCTCGGTAATACCCAGGCCATTGGCGCGCAGGCGGTCCACATTCACCTGCAGCGACGGGTAGCCGGTGGATTGCTGGATGCGCAGGTCGGCGATGCCGGGTACGTGTTGCAGGCGCCGTTCGAGCTCCACGGCATAGGCGCGGTTTTCTGCGTCGCTGCGCCCGGAGATTTTCACGTCCAGCGGGGCCGGCGCGCCGAAGTTGAGGATCTGGCTGCTGATGTCCGCCGGCAGGAACGCAAAGTGGCTGCCGGGGAAACTTTGCGGCAGGGCTTCACGCAGTTTTTTGACGTAGTCGGCGGTGGGCGCATGGTCCTTTTTCAGGGTGACCTGGATATCGCCGTCCTGCGGGCCGATGGTGCCGCTGCTGCTGTAGGCCATGTCGATACCGCTGAGGGGAATGCCGATGTTGTCGACAATCGTGTCCAGCTCCTGCGCCGGAATCACCTCGCGAATGCGCGCTTCGATGCGGTCGAACGCGGCGGCGCTTTCCTCGATACGCGTCCCCAGCGGCAGGCGCACATGCAGCGCCAGTGCTCCGGCATCGGTCGCCGGGAAAAAATCCTGGCCCAGGCTCGGCAGCAACACGAACGAGGCCAGCACGCAGGCGAGAAAGCCGACGATAAAGCGCTTGCGCGCGCCCAGTGCGAGCGTCAGCAAGCCATGGTAGGTGTCGCGGATATTGGAGAAGTGCCGCTCGAATCCCTGCTGGAAATTCAGCACCGATTGCAGCACCGCATTGCGCGGCTTGGTGTGCTGCTCCCCCTCGTGGTGGTTGATGAATTGATCTTCCGGATGATGCCCCGGGCCTTGCTCGGGTGTGTGGGGCTTGAGCAGGAACATCGCCAGTGTCGGCACCAGGGTGCGCGAGAGGATGAAGGAACTGGCCATGGCAAAGATCACCGCCAGCGCCATCGGCCGGAACAGGTACCCGGCGATGCCTTGCAGCAGGAACATCGGCACGAACACGATGCAGATGCACAGCAGCGAGACGAACGCAGGGCCGACGATTTGTGCGGCGCCGTCGAGGATCGCCGTCTTCACCGCCTTGCCTTGTTCCAGGTGCCAGTTGATGTTTTCGATGGTCACCGTGGCATCGTCCACCAGGATGCCCACCGCCAGGGCCAGGCCGCCCAGGGTCATTACATTCAGGGTTTGCCCGCTGACCGCCAGCAGCGCGATGGCCGACAGCACCGCCAGGGGAATCGACGCGGCAATGATCAGCGTCGAGCGCCAGCTGCCGAGAAACAGCAGGATCATCGCACTGGTCAGCAGGGCGGCGATGATGCCTTCCTGGGCCACGCTGCCCACCGATTGCTTGACGAACACCGAGGCGTCGCCCAAGAACGATGTCTTCAGCGACGGCGGCAGGGTTTCGTTGATGCGCGGCAGCATGTTGCGGATGCCGTCGATGATCGACAGGGTCGAAATGCTGCCGTTCTTCAACGCCGGCATCAGTACGGCGCGGTGGCCGTCGACGCGCACGATATTGGTCTGCGGCGGCGAGCCGTCCCGCACGTGGGCGACCTGGCCGATGGTGATGATCGCGCCGTCGACGCTCTTGATCGGCAAGTCATTGAGCTCATCGATCGCCTTGGGGCTGTTGTTCAGCAGGATCGTGTATTCGTTGGGGCCGAGCTTGGCGGTGCCCACCGGGATGATCTGGTTCTGCAACGCCAGGGCATTGCCGACGTCCTGGGCCGACAAGCCTTTGGCGGCCAGCGCCTGCGGGTCGAGGTCGAGGGTGATCTGGCGCTGCTTGCCACCCATCGGCGTGGGCATCGCCAGGCCGGGCAGGGCGCTCAGCGGCAGGCGGATATTGTTCTGCACCAAATCGCGGATTTTGGCTTCCGAAAGGCTCGGGCTGGAAAACGCCATTTGCAGGATCGGTACCGTGGACGCGCTGTAGTTGAGGATCAGCGGCGGCGTGATGCCCGGTGGCATCTGCTTGAGCACGGTCTGTGACACCGCCGTGACCTGGGCATTGGCGGTGCGGATATCCACGCCGGGCTGGAAGAAGATCTTGACGATGCCCATGCCCGGCAGCGATTGCGACTCGATGTGTTCGATGTCGTTGACGGTGGTGCTCAGGGAGCGTTCGTAGGTGTAGATCACCCGGCCGGCCATGGCGTCTGGCGACAGGCCGTTGTACTGCCACACCACCGCGACCACGGGGATACCGATATCGGGGAAAACATCCGTGGGCGTACGCAGGGCCGCCATGGGCCCGATGATGCAGATGAATATGGCCAACACGATGAACGTGTACGGCTTGTGCAGTGCGGTCTTTACCAGCCCGAGCATGCGTGGATCTCCAAAAGAGCAGGATTGCAAACCCCGGCAGTCTTGCCCGACCCACCTAACACGCACCTTTCAGCCAGGTGAAGGAAGATTTAGGTAATGGCTGAAGATCGTTTCATTTGTATTCATTTGTTCTACAAACGGCAGCTCTTCAAGCTTGTCAGCCATCGGATACGCCTTTTTTACTGATGTACTTTGGAGCCCTGCCATGTCACCGAAAACCCTGTTGTTGATCCCCACCCTTGCGGCCGTCTTTATGCTGTCGGCGTGTGCCGGCCCGATACCCAAGGCGGACCCGAGCGAAGCCTGGATCGGCTTGACCGAAGAAGCACCGAACGACCTGATGGCCGAGCGTGTCGACGGCAAGCGGGTAGATGACGGGCGCTACTTTGAAGTAAGCCCAGGGGAACATCGGCTGGACGTGACGTTATTCGAGGAAGAGGCTGGCGATAACAATCAGCAGGATTGCCAGGGGCGGGTCGAGTACAAGGATTTCAAGGCGGGTGAGCATTACACCCTGGAGGAGTCGAGCCTGGGTACCACTGTGCGCGCAGCGCTCAAGGATGGGCACGGCAAGGAAGTCGCCGCCACGCAGGACTTCACTTGCATGCCCGGCTAGGCATGGTGCGCCGTCGCCTTGCGCGGCTTGGCGGGCGCAGCGGGTTTGACGTGGGGGTGATGATGGCGACGAGACACTCGCATCACCCCCCACAGCATGGCGGCGGCCACCGCCAGCCAACCGCAGATCAACAGGAAAATCGTCGTTGCAAGGCTCATTCAGGCCTCCTTTCGCCCCGTCCGGGGCACACACAGTCTTCTCAATGGACAGTCTAGCTACCTGGCGGTTGCCTGCTATTGACCAATGGTCGTGTCTTCCAACTTGTTTGCTCTATGGCAGGCGCTTTACCGACACTGGAGGCTATACCCCCGCCCAAGAGCATCCTATGATCGTGACCCTCACCGGCAGTTGATCAAGAGAGTAAAAAATTGCGCTTACGGTCGAACCTTAAAGCATCCATCCTGCTGGCCTGCGCCCTGGGGCTCGTGGCCTGTTCCAGCCACCCTTCGAAACTCCCGGGCCTGCCGGAGCGGGTTGAACTCAACGGCGTGCCGACCTTTCGCAGCGAGGCTTATCAGAGCGGTCCTACGGCTCTGGCCAGCATGCTGTCGCAACAAGGCATTGTCATGACACCGGGGCTACTCGATAAGCCGCTGCACTTGCCAGGCGCCGAGGCCGATCTTGAGCGCAACATGCAAAAGTTGGCGCGTGAGTACGGGCTGATGGTGTACCCACTGGATGCCAAGCTGACCGCGGTGCTGGCGCAGGTGGCGGCGGGTTATCCGGTGATGGCGCGCATCGACTCAAGCTTTTGGTCCGGGCCACGCTATGTCGTGGTGGTGGGGTTCAATCAGCAGAAGAGCACGGTGCTGCTGCGGTCCGGTATGGAGCGGCGCTTGATGATGAGCTTCAGCGACTTTGAGTCGTCGTGGAAGAGCGCAGGTAACTGGGCGATTCTCACCCAGCGCCCGAGCCAGCTGCCGGCAAATGTGGATGCGCAGCGTTGGCGCGAGGCGGCGAATGCCACAGCCCAGTCCGGGCAAGAGCAGTCGGCGGCCCAGGCACTCAAGGTGCTGGCTGAACACAAATAAAATGTGGGAGGGGGCTTGCCCCCGATGGCGGTGGATCAATCACTGATGTTGTGAATGACACACTGCTATCGGGGGCAAGCCCCCCTCCCACATTTTATTTGCGTTGTGAGTGAGTCAGCGACGCACTTCTGTCACACCTGCACGACTTTTCAGATTCTTGTCAGCCTTGTAGCGCAACGCCACATCCGGCACCGAACTGCTCGCGCCGGTCTCGACCCAGTTGCGAATACGGCTGGCATCGGCGAAATGGGTGAATTTGCCGAACGCATCCAGGATCACCAGCGACACCGGACGGTTGCCCATGCTGGTCACCAGCACCAGGCAATGCCCGGCCTGGTTGGTAAAACCGGTCTTGGTCAGCTTGATGTCCCAGTTGGCACGGTTGATCAGGTGGTCGGTGTTGGAGAAGCCCAGGGTGTAGTTGGGCTTGCGGAACGCCACGGTCTTTTCCTTGGTGGTGCTCAATTGGCTCAACATCGGGAATTTGCGCGCGTAGGCCAATAGCTTGCTCAGGTCGCGGGCGGTGGACACGTTATGGATCGACAGGCCTGTCGGCTCCACGTAATGGGTGCTGGTCATGCCCAGTGCCTTGGCCTTGGCGTTCATCGCGGCAATGAACGCCGAGTAGCCGCCCGGGTAATGGTGGGCGAGGCTCGCGGCGGCGCGGTTTTCCGAGGACATCAGCGCGATCAGCAGCATTTCCTTGCGCGGCATCTGGCTGCCGATCTTCACGCGGGAGAACACACCTTTCATCTCCGGCGTGTCGGTGATGTTGATGTCGATGTATTCATCCATGTTCTGCTTGGCTTCCAGCACGATCAGGCCGGTCATCAGCTTGCTGACGGAAGCGATGGGCACGACCACGTCGGGGTTGCTGGAATAGATGACCTTGTTGGTCTGCAGGTCCACCAGCATGGCGCTGCCGGACGCGATGTGCAGTTTGGAGGCATCACGCGGGGCCAGGGTGGTTTCGGCGGCGTGGGCGAAGGTGCCTGTGAGAGCAAAAAACAGGCTGACGACGGAAAGACGAATTTTCACGCGGATGAACTCGCTAAAAAGTAAGGAAATACCGTTGGGGAACGGGTTTGGTGACAAATGACGTTACATTCTAGGAGTATGGATCAGAAACTGTCGAATGTTCTTCCGAAACCGGACGAAAGTGCTTAAAAACTAAGAAAAAACAGATAATTTTCGGGCAATAAAAAGCCCTGCGATAAGGCAGGGCTTTTTCAGTACGCCTGGTTATTAGCCGTGCAGGGTTTCTGCCGCATACAGCGTATTTTCCAGCAGGCATGCCCGGGTCATAGGGCCTACACCGCCTGGGACCGGTGTGATCCAGCCGGCGCGGGGCAGGGCGGTGTCGTAGACCACGTCGCCTACCAGCTTGCCGTCATCCTGGCGGTTGATGCCGACGTCGATGACGATGGCGCCTTCCTTGATCCACTCACCCTTGACCAGGCCCGGCTTGCCGGCGGCGACCACCACCAGGTCAGCGCGGCCAACGTGGCCGGCAAGGTCCTTGGTGAAGCGGTGGGTGACGGTGACGGTGCAGCCGGCCAGCAGCAGTTCCATGGCCATCGGGCGACCGACGATATTCGATGCGCCGACTACCACTGCGTCGAGGCCATACAAATCAACCCCGGTGCTTTCCAGCAGGGTCATGATGCCCTTGGGGGTGCAGGGGCGCAGCAGCGGGATGCGCTGGGCCAGGCGCCCGACGTTATAAGGATGGAAACCATCGACGTCCTTGTCCGGGCGGATGCGTTCCAGCAGCTTGGACGCGTCCAGGTGCTCGGGCAGCGGCAACTGGAGCAGGATACCGTCCATGTTCGGGTCATCGTTGAGGCTGTCAATCAGGTCGGTCAGGGCCTGTTGAGTGGTATCCGAAGGCAAGTCGTAGGCTTTGGAGATAAAGCCGACCTCTTCACAGTCTTTACGCTTGTGCGAGACATAAACCTGAGAGGCAGGATCGCTGCCGACCAGGATCACCGCGAGGCCAGGCGTGCGCAGGCCTTGCTGGCGACGCTCGGTGACGCGTTTGGCGATCTGCTGGCGCAGGCTGGCGGCGATTGATTTGCCGTCGATAAGTTGTGCAGTCATTACGCGTGATTAACCATCGAGAGGGGGAAGAAAAGTGCGCGCATTCTCGCATGCCGAGGCGCGAGGGCAAAGGCGCTTGGTCTGCAAATTGCCCTAACCCCTTAAATAAAATCAGTTTTTTTCAAAAAAGATTTGACGGGTTTCAGGACCCTCTATACTATTCGTCGCACTTGTCGGGCACAGCCTAGCACTGGTTAGAAGGTCGAGCAGAATTGTTGTGCTGCAAGGCTGGAAACACTTAGTTTGTAATCCTCCAAGAGTACAGATTAATCAGGCGCCCGTAGCTCAGCTGGATAGAGCATCCGCCTTCTAAGCGGATGGTCGCAGGTTCGAGTCCTGCCGGGTGCGCCATTAGGCAGCTTTGGCACAAGTAGCGCTAGATGGTGGGCGTAGCTCAGTTGGTAGAGCACGGGATTGTGACTCCCGTTGTCGAGGGTTCGATCCCCTTCGTCCACCCCATATTTTGAAAAGGCGCCAGATTAACCGTCTGGCGCCTTTGCTTTAAGAGCTTCAAGCGCGGATGTGGTGGAATTGGTAGACACACTGGATTTAGGTTCCAGCGCCGCGAGGCGTAAGAGTTCGAGTCTCTTCATCCGCACCAAATAAAACGTTGTCCTGCTGTCAGGTGGGGCAAGGTTCAACAAAGAAGTGGTTTGGTTTCTTTGTTAACGCAATATGGTGGGCGTAGCTCAGTTGGTAGAGCACGGGATTGTGACTCCCGTTGTCGAGGGTTCGATCCCCTTCGTCCACCCCATATTCGAAAGGCGCCAGATTTAACAGTCTGGCGCCTTTTTTGGTTTTAGCGGTTTGAATGTCGGCGGTCGCAGGTACTGGGCTGCATCGGCAGGGCGTTTCATCGTATTTGTGTATCTCGATGATGCCGCGTTGCCAGCTTGCTCCGTCCGCGGGGCGGGCCGTCAGGGAGATGAGTGGCTGCTTCTTCTATATATAGAAGGGCAGCGCAGAGCCCTGGCGCAATTGATTGAATTTGTCACCGGGGCGGGGTACTTCAGTGCCTTCGTACCGATAAAATGCCGGCTGTTTCCCGGTGTATTTCCAGTAGGGTGACTTCTTGAGTTTGACCCACTAGAATGCATGCCCTTGATTGGGGTCGGAAATGGCCGGCTAATGTCTGTGCAACGAGGAATATCCATGCAAGTTTCTGTTGAAAATACTACTGCTCTCGAGCGCCGCCTGAGCATCACCGTGCCGGCAGAGCGTATCGAGACTGCGGTCAACAAGCGTCTGCAGCAGACTGCCCAGAAGGCCAAGATCGCTGGTTTCCGTCCAGGCAAAGTGCCGATGAGCGAAATCAAGCGTCGTTTTGGTGCCGATGCGCGCCAGGAAGCTGTAGGTGACGTGATCCAGGCTTCCTTCTACGAGGCCGTTGTCGAGCAAAAGCTGAACCCGGCTGGCTCGCCTTCGATCGAACCCAAGTCCCTGGAAGCGGGCAAGGACCTGGAATACGTAGCCGTATTCGAAGTGTTCCCGGAATTCGAAGTGGCCGGTTTCGACAGTATCGCTATCGAGCGCCTGAGCGCCGAAGTGGCTGATTCGGACCTGGACAACATGCTGGAAATCCTGCGCAAGCAGAACACCCGTTTCGAAGTGGTCGACCGTGCCGCCCAGAACGAAGACCAGCTGAACATCGATTTCGTTGGCAAGGTTGACGGCGAAGTATTCGCCGGTGGTTCGGCCAAGGGCACTCAGTTGGTGCTGGGTTCCAACCGCATGATCCCTGGTTTCGAAGACGGCCTGGTTGGCGCCAAGGCCGGCGAAGAGCGCGTACTGAACCTGGAATTCCCTGCTGACTACCAGAACCTGGACCTGGCCGGCAAAGCCGCCGAGTTCACCGTGACCGTCAACAGCGTTTCCGAGCCTAAGCTGCCAGAGCTGAACGAAGAGTTCTTCGCTCAATTCGGCATCAAGGAAACCGGCATCGAAGGTTTCCGCGCCGAAGTTCGCAAGAACATGGAGCGTGAGCTGCGTCAGGCCATCAAATCCAAGATCAAGAACCAGGTCATGGACGGTCTGCTGGCTGCCAACCCGATCGAAGTGCCTAAGGCTCTGCTGTCCAACGAAGTGGATCGCCTGCGCGTACAAGCGGTTCAGCAGTTTGGTGGCAACATCAAGCCTGACCAGCTGCCGGCCGAGCTGTTCGAAGAGCAAGCCAAGCGCCGCGTCGTGCTGGGCCTGATCGTGGCTGAAGTGGTCAAGCAGTTCGACCTCAAGCCAGACGAAGACCGCGTTCGCGAAATGATCCAGGAAATGGCCTCGGCCTACCAGGAGCCTGAGCAGGTCGTGGCTTGGTACTACAAGAACGACCAGCAACTGAACGAAGTACGTTCGGTTGTGCTGGAAGAACAAGTTGTGGATACTGTTCTGCAGAAGGCTAAGGTGACCGATAAAGCGGTCTCTTACGAAGAAGCAGTCAAACCGGCGGAAGCAGCACAAGCCGACTGATTGTCCAACTCGTTGGAAATTCAACCATAAGCCAGCCTCGCGCTGGCTTATGCGTTTTCAAGACATGACTATTTGGGAGTAACTGCAGAGCATGTTCCGTAATTCCTATATTCAGCAGAACTCTGATATCCAGGCCGCAGGCGGCCTGGTCCCGATGGTTGTCGAGCAGTCCGCTCGTGGCGAACGCGCCTACGACATCTACTCGCGCCTGCTCAAGGAGCGAGTGATCTTTCTGGTTGGCCCGGTAGAGGACTACATGGCCAACCTGATCTGTGCGCAACTGCTGTTCCTTGAAGCGGAAAACCCGGACAAGGACATCCATCTCTACATCAACTCGCCGGGTGGTTCGGTGACTGCGGGCATGTCGATCTACGACACCATGCAGTTCATCAAGCCAAACGTGTCGACGACCTGCATTGGCCAGGCCTGCAGCATGGGTGCATTCCTGCTGACCGCCGGCGCCGAGGGCAAGCGTTACTGCCTGCCGAACTCGCGCGTGATGATTCACCAGCCACTGGGCGGTTTCCAGGGCCAGGCATCGGACATCGAAATCCATGCCAAGGAAATCCTCTTCATTCGTGAGCGTCTCAACACGCTGATGGCCAAGCACAGCGGGCACACACTTGAAGAAATCGAGCGTGATACCAACCGTGACAACTTCATGAGCGCCGAAGCCGCCCGTGAATACGGGTTGATCGACGCCGTGATCGAAAAGCGCCCCGCTTAATATAAGCCGCTCAAAATAGGGCTGGTCGGCATGTCCGACCACTGGCGGGCTTGAAAAAGCCCGCATAAGCCTTCATCTTGTGTTGCAAGCCTATCGGATTTGGATCGAACGAATGACTGACACCCGCAACGGCGAGGACAACGGCAAGCTGCTCTATTGCTCCTTCTGTGGCAAAAGCCAGCATGAAGTACGCAAATTGATTGCCGGCCCCTCGGTGTTTATCTGCGACGAATGCGTCGACCTGTGCAATGACATCATCCGCGAGGAGGTGCAGGAAGCCCAGGCCGAGAGCAGTGCGCACAAACTCCCATCGCCGAAAGAAATCAGCGGCATCCTTGACCAGTACGTGATTGGTCAGGAGCGTGCGAAGAAGGTTCTGGCCGTAGCGGTGTACAACCACTACAAGCGCCTGAACCAGCGTGACAAGAAAGGCGACGAAGTCGAACTCGGCAAGAGTAATATCCTGCTGATCGGTCCTACAGGCTCGGGTAAAACCCTGCTTGCGGAAACTCTCGCTCGCCTGCTGAACGTTCCGTTCACCATCGCCGACGCCACCACCCTCACCGAGGCTGGCTATGTGGGCGAAGATGTCGAGAACATCATTCAGAAACTGCTGCAGAAGTGCGACTACGACGTAGAGAAGGCCCAGATGGGTATTGTCTACATCGACGAAATCGACAAGATTTCGCGCAAGTCGGACAACCCGTCGATCACTCGGGACGTTTCCGGTGAAGGCGTACAGCAGGCACTGTTGAAGCTGATCGAAGGCACGGTCGCTTCGGTACCACCGCAAGGCGGCCGTAAGCACCCGCAGCAGGAATTCCTGCAGGTCGATACGCGTAACATCCTGTTTATCTGTGGTGGTGCGTTCTCCGGCCTGGAAAAGGTAATTCAGCAGCGTTCCACCCGTGGCGGCATCGGTTTCGGCGCGGAAGTGCGTAGCAAGGAAGAAGGCAAGAAGGTTGGCGAGTCCCTGCGTGAAGTTGAACCTGACGATCTGGTCAAGTTCGGCCTGATCCCGGAATTCGTCGGTCGTCTGCCGGTCCTGGCCACGCTGGACGAGCTGGATGAGGCTGCTTTGATTCAGATCCTCACCGAGCCGAAAAACGCCCTGACCAAGCAATATGCCAAGTTGTTCGAGATGGAAGGTGTGGACCTCGAGTTCCGTACCGACGCGCTCAAATCGGTGGCCAAGCGGGCACTGGAGCGCAAGACCGGTGCACGTGGTTTGCGCTCGATCCTCGAAGGCGTATTGCTCGACACCATGTATGAAATCCCCTCGCAGTCCGAGGTGAGTAAAGTGGTGATCGACGAAAGCGTTATCGAAGGCAAGTCCAAGCCACTGTATATCTACGAAAACAGTGAGCCGGCTGCCAAGGCTGCACCTGACGCCTAAGCGTCTGCGCAGTGGTGGTACAAGCAAGGGGCCTTTCGGGGCCCCTTGTTTTTTTGGGGTCTTTTTGCAGGGCGGCGGATTAAATCGCGTTTATTCATGCGTTTAAGTGCTGGCATTGAGCTTGTTTTTTTTGCAGGCAACCCCCATCTTGGTTTCAAGCTTGTTTTTCAACTGTCATAGAGGCGAAATCATGAAGACAACCATCGAATTGCCTCTCCTGCCGTTGCGTGATGTCGTCGTTTATCCGCACATGGTTATCCCGCTGTTCGTGGGGCGCGAGAAGTCTATCGAAGCCCTCGAGGCTGCGATGACGGGCGACAAGCAGATCCTGCTGTTGGCCCAGAAGAATCCTGCTGACGATGATCCAGGCGAAGACGCCCTGTATCGCGTCGGCACTGTTGCGACTGTCCTGCAATTGCTCAAGCTTCCCGACGGCACCGTCAAGGTACTGGTGGAAGGCGAGCAGCGCGGCGCAGTAGAGCGTTTCATGGAGGTGGACGGCCACCTGCGCGCCGAAGTGGCGCTGATCGACGAAGTCGAAGCCCCTGAGCGCGAGTCCGAAGTCTTCGTGCGCAGCCTGCTTTCGCAGTTCGAGCAGTATGTGCAACTGGGTAAGAAAGTCCCGGCTGAAGTCCTGTCGTCCCTCAACAGCATCGATGAGCCAAGCCGCCTGGTCGACACCATGGCGGCGCACATGGCGCTGAAGATCGAGCAGAAGCAGGACATCCTCGAGATCATCGACCTGTCGTCCCGTGTCGAGCACGTGCTGGCACTGCTGGATGGCGAAATCGACCTGCTGCAGGTCGAGAAGCGCATTCGTGGCCGCGTGAAGAAACAAATGGAGCGCAGCCAGCGCGAGTACTACTTGAATGAGCAGATGAAGGCCATTCAGAAAGAACTCGGCGATGGCGAGGAAGGCCACAACGAGATCGAAGAGCTGAAAAAGCGTATCGATGCCGCCGGCCTGCCGAAAGACGCGCTGACCAAAGCAACGGCCGAGCTGAACAAACTCAAGCAGATGTCGCCGATGTCGGCCGAAGCCACCGTGGTTCGCTCCTACATCGACTGGCTCGTGCAAGTGCCGTGGAAGGCCCAGACCAAGGTACGCCTGGACCTGACCCGCGCCGAAGAAATTCTCGATGCCGACCACTACGGCCTCGAAGAGGTCAAGGAACGTATCCTCGAATACCTCGCCGTGCAAAAGCGCGTGAAGAAAATTCGCGGCCCGGTGTTGTGCCTGGTTGGTCCTCCTGGGGTGGGTAAAACCTCCTTGGCGGAGTCGATTGCCAGTGCGACCAACCGCAAGTTCGTGCGCATGGCCCTTGGCGGCGTGCGTGACGAAGCGGAAATTCGTGGTCATCGCCGGACGTACATCGGTTCGATGCCAGGAAGATTGATTCAAAAGATGACAAAAGTGGGCGTGCGCAACCCGCTGTTCCTGCTCGATGAAATCGACAAGATGGGCAGCGACATGCGTGGCGATCCGGCGTCGGCGTTGCTCGAGGTGCTCGATCCCGAGCAGAACCACAACTTCAACGACCATTATCTGGAAGTTGATTACGACCTGTCCGACGTCATGTTCCTGTGCACCTCCAACTCCATGAACATTCCGCCAGCGTTGCTGGACCGGATGGAGGTGATTCGTCTGCCGGGTTACACCGAAGACGAGAAGATCAATATTGCCGTCAAATACCTCGCGCCCAAGCAGACTTCGGCCAACGGCCTGAAGAAAGGCGAGATCGAATTTGAAGTCGAAGCGATCCGTGACATTGTGCGTTATTACACCCGGGAGGCCGGTGTACGCGGGCTTGAGCGTCAGATCGCGAAAATCTGCCGCAAGGCGGTCAAGGAGCATGCGCTGGAAAAACGCTTCTCGGTGAAGGTGACTGCCGACTCGCTGGAGCATTTCCTGGGCGTGCGTAAATTCCGCTACGGCCTGGCCGAGCAGCAGGACCAGGTAGGGCAGGTGACTGGCCTGGCGTGGACCCAGGTGGGCGGCGAGTTGCTGACCATCGAAGCGGCCGTGATCCCGGGCAAGGGCCAGTTGATCAAAACCGGTTCGCTGGGCGATGTGATGGTCGAATCGATCACCGCCGCGCAGACCGTGGTGCGCAGCCGTGCCAGGAGCCTCGGTATCCCTCTGGACTTCCACGAGAAGCACGACACCCATATCCACATGCCGGAAGGGGCGACCCCAAAAGACGGCCCTAGCGCGGGTGTAGGCATGTGCACGGCCCTGGTGTCGGCATTGACTGGCATTCCGGTGCGTGCTGATGTAGCGATGACCGGGGAAATCACCCTGCGTGGTCAGGTATTGGCTATCGGTGGTCTGAAAGAGAAATTGCTCGCCGCACACCGGGGTGGAATCAAGACCGTGATCATTCCTGAAGAGAATGTTCGCGACTTGAAGGAAATTCCTGACAATATCAAGCAGGATCTTCAGATTAAACCGGTTAAATGGATTGACGAAGTCCTCCAAATTGCGCTGCAATACGCGCCGGAGCCCTTGCCGGATGTGGCTCCGGAGATAGTCGCGAAGGACGAAAAACGCGAGTCGGATTCCAAGGAAAGAATTAGCACGCATTAATGTGTTGAAGCCTGGGGGGCTTCCTTGACAGCTTTTTAGAGCCCTTGTTATAAAGCGGCTCTTAAGTGTCTGTAGGCCATTCAGCACTGGTTTTTGCTTTTTACCAAAAAAACTTAGAATCATACTCATAGATATATAAGGGGACTTAGAGTGAACAAGTCGGAACTGATTGATGCTATCGCTGCATCCGCTGATATCCCGAAAGCTGCTGCCGGCCGTGCGCTGGACGCAGTAATCGAATCCGTCACTGGCGCTCTGAAGGCCGGCGACTCCGTGGTACTGGTAGGCTTCGGTACTTTCTCTGTGACTGACCGCCCAGCTCGCACTGGCCGTAACCCACAGACCGGCAAAGCACTGCAAATCGCTGCTGCCAAGAAACCAGGTTTCAAAGCCGGTAAAGCCCTGAAAGAAGCCGTTAACTAAGCTTCGATCAAGCCTTTGTTTACCCGGGTCGGACGCAGGTCTGGCCTGGCAGCGGATCGGTAGCCGACCCACGTATCCATCGGGTCGTCACGCCGGGGGTCAGAGTTAAAACCCCCGTCCGCTCCGCCAGTTACGAGAAGGCGCATCCTCGGATGCGCCTTTCTTCTATCCGGATTCTACCCACGCTCCACGGTTGCCTATTTTTGATGTTCAACCGTTTCTGGGGGACGCATGCTGCAAAATATCAGGGACAATTCACAAGGCTGGATTGCCAAGACCATTATCGGGATCATCGTCGCATTGATGGCGTTCACCGGTATCGAGGCTATTTTCCAGGCTTCGGGTAATAACAAGCAGGACGTGGCCAAGGTCAACGGTGAGGAAATCACCCAGACCGAATTGAGCCAGGCCGTCGATATGCAACGGCGCCAGCTGATGCAACAACTGGGCAAGGATTTCGATGCTTCCCTGTTGGACGAAAAACTGCTGCGCGACGCGGCCCTCAAGGGCCTGATCGATCGCAAGCTGCTGCTGCAAGGCGCTGCTGATTCCAAGTTCGGCTTCTCGGAAGCGGCACTGGACCAGGTGATCCTGCAGACGCCGGAATTCCAGGTGGACGGCAAGTTCAACACCGAACGCTTTGACCAGGTAATCCGCCAACTGGGCTATAGCCGCCTGCAATTCCGTCAGATGCTGACCCAGGAAATGCTCATCGGCCAGGTTCGCGCAGGCATCGCCGGCAGTGGTTTCGTGACCGACGCCGAGGTGCTGGCATTCGCCCGTCTGGAAAAACAGACCCGCGATTTCGCCACCGTCAACATCAAGGCTGACCCGGCAGCGGTGAAACTCACCGACGACGAAGTCAAGGCCTACTACGACCAGCATGCCAAGGAGTTCATGACCCCGGACCAGGTCGTCATCGACTACCTGGAGCTGAAGAAGTCGTCGTTCTTCGACCAGGTTACCGTCAAGGACAATGAGCTGCAGGCTGCCTACGAGAAAGAAACCGCCAACCTCGCTGAACAGCGTCGTGCCGCGCACATTCTGATCGAGGTCAACGACAAGGTCACCGAGGCGCAAGCCAAGGCCAAGATCGAAGACATCCAGGCGCGCCTGGCCAAGGGCGAAAAATTTGAAGCCCTGGCCAAGGAGTTTTCCCAGGATCCGGGTTCGGCCAACAATGGCGGGGATTTGGGCTTTGCCGGTCCTGGTGTCTACGATCCGGACTTCGAGACGGCTCTGTACGGCTTGAAGCAAGACCAGGTGTCAGTGCCGGTGCGCACCACGTTCGGTTGGCATTTGATCAAGCTGCTGGGCGTTGAGGCGCCACAAGTGCCATCGTTCGCCAGCCTGAAAGACAAGCTGACCCGCGAGCTCAAGACCCAGCAGGTTGAACAGCGCTTTGTCGAAGCGACCAAGCAATTGGAAGATGCGGCATTCGAAGCCTCCGACCTGGCCCAGCCGGCGTCCGATCTGAAGCTGACCGTGCACACTTCCGCGCCGTTCGGTCGTGAGGGTGGCGAAGGCGTCGCGGCCAACCGTGCCGTGGTCACCGCTGCGTTCAGCCCGGAAGTGCTGGATGAAGGTGCCAACAGCACTGCCATCGAGCTGGACCCGGAAACCATCATCGTGCTGCGCGCCAAAGAGCACCGCAAGCCTGCCCAGCTGCCGCTGGAACAGGTTGCTGAGCCGATTCGCGCACAGATGACCAAGGAGCGCGCCAGCGCCGCCGCCAAAACCCATGCCGACGAGTTGATCGCCAGCCTGCGTGATGGCAAGACCGCGTTGAACCAGCCGATTGACGGCCAGGCCTGGAAGGTGACCGAAGCTGCTACCCGTGGCCAGGAAGCTATCGACCCTGCGGTGCTGCAAGCGTTGTTCCGCATGCCCAAGCCTGCGGCCAAGGACAAGCCGACCTTCACCACCGTCACCCTGCGCGATGGCAGCCTGGTGATCGTGCGCTTGAACGGCGTCAATGAAGCAGCTGCTCCTACGGACGAAGAAAAGGCGCAATACCGTCGCGCCCTTGCTTCACGTATTGGCCAGCAAGACTTTGCTGCCTACCGCAAGCAGTTGGAAACCCAGGCAGACATCAAGAAGTTCTGATGCAAGCCTGAATAAAAAGACCCCGTCCTGAAGAGGCCGGGGTCTTTTTTTGCGCCGTTTAAAGCTCAGGTTGACCCGTGATAGCTGCAATCGGGGCGACGATTGTCAACGTAGCCATCCATCACAGCATCGACGCCAACGTGATCAGCTTACGAGCGCACCGCCGAGGTATTGTTCGTCGGTCACCGGCTCCATCCAGTCAGTATTTTTGCCATCGATCGTTTCGGTGACCGCAAAATGGGACATCGCAGTCGTCGCAGCAGCGCCGTGCCAATGCCGTTTCCCGCAAGCACAGGAGACGACGTCACCCGCGCGAATCTCGGTTCGCTGGCCACCTTCGCATTGAACCCAGCCGACACCCGTCAATACCACTAGCGTTTGACCCGCCGGGTGAGAGTGCCAAAAGGTGCGCGCGGATGGCTCAAACGTGACGATGGCGCCCGTTGCTCGACCAGGTGCTGTCGCCTGGAACATGGTGTCGATACGAACCGAGCCAGTGAACCAAGTGTCAGGGCCCTTTGCAGATGGCTTGGTTCCGTTGCGGATGATGGTTAGGTCTGAATCACTCATGGAATTCTCTCTGAGTCGCCGGTGGCTTGAGTGCGCATTGCGCCACCGATAGTGGGCGGCAGCTGCCACGTCAGTGGGCACCTGCGTTGCGGAAAATATTCACAGGCCCTGCTTATGTACCGGTCTCCTCGAACACCTTGCGAGCGATATTCAGTGCAGTCGCCGCGACGGGCCAGCCGCCATAGAACGCCAGATGGGTGATCGTTTCGATGATTTCTTCACGGGTCACGCCGTTCTCAAGGGCAAGCTTAAGGTGGTACGGCAACTCGTTTTGACGGTAAAGCACAATGAGGGTGGTGATGGTTACAAGGCTGCGGTCACGAGGTGAGAGGCCGGGCCGTTTCCACACATCATCGAACAGCAGGTTATCGGTGTATTCGGCAAGCGCCGGAGCTACATCGCCAAAAGCCTTGTGGGCTGTACCTTTTTCGTATGCCATCAGAATTTCCTTCCGTTCACTCGGCAGCGAGGCTGCGTTAGATCTGAAACTAAATTAACAGCCACGATTGCTTCTGATAACGTGCTTAAAATTGATTAGATATATAAGCGAAGCTTATCAATGCACAAGCAGACCGCCTCCGACCTCGTCGCGTTTTTAGTGGTTGCACAAGAACAAAGCTTTACCAAAGCAGCGAAGCAACTGGGTGTCTCGCAGTCAGCGCTGAGCCAAACGATGCGGGCATTAGAGACGCGCTTAGGCGTAAGGCTCCTCACTCGGACGACCAGACGCGTGTCACCCACTCAGGCTGGCGAGCGCCTGCTGCAAACCGTCGCTCAGCGGTTCGCGGAGGTCGATGCGGAGTTAGAAGCGGTTACTGCATTGGGCGAAAATCCCAGAGGTACCCTGCGCCTCGCGGCTACCGAAAACGCCGCGGCCACCGTGCTCTGGCCCAAGCTGGAGAAATTCCTTCCTCTGTACCCAGAAATCAAAATTGAAATAGTCGTAGATGTAGGGCTGACAGATATCGTGGGCGGGCGTTTCGATGCTGGCATTCGACCTGGCGAAACGGTAGCGCAAGGCATGATAGCTACCCGGATAGGGCCAGACATGCGCATGGCGGTAGTCGGTACGCCCGTGTACTTCGAGAAGTACGGACAGCCACGGGCGCCCTCCGACTTGACGTTTCACAACTGCATCAACCTGCGACTTCCTACACATGGCGGACTGTACGCTTGGGAATTCGAGAAGGACGGTCGAGCTGTAAACGTCCATGTGGACGGTCAGCTTGTTGTTGGATCTGCGTCTCTCATTTTGATGGGGGCTCGATCAGGTCAGGGGCTCGCCTACCTACCTGAAGAGCAGGTGAGATCGGACATCGAACACGGCAGCTTAATTCGTGTTCTAGAGGACTGGTGCCCGCCGTTTTCCGGATATCACCTGTACTACCCAAGTCGACGCCAACCCACACAAGCATTCAGCCTCCTCGTGGATGCGTTGCGCTACCGCGATTGACGTCGTTTGGAGCGCCGGTCGGCCGCTTTTTACGCCGCACGCTTATGGCGGTGGCGCTTAGCTCTCAGATTTCTTGCCCGAGAACTTGAGCTTACCCCAGGTCAGGCCGATGACCGCAGCCAGGGTCGACGCCGTCAACACGCTCAGCTTGGCCGCCGACAGCAAGGCCGGGTCGGAGAACGCCAGGGACGAGATGAAGATCGACATGGTAAAGCCAATCCCCGCCAGCAGACCCACCAGGCCGACACCCGACCAGGTGACGCCGTCCGGCAGCTGGCAGAGGTTGAGCTTGACCAGGGTGATACTGGCCAGCATCACGCCCAAGGGTTTGCCCAGCACCAGGGCGAAGACGACGCCCATGAACACGCCGTGGGGCAGGGGATCGTCCAGGTTGAAGCCGCTCAGGCTGACACCGGCATTGGCCAGCGCGAACAGCGGCATCACGCCGAAGGCCACCCACGGGTGCAGCGCCGATTGAACCCGCTGCACTGGCGGTAAAATTTCCCGCTGCGCTTCGCGCAATTGCTTCAGTGGCTGGTTAACGTGTCCAGGGCCTTCATGGGACTGGGAGAAGCGCTCCATCAATTCGTTGAACGTGCGGCCTATGGTGTCCAGTGGGCGCTCGGTGGCGGGCTTGGAGTTGACCGGCGTCATCAGCCCCAGGATTACGCCGGCAAGCGTCGGGTGGACGCCGGTCTTGAGCAGGCCAAACCACACGATCGCTCCAGGCAGCAGGTAGACGGCGGCCTTGCCGATGCCCATGCGCTGGAAAACCAGCACCAGCGCCAGCCCGGCGATGGCTATTACCAGTCCCATGTAATCGAGGCTGGCGGTGAAGAATACGGCAATGATCAGGATTGCCACGATGTCATCGATAATGGCCAAGGCCAGCAGCAGGATACGTACGCCACTGGGAATCGACCTGCCCAACAGTGCCAGCACGCCGACGGCAAAGGCGATGTCCGTTGCGGTGGGTACGGCCCAGCCACTGGCGGCGGCGGTGCCGTGGTTGAGCACGGTGTAAATGATCGCCGGCATCAGTACGCCACCCAGCGCTGCGCCCAATGGCAGCGTGGCCAGCTTCAGGTTGGCGAGCGCACCGTCCTTGATCTCCTGGCGTATCTCGGCGCCCACCACCAGGAAGAAGATGGTCATCAGGCCGTCATTGACCAGGAAGTGCAGCGAGCGCGACACGCTGTAGTCGCCCAGCCCAAGGGTGACTGGGGTATTCCAGAAGTGCTCGTAGGTGTCGGCCGCCGGGCTGTTGGCCCAGATCAAGGCGACGATGGCGGCCAGCAGCAGGACAATGCCGCTGACGGCTTCTATATCTGAAAAGCGCCCAAGGGCAGACAGTGCGCCCTCGGTCAAACGCTGTGGGCGAGGGATGGCTGGGTGTTTATCAGGCACGACCTATCTCCATTGGCGGCCCGACCAACGCTTATTCTTTAACCTGCGCTGTGCCGTATGCAGCAGCGCACCCAGGGCGATGATAGGAAGTTGGGGAATAAGTTGTAAACAAACTTGTCATAGTCAGCAGCGCCAGCCCCAAAGGCTGTGACGTTTTACCGACAGGAATGCGCGCGCCAAGGCCTCGTTCTGTTGCACAATACCGCCCGGACTGTTTTTCTCAGGATTTTCGATGTCGACATCATTTCACTTGCGAAACCTAGGGTTGGCGCTGGTGCTGGCGGGCGCGGCGGGTTGCTCGTCACCCAAGACCGCTATTTATGAACATGAGAATTTCGACGACTCCGGTACCTTTTCCCGCGATTACCCGGTGAGCGATGTGGCGGCCTGTGAAGCGGCGCGTCGTGCCCTGCTCAGCCAGGGCTATATCATCACCAGCAGCGATCCAAAGTTGGTGGCCGGCAACAAGAGTTTCCAGCAGACCGGCGAGACCCATTTGCAGATCAGCTTCAACGTGGTGTGTGCCGCTGATGGCAAAGGCAGCAATCACTCGACGATGTTTGCCAACGCCTTGCAGGACCGCTATGCGCTGAAGAAGGTCAACAATTCCGCGAGCCTCGGGGTTGGGGTATTGGGCTCGGTGTCGATGCCCATCGGCTCCACCGATGACTCGATGGTCAAGGTGGCGAGCGAGACCGTCTCGGCGCCCAAGTTCTATGAGCGTTACTTTGCCTTGGTGGATGTGTTTTTGCCCCAGGAAGTGAAGCAGGCCGCACATATCCCCGAAAAGCCCAAGGATGAGCTTGGCATGCCTGAACAGAAAGCCGCGCCGGCAGCCGATAAGGTCGAGGCTCCTCAAGAGGCGCCTGTCACGCCTGCCGCTGCGCAGCCGCTTGCGCCGCCACCTGAGGCCGCACCCATCGCGCCCGTCGCGCCGAGCGTAGAGCCCGTACCGGACATGGCACCGACACCGGCAACAGAACCTGCGCCTGCGCCGACCAACCCGAGCCTGCCCGCGCCGACAGAGGCGATTCCACCTCTGCCGACCCCAGCCCAGTAGCTCAGACCGTTACGGGATCTGCCTTGTCGGCATTGATCCCGTAGCGGCTGATGGCGTCCACGACCTTGTCACGGCCGATCACGCCGTCATCTGCCAAGGCCTTCAGGGCCGCCAGCACGATGAAATGTCGATCTACTTCAAAAAACTCGCGCAACGCTTCGCGTGTATCCGACTGCCCGAAACCATCCGTGCCCAGCGCCACAAAGCGGCGGCCGTGTACGAAGGGGCGAATCTGGTCGGCGAATAGTTTCATGTAGTCGGTAGCGACCACCACCGGTCCGGTCTTGTCGGCGAGACACTGTTCCACATAGCTCTGGCGCGGTTCATCGCTCGGATGCAACAGGTTCCAGCGTTCCATCGCGTGCCCGTCGCGGCGCAGTTCAGTCAGGCTGGTGACGCTCCAGACATCGCTGTGCACGGCGAAGTCCCGCTCAAGCAGCGCAGCTGCGGCGATCACTTCACGCAGAATCGAACCACTGCCCATCAGTTGCACGCATGATTGGCGGTGGGTGCTCAACGGATACATACCCTTGAGAATGCCAGTCTCGACGCCTTCGGGCATTGCCGGGTGCGGGTAGTTTTCGTTGAGCAGGGTGATGTAGTAATAAATGTCTTCCTGCTCGACGTACATGCGCCGCATGCCCTCGCGAATAATCACCGCCAGCTCGTAGGCAAAGGTCGGGTCGTAGGCCACGCAGCAAGGAATCACTGACGCCAGGATATGGCTGTGCCCGTCGTCATGCTGCAACCCTTCTCCCATCAGGGTGGTGCGCCCGGCCGTGGCCCCCAGCAGAAACCCTCGGGCCCGCGCATCTCCCGCCGCCCAGGCCAGGTCGCCAACGCGCTGGAAGCCGAACATTGAGTAGAAGATATAGAAAGGCACGGTCATCAGGCCGTGGTTGCTGTAGGACGTACTCGCCGCGATCCATGAGGAAATGGCTCCCGATTCATTCAGGCCTTCCTGCATGATCTGTCCGTCCTTGCTCTCTTTGTAGTAGCTCAGTTGGCCGGCGTCTTGCGGAGTGTAAAGCTGGCCGACGGCGGAGTGGATGCCGATCTGCCGGAACAGGCTTTCCATGCCGAAGGTGCGCGACTCATCCGGCACGATGGGTACGATCAGCTTGCCCAAATGCGGGTCCTTGAGCAGGGTGCCAAGGATGCGGACGAACGCCATGGTGGTGGAAATAGCGCGCTCGCCGGTGTCCTTGAGCTGAGTGGCGAATACGGACAAAGGCGGGATCGTCAAAGGGGCGACGCTGCTGTGCCGGGCGGGCACGTGTCCGCCCAGGGCCTGGCGCCGGGCGCTGAAGTAGTGGGCTTCTGCACTGTCGGCGGCGGGTTTTAGGTAAGGAATCTCGTCGAGCTGGTCATCGGCCACGTCCAGACCGAAGCGATCACGGAAGGCTTTTACCGCCTCGGCGCCCATCTTTTTCAACTGATGATTGATGTTCTGGCCTTCGCCGGCCTCGCCCATGCCAAAGCCCTTTACGGTCTTGGCCAGGATCACAGTGGGCTGGCCCTTGTGGCGTACCGCGGCGGCGTAGGCGTTGTAGACCTTGGCCGGGTCATGACCGCCCCGTGAGAGCTTCCAGATATCGTCGTCGGACATGTCTGCAACCAGTGCCAGCAGCTGCGGATACTTGCCGAAGAAATGCTCGCGTACGTAGGCGCCATTCTGAGATTTGTAATTTTGGTAGTCGCCGTCCACACATTCCATCATGCGTTGGCGCAGCAGGCCGCTGTGGTCCTTTTCCAGCAGCGCATCCCAGCCACCGCCCCAGATCACCTTGATCACATTCCAGCCGGCGGCACGGTACAAACTTTCGAATTCCTGGATCACCTTGGCGTTGCCGCGCACCGGGCCGTCCAGCCGCTGCAGGTTGCAGTTCACTACAAAGATCAGGTTGTCGAGTTTTTCGCGCCCCGCCAGGGAGATGGCGGCCAGGGATTCCGGCTGGTCCATTTCGCCGTCGCCGAGGAACGCCCACACCTTGCGACCCTGGTGTTGCTTGAGGTCGCGAAATTCCAGGTAGCGCATAAAGCGCGCCTGGTAAGCGGCAGTGATCGGGCCGAGCCCCATGGACACCGTTGGAAACTGCCAAAAGTCCGGCATCAGCCGTGGATGAGGGTAGGAAGACAGGCCTTCGCCACCGGCCTCGCGGCGAAAGTTATCCAGCTGGGCTTCGTTGATACGGCCTTCCAGATAAGCGCGGCCGTAGATACCTGGGGAGGAGTGGCCCTGGATGTACACCAGATCGCCGTCGAACGTATCGGTTCGACCACGGAAAAAATGGTCGAAGCCTACGTCGTAGAGCACCGCGGCTGACGCATAGGTTGCAATATGCCCACCGACGCCTGAGTGTTTGCCGGCACGCAGGACCATCGCCATGGCGTTCCAGCGGATAAACGCATTGGTCCGGCGTTCGATGTCCAGATTGCCGGGGTAGGGCACCTCGCGGTCGAGCGCAATGGTATTGACGTAAGGGGTGGTCACCCGTCCATAAAAGTCGCCGTGGCGCGCTACGTCGAAATCCAGCAGTTGGTCGATCAGGTAGTGGGCGCGGGGGCGACCTTCGGTAGACAGCACCGATTCGATGGAGTCCAGCCACTCGCGGGTTTCCTGTGGATCGTTGTCCAGAGATGCTGCGTTATTGGGGTTCATATATGGCTCCAGAGTAGGCGGATTCCAGGCGACGGACTCCTTGTGGGAGTGCTGCAATATAGTTGCAATTGCAACGACATGCCGGAATTTAGCCTGGGATGAGCTACTATTGCAACCTTCTTGAAAATCCCCGGATGGTGTTGCATGTCGTCGAAAGAGCCTGATGTATGGTTCCGTTTTGTCAGGGCCCACAGGACGGTCATCCGTGAGATCGAGCGCCGGTTGGCCGAGGCGCAACTGCCGCCGTATGCCTGGTACGACGCGTTGTGGGGGCTGGAAAGCGGCCCTGAAGGTACCCGCCGCATGCATGAACTGGCCGATGTGCTGGCCATTGAGCGTTACAACCTCACACGTCTGGTCGACCGCCTGGAAAAAGACGGCCTGGTGGTGCGCTCGCGTTCCGACGGTGATGGCCGAGCGGCGTTTGCCTCGATCACCGAGGCGGGCCGCACCCTGCGCAAAAAGATGTGGAAAATCTACGAAAGCACCGTGGATGAGCTGTTCTTGTCGCAGATCGAGCCCGAGCAGCGCCAGGCCTTTGCCGATGCGCTGGAGCGCACGGCGGGGCTGGCGATGGATGCGGGTGTGCAAACCCGCGGTCGACGCAAAACCTGAGTGCAGCGAAGTGCTGCATGCCGGCTCATTTCAGGCAATAGCGTCGCAGGGCATCTTCTGCTTTGCGTGTGTCCAGATGCCCGTCATCGGCCAAGGCTTTTAGCGCCAGGCTTGCAATCCAATAACGGTTCGGTGCTGCTGCCTGCACCGAGCCTGCGCCCAGCGCTACGAAGCGGGTATCCACATACGCCGCCAACGGGTCGACGACCGCCTGTGGGTAACCAGTGACGGCAATCACCGGTGTTCGGCTCCCCGCCAGGCAGTCGCGCAAATGGCAGCTGCGCCTGGGTGCATGCGGATGCAGGCGGTTCCAGCGTTCAGCGGCCTGTGCCTCGCGCGCCAGCCGTGTGTAACTGGGGCAACTCCATACCTGTGCCGTAATGCCCCATTCATGTTCCAGCAACTGTGCGGCGTGCAAGACCTCGTCCAAGGCCCGGCCCGCACCTAGCAAGCGCACAGCCTGCGCGCTTGCAAGGCCCCGAACCGGATACATGCCCTTGATCATGCCTTCACGATCTAGCGTCTGCGCTGCGATGGCGCTTTCCTGATCATGCAGCGCCAGGTAATAAAACCCCGGCTTGCCGTCGACATATAACGTGCGCAACCCGGCCAGTACGATGGTCCGTGCTTCTTCACCCGAGGCGGGATCGTAGGGGGTGCAGTGTGGGTTGGCCGACAGCCACAATGGCAGCGACGGTTGCGCGCCCTTCGGCCAGGGGGACGGTTGGGTTTCGCTGTCATTGCACAGGATGCCGCGCTGGGCGGTGTGGTCTGACAATGCGCACAGCTGCGCAGATGACGTTGCGCTGTGCAGGTAGAGCATGGGTTTTTCGCCGGTATTGCGGGCAAACCAAGTGGGCCAGTTGCCCACGCGTCGACTGCGCGACTGGCCGCGAATCACCCAGGCTTGTCGGCTGAATTCCAGCGCGCTGGCCATGGTCATGACCGTATACAGCGGCGAGTTGCGCGGGTAGGCGCAGGTGCTAAGTGCGTCGATGCACCACTGCGCGGCGTTTGCGGTAGAGGTGGACATGGGCGTGTTCCGGGCAGCAGATGCGTCTACCCTAACGGAATGCGGCATATGATTGCAATTGCAATGATTGCAGATGCACCTAAAGCGCGCCATTTAAATCAGCATGCCGCTGGCACGTTTAAAGACAGGAATGTAACAGCGCAGACATTTTTTCGTCATGGCGGCACTTTAGGCTGGTCATGCAGGTCATTAATCGTGCGGCCGCGTTTAACTCAACAAGGAGTCCCCATGGACGATTACCAGGAAGAACTGCTGGAGTACCAGGCATTCGAATTCGACCCGCTGGATCCGGTCGACGATGCCACCGAGCTGTAAGCCCGACTTCAGGCGGAATGCCGCTGACTGCGGCGAAATTCCCCTGGGGTCTGGTTGTTCCAGCGCCTGAAGGCGCGTTGGAAGGCTTGGGCCGAGGCAAAACCGAGCAGATAGGCGATTTCGCCAAAGGCCAGTTCCGTGTCGCGGATGTAGGTCATGGCCAGGTCGCGGCGGGTGTCGTTGAGAATCGCGCGAAACTGGGTACCCTCGTCGGCCAGTTTGCGTCGCAGTGTCCAGGTGGGCAGCTTCAAGCGTGCCGCCACTTCCTCCAGGTCGGGTTCCCGACCCCCATTGAGCATGGGGCCGAGCAAACGGGTAATGCGCTCGCGCAGGCTGCGGGTGCGGGTCAGTTGCTCCAGTTCCCGTTCACACAGCTGCAGCAACAGTTGCCAGGTGCTTGGGCAGTGCTGCGGGTTTCGCAGGGCCAGGGTGGGTTGGCTCAGGCGCAGTTGATTGTTCTCGGCGCCGAACTGCACCGGTGCGTCCCCCAGCACGTCATACAGCTCACTGTATTCGGGCGCTTGGAACTCGATTTCAATGCGTTGGGCCTGCACCTGTTGTTGCGCCAGGCTCGACAGTTGATGCAGCCAGCCGGCGATGATCGAGTCCACCACAAAGCGGTTATAGGCATTGTAGGGGCTGATGGAATAGAACCTCAGCCAGGCGCCTTCGGCGTCTTCATGAAAGCTCGATTGTCCGCGGTAGTTGGAGCCATACAAAGGTTCGAAACGCGTCAGCGTGCGCGCAGCTTCACGCACATTCGGCGCCTGGGCTGCGGTGACACCGGCGAGCCCGGCCTGGCTCAGGCGACTGAGCTGGCCCATGCGCAGGCCCAGGCCCGGATCGCCGGTCAGTTGGATGGCCGCATGGCCCAGGCGCATATAGCGCGGGATCGACAAACGCGCCCCCGCTTCGGCCAGGCGTGCAGGGTCCAGGCCGTATTGCAGCAACAGGGGTTGCGGGTCCAGGCCGTGGCTATGGACGGCATCGGCCAAGGTATGCACGAAGCCTACCGACAAATCCCCCAGGCGCACCGGCTTCACGCGCTTACAGCCAGATATTCAGCAGGCGCGCGCCACGGGCATCGCCGTCGGCGAACAATTGCCCGTTGTGGCTGAGAAAGCTTTGTCCGGCGCTGCCCAGGTCCCAGAACTGCCCGCGCAGGAACACGCTCATGCCCGCCGTGGCCTGGCTGATGGGCGGCTGGCTGATCAGGGTCAGGCGGCGCCAGGCTTCGCCCTCGCTGGTTTCTTCGGGCTTGAGGCTGACTTCAGACGGGGTCGACACACTCTTGAAGCCGCGCCACGGACGCTCCCAGGTATCGCGCCCGGTCACGTAGGCCGGTACTGCAATCAGCTGGGCCGACTGTTCGTTGAGCTTGCGGTAGTTGTCCGGGTACCAGCTGTCGCTGCCGATCAGGATGCCCAGGCGCCCGGCCGGGGTGTCAACCACGCTGACGATGTTTTCATCGCCGGGTTCGATAAAGCCGCGTTCGTCGTAGATCGGGTACAACTGACGCTGCGGCTGGCCCAAGGGCAGACCATCGGCGGCAAACACCAGGCTGACGTTGTACAGCGCGCCATGGCCGACCTGCAGTTGCCCCTGGCTCACACTGGGGTTGGGCAGGGCGATGGAGCCGGCCACCAGGGTCACGCCGAATTCCTTGGCCAGCCCGCCGAACAGCACCTGATAATCGCGCGCCATGCCCGGCGCTTTCATGCGCAAATACGCATCGTCCATGCGGTTGTCGCCGGTGGCGCTGATCCAGGCCCGCAGGAACGGCACCGGGTTGCTGATCGACAGCCAGTTCATCGCATCCTTGAGGTGGGTGGCCTGGTACAGCTCGTCTTTCTCACCCGCCAGCATCAACCAAGTGCCGATGTGCTCCGGCAGCACCACGATGGTCTTGTCGTTGATCAAGCCCATCTCACGGGCCTTCTGCAGATAGGCCGAGAGCTTCAGGTGCAGGCGTTCCAGGCTCTGGTAATCGGCGGGAAACAGCTCCGGCTGGATCCCCAGCAGGTTGCCACGGTCGGCCGGTTGGCCTTCATTGACGGCGAGGGTAATGCGCAGGTCCGACAGGTAATGCGCCACGGGGCGCTCCTGGGTCCAGACCAGATACGCGGCGAGGGCGGCAACCAGGGCCATGGTGACGGTGAACACGAGTAATTTGCGCATGGGGCAACAGACAGCAGACCGGAGACAGGGTTCGCGACAGGGTAGGGCCCATGGACCGGCTTGCCAAGGGGTGCTGTGCATTTGGATCAATAAGTTGTCAGTTTCGGTCATTGAGCGGTAGGTGATCGCCTCTTAGTCTGTGGGACATAAACCGATGGGGTGCCATTCGAGCGCTCCACGTCCCGTGATGATCCGTTGTGGAGCTGTACCATGACCGCTGCTGCCTACCCGCACTTGCTGGCCCCGTTGGACCTGGGTTTTACCACCCTGCGCAACCGCACCCTGATGGGCTCCATGCACACCGGTCTGGAAGAAAAGCCCGGCGGATTCGAGCGCATGGCGGCTTACTTCGCCGAGCGTGCCCGTGGCGGCGTGGGCCTGATGGTGACCGGCGGCATCGGCCCGAACGATGAGGGCGGCGTGTATGCCGGCGCGGCCAAGCTGACCACCGACGAAGAAGCGCAAAAGCACCGGATCGTCACCCAGGCCGTGCACGAGGCCGGAGGCAAGATCTGCATGCAGATCCTGCACGCCGGGCGTTATGCCTACAGCCCCAAGCAGGTGGCGCCGAGTGCCATCCAGGCGCCAATCAACCCGTTCAAGCCCAGGGAGCTGGACGAGGAAGGCATCGAGAAGCAGATCCAGGATTTCGTCACCTGTTCGCTGCTGGCCCAGGTCGCCGAGTACGACGGCGTCGAAATCATGGGCTCTGAAGGCTATTTCATTAACCAGTTCCTCGCCGCCCACACCAACCACCGCACCGACCGTTGGGGTGGCAGCTTTGAAAACCGCATGCGTCTGGCCGTGGAAATCGTGCGCCGGGTGCGTGAAGCGGTAGGCCCGAATTTCATCATTATTTTCCGCCTGTCGATGCTCGACCTGGTCGAAGGCGGCAGCGTGTGGGAAGAAGTCGTACAGCTGGCCAAGGCCATCGAGCAGGCCGGCGCGACCCTGATCAACACCGGTATCGGCTGGCACGAAGCGCGTATTCCGACCATCGCCACCAAGGTGCCGCGTGGTGCGTTCAGCAAGGTCACCGCCAAGTTGCGCGGCGCGGTGCAGATTCCGCTGATCACCACCAACCGCATCAATACGGCGGAAGTGGCCGAGCAGATCCTCGCCGAAGGCGATGCCGACATGGTCTCCATGGCGCGGCCGTTCCTCGCCGACCCGGAGTTCGTCAACAAGGCTGCGGCTGGGCGTGCCGACGAGATCAACACCTGCATCGGCTGCAACCAGGCATGCCTGGACCACACCTTTGGCGGCAAGCTGACCACCTGCCTGGTCAACCCGCGGGCGTGCTATGAAACCGAGCTCAATTACCTGCCGGTCAAGCAGATCAAGAAAATCGCGGTGGTTGGCGCCGGGCCTGCGGGCCTGGCGGCGGCCACGGTGGCTGCCGAGCGCGGCCACCAGGTGACGCTGTTCGATTCCGCCAGCGAGATCGGCGGCCAGTTCAACATCGCCAAGCGCGTGCCGGGCAAGGAAGAGTTTTTCGAAACCCTGCGCTACTTCAAGCGCAAACTGCAGACCACCCATGTCGAACTGTGCCTCAACACCCGTGTCGATGTGGCGCAACTGGTAGCGGGCGGGTATGACGAGGTGATCCTGGCCACCGGTATCGCGCCGCGCACCCCGGCGATCCCGGGCGTGGAGCACGCCAAGGTGCTCAGTTACCTCGACGTGATCCTCGAACGTAAGCCGGTCGGCAAGCGCGTGGCGGTGATTGGCGCGGGCGGTATCGGGTTCGACGTGTCGGAATTCCTCGTGCATCAGGGCGTGTCCACCAGCCTGGACCGTGAAGCGTTCTGGAAAGAGTGGGGCATCGACACCCAGCTCGAGGCCCGTGGCGGCGTCGCCGGGATCAAGCCCGAGCGGCATGCGCCGGCGCGTGAGGTGTTCCTGCTGCAACGCAAGGCGTCCAAGGTCGGCGACGGCCTGGGCAAGACCACCGGCTGGATCCACCGTACTGGCTTGAAGAACAAGCAGGTGCAGATGCTGAACAGCGTCGAATACCTGAAGATCGATGATGACGGCCTGCACATCCGCATCGGCGCCGAGGGGGAGCCTCAGGTGCTGGCGGTGGACAACATCGTCATCTGCGCCGGCCAGGACCCGCTGCGCGAACTGCACGACGGCCTGGTCGCCGCTGGGCAGAACGTGCACCTGATTGGTGGTGCCGATGTGGCGGCCGAGCTGGACGCCAAGCGCGCCATCAATCAGGGCTCGCGCCTCGCCGCCGAGCTGTGAAGACAAGGAGCGGTGGTAGACTGCCGCTCCTTTTTCATGCAGATATGCCCTTATGGGTCCCTTCGATTGGCTGCCCAACGCCCCGCTTGAACCCGTGCAGCTGGACTGGCTGCACGGGGTCGAGTTGGCTGTGCTGCGCCTGGACCGCATCGACCCGCTGATCAGCGGCAATAAGTGGTTCAAGCTCAGCGGCCACCTGGCCCAGGCGCAACAGGCCGGTGCCAGCGGCATCATCAGCCTTGGCGGTGCCTACTCCAACCATCTGCATGCGCTGGCGGCGGCGGGCAAGCGCTTTGGTTTTGCCACCGTCGGCCTGTTGCGTGGCCATCCCCAGGACACGCCCACCGTACTCGACCTGAAAGCCTTCGGCATGCACCTGCACTGGCTGGGGTATGGCGGTTATCGCGAGCGGCATGCGCCGGGGTTCTGGCTGCCCTGGCGCGAGCAGTATCCGCAGTTGTATCCCGTGCCTGAAGGCGGTGGTGGATTGACGGGGGCCATTGGTTGCGGCGTATTGCTGGAACAGGCGCGGGCGCAGTTGGTTAACCTGGGCTGGGCCGATTACGACGCCTGGTGGCTGGCAGCTGGCACCGGAACCACCCTGGCCGGGCTGGCGCTGGCCGAGGCGGGGGCGCATGCGGTGTACGGCGCAATGGCGGTGCCGGACGATCACGGCGTGGCGCAGAACGTCAACGCCATCGTGCAACACGGCTACCACTTGCTTGACGCCAGCCGTGGCGGTTTTGCCAAGGTCGACCCGCTATTGTTGGAGTTCATGACCAGCACGCAACAGGCCTGCGGTATTCCGCTGGAGCCGCTCTACACCGCCAAGGCGCTGCTGGCGTTGAAGCAGCAGATCGAGGCCGGACGCTTCGCGGTTGGCACCCGGCTGATCTTCATCCACACCGGCGGCTTGCAGGGCCGCCGAGGTTTTAACGCCTAGCTCAATGCCCGCTCTTGCCTGGCATCATGCGCAACGCGGTGTTGTCGCGCAGTACGTAGTGATGAAAGATCCCGGCCAGCGCATGCAGCCCGATCAGCCAATAGCCGGCTTTGCCAAACCACACATGCCAGCCCTCGATCTGCTTGGCCAATGCCTTGTTCTCGCCAATCAACGGCGGCAATTCCATGCCGTAGAACATCACCGAATGTCCCTCGGCGCTGACGATCAGCCAACCGGCAATCGGCATGCCGATCATCAGCGCGTACAGCGCCCCATGCGTCAGCGTTGCGAGCAGGCTCTGCCATTGCGGCGGCGCCGGCAGTATTTTCGGCGCAACGCCCAGGCTGCGGGCAAACAGGCGCAACCACACCAGTACGAACACGGTCAGGCCTAGCATGAAGTGCATTTCCACAATCAGCGTGCGTGCGCCGCTGCCTTTGGGGAACTGCCCGCGCAGTTCAATGCAGGCGTAAACCACCGCCAGCAGCACCACCATCAGCCAGTGCAACGCAATCGACATGGTGCTGTAGCGCGTATCGGAATTTTTCCACGGCATTGCTGGGTTCCTCACTTGTCAGGGCATGCCTCCGTTCTTTGACGGAGTAGGTTAACTGTATGCCTGTTTCAAGCGCTTCGCCTGTTGCGATTGCGGTTGCCTTGATCTCGGTCAGTGGCTTTGCGGCATTTCTCCGCGAGCCAGGCGCGCGTTGATGTCGGCGATCACCTGCGGCAGATCGCTAATGGTGTCCACCCGGTAGTGCGGGCGTGAACCTTCGAACATTGCTTCGATACGCTGGCGCTCGCTGGCCAGGGTGGCGCTGTCCAGCGCACGAAATTGCGCGTAGGTCAGGCCCAGGGCGTTGCCGGAGCAGGTCAGCGCCACGGTCCACATGCCGGCGCGTCGGCCTTCGAGGATGCCCGGCACGGTGTCGTCGACCTTCACGCACGCCGCCACATCGTCAATGCCCAGCGCGATCACATTGGCCAGGGCCTGGGCCGGCCATGGGCGGCCGTTGGGGACTTCGTCGGTGGCGACCACGTGATCGGCGATGTAGCCGTTGCTGGCGGCCAGGGCGACCACCTTGTCCATCACTTGCTTGGGATAGCCGGAGCAGGACCCAATCTTGATACCTTGCGCGCGCAGCCCGGCCAGCGTCTCGAGGGCGCCGGGGATCAGGGCTGAGTGCTCGGCGATTTTCTCGATCTGCAGCGGCATGAAACGCTGGTAGATCGCCGTTACGTCGTCGTCCGTGGGGGTACGGCCGAACGCCTTGCGGTAGCGTTCGGCAACCGCTGGCTGGTCGCACAGCGTGCGGATGTGATCCCACTTGCCCATGCCCATCGGGCCGCGGGCTTCTTCGATGGAAACCTGTACGTCGAACTCGGCGAAGGCCTCGACAAAAATCTGCGTGGGCGCAAACGAGCCGAAGTCGACCACGGTGCCGGCCCAATCGAGAATGACGGCCTGCAGAGCGGTGGGGTTTTGATAGTTCATGGTGCAAATCCTGTCGGTAGGGGAGATCAGATGTCGAGCACGCGCATGTCTTGCAGCACCTCGGCGATGGCCTGGACCGCGGCCTGCATGCCTGCGGCATCGACCTGGCCGATACAGCCCACGCGGAAGGTTTCAACCTGGGTCAACTTGCCCGGATACAGAATGAAACCCTTGGCCTTGACCCCTTCGTAGAACGCCTTGAATTGGTAGCGCGGGTCCTTAGGGGCGTGGAAGGTGACGATGATCGGTGCCTGGATCGCCGCCGGCAGAAAGCTGCGCAGGCGCAGTTCGGCCATGCCCTCCAGCAGTGCCTGGCAGTTTTGGGCGTAGCGTTGATAGCGCGCGGGCAGGCCGCCTTCTTCGTGGTATTGCAACAGCGCTTCGTGCAGGGCGGCGACCACATGGGTGGGCGGGGTGAAGCGCCATTGACCGGTCTGGGCCATGTAGCGGTGCTGGTCGAACAGGTCCATCGCCAGGGAGTGAGCATTGCCTCGGCTGGCGGCCAGCGCGGTTTTGTCGGCGAACACAAAGCCCATGCCCGGCACGCCTTCCAGGCATTTGCCGGAGGCGGCGATCAATGCGTCGAAGGGCACTTCGCGCGCATCGATCGGCAATGCGCCGAACGAGCTCATGGCATCGATGATCAGGCGCTTGCCGTGGCGCTTGACCACCTCGGCGATCTGCGCCAGCGGGTTGAGGATGCCGGTGCTGGTTTCGCAGTGGATCACCGCGACATGGGTGATGGACGCGTCGGCGTGCAGTAGGCGGTCCACATCGGCGGCGGCGGTGGGTTCGTCCTCCAGGGTTTCAAAGGTGCTGAACGCGCGGCCAAGCACGTCGCAGATCTTTGCCAGGCGCTTGCCGTAGGCGCCGTTGACCAGCACCAGTACCTTGCCGTCGCGCGGCACCAGGGTGCCGATGGCGGCTTCGACGGCGAAGGTGCCGCTGCCTTGCAACGGCACGCAATGGTGGCGGTCGGCGCCATGGATGATCGCCAGCAGCTGCTCGCAAACACTGGCGGTGAGTTGGTTGAAACGCTCATCCCACGAACCCCAGTCCACCATCATCGCCTGACGGGTGCGGTGTGAAGTGGTCAGGGGGCCGGGGGTAAGCAGCAGTGGCGCGGCAGGGTTCATCTCGGGTCCTCGCAAAACAACGGGTCGACTCTACGGCGCCTAAATTGCAGTTTGGCTTGTTATCAATCAAATTGTTTGTTGTTATGCGAGCTATCAGTGAGGCCGATAGTTATGAACCTGTTCCAACTGCGCGCATTCGATGCCGTGGCCCGCGAGGGCAGTTTTACCCGTGCCGCCGCTCGGCTGTTCATCAGCCAACCGGCGGTGACCGGGCATATCAAGGCCCTGGAAGAGCACTACCAGATCCCCTTGCTGCGCCGCACTGCGCGGCGGGTGGAGTTGACCGAAGAGGGCGCCCGCCTGGCGGCGATCACTCGCGCGATTTTCGGCCTGGTGGACGAGGCGCAAGCCATGCTCGAGGCCAACCGCCAGCTGCTCACCGGGCGCCTGGAAGTGGCGGCGGACGGCCCGCACCTGGTGATGCCGATGATTGCCCGCCTGCGCGCGCGCTATCCCGGCATCACGGTGAACCTGCGCTTGGGCAACGCACAAGAAACCCTCGCGGCGTTGTTGTCGGAACATGCCGACGTGGCGGTGCTGACCGAAGTGGAACCGCGCAACGGCCTGCACCTGCAGCCTTTGGGCGAGTCCCGCATTTGTGCGCTGGTACCGGCGGCGCATGCGTGGGCGGCGCAGGCCAAGGGCATTGAACTGGCGCAGTTGAACGAGGTGATCATGGTGCTGCGCGAGCCCAGCTCCATCACCCGGCGCACCTTTGACGAGGCGTGCCTGGCCGCCCAGGTCCGGCCCAGGGTGCTGCTGGAGCTGGACAGCCGCGAAGCGGTGACCGAGGCCGTGGCTGCCGAGTTGGGCGTCGGGGTGGTGTCGTCGATGGAGGTCAGCCAGGACCCGCGCGTGCGGGCGGTGCCGATCCTCGGCGATGGCCTGCTGAATCGCCATAGCCTCGGCTGCCTGGAGCGGCGCCGGGCGTTGCGCTTGATCCAGGCGTTTTTCGAGTTGGCGCCTTGAGGGTTTTTGGTGGAACGATGCGTTCTTGCGCTATAAACTCTGCCCCCAAAGCGCCGGCCAGTAGACGTTTCGGCGCGATGGACAGCAGAGAGTGAGTCATGGGCGCACAGTGGAAAGTCAAACATAAAGAAGCGGCAGCCAATGCCAAGGGCAAGATTTTCGGCAAGCTGGTGAAAGAAATCACCATTGCCGCCCGCAACGGTGCGGACACCTCGACCAACGCCCACTTGCGTCTGGTGGTGGAGCAGGCCAAAAAAGCCTCGATGCCCAAGGAAACCCTGGACCGCGCGATCAAGAAGGGCGCCGGTCTGCTCGGTGAAACCGTGCAGTACCACCGCGTGACCTACGAAGGTTTTGCCCCGCACCAGGTTCCGCTGATCGTCGAATGCGTCACCGACAACATCAACCGCACCGTGGCCGAAATCCGCGTAGCGTTCCGCAAGGGCCAATTGGGGGCTTCGGGCTCGGTAGCCTGGGACTTCAACCACGTCGGCCTGATCGAAGCGTCGCCGGACACCCCGGACGCTGACCCGGAAATGGCCGCCATCGAAGCCGGCGCCCAGGATTTCGAAGAGGGCGAGGAAGCAGGCACCAGCCTGTTCATCACCGAAACCACCGACCTGGACGCTGTGCAAAAAGCCTTGCCGGAGCAGGGTTTCACCGTGCTGTCGGCCAAGCTGGGCTACATCTCGAAGAATCCGGTGACGGGCTTGAGCGAGGAGCAGATGGCCGAAGTCGAAGCCTTCCTGGAAGGCCTGGACAACCATGATGACGTGCAGGATATGTTCGTCGGGCTGGCTGGCTAAACGCGGTAAAAAATGTGGGAGGGGGCTTGCCCCCGATAGCGGTGGGTCAGACACAAATAGTGTGGCTGATACGCCGTCATCGGGGGCAAGCCCCCTCCCACATTGATTAGTGGTGTTGGATAGAGTGCAGCAGGGCTTCGATTTCTTCGAAGCTCGGGCGTGCCAGCACGTCGGGCCGGCAGCAACTTTGCTGCAGGGCTTGCAGTTCGCCTGCCACCGTCGTCTCAACCCGCTCCAGCAACTCCCCCAACAACACGCCAAATGCGCGCACTTCAATGCGCTGCAACGCCCTGGTTTCCAGGGTGTCTGCGGTGGCATGAAACGACGCCGCGCCAAAATCCCCCAATAAGCACTCGCCCGCGCTATTCCACAGAATATTATGGCCGTACAGGTCGCCATGGGTGATGCCGTGCCGGTGCAGGTGCGCCGCCACCGAGGCGATGCCGCGGGCTATGCGCAATGCCACGTCGAGGCTAAAGCGCGTGGCAGGCTCGTACACATCCCGGGTGCAGGACGCCAGGCTCGGCAGCGCCGCGAGGTTGCGGTAGCTCGGGTCGATCAGGTCCATCACCAGCGCGGCCTGGTCATCGGGATGGCCGACGACGCGCCCCTGCACCGTGATCAGGTTGGGGTGCAGCCCAGCGGCAATGCACGCTTGCATTTCGTGCAGCGGCGAACCGTCGCTGGTGATCGTGCCTTTATACAGTTTTACCGCCACCGGCAGCGCATGGGGCGTCCACACCGCCTTGCGAATAATCCCCGAGGCGCCTTCGCCGAGCACTTCGCCCAGTTCCAGTTCGGCCCAGGCAATATTCGCTGTCACGTCATCGCCCGCCACGTCCACGGTCATTTCCACCGGATTGCCGGCATAGGCCAGCCACGTCAGGCTCGGCATCGTCAGCAGCCAGTGGGGCAGGTGGGTTAGGCGGTTGGACGCGATGCGGATCAACTCAAGGTTTTCACACTGGGCCAGGCTGGGCGGCAAGTGCGTGAGTTGGTTGCCGGCCAGCATCAGTTTTTGCAGCAGGGGGCGCTGGCCGAGTGCGTCGGGCAGTTCGCCGATGCAGTTGTCGGTGAGGATCAGCCAGCGCAACTGGGGTGGCAGGGCGGCGGCAGGCACGTGGCGGATCTGGTTGGCCTTGAAGCCGATCATGCTCAGCGTGGCGCACTGGCCCAGGCAGTCCGGCAGTTCGGTGAACGCGTTGTCCGAGCAGAACAGCACACGCAAGTGTTTCAGGCGGTGCAGGTCGTGCGGCAGGCTGCTCAAGGCGTTGCCCGTCAGATTGAGGATTTCCAGCGAGTCGGCCAGTTCGAAGATCTCCCGAGGAAATTCGGTCAATCCGCAGGCCAGGTCCAGGCGTGTGGCACCGGCCAATTGGCCGGCCTTGAGTTGGGCGAGGGTATTGATCAACGGCGCGGTCACTCGGCAAAGGGGCGTGAAAAGGCGCTCATGATACCGGGTCGGGCGCAGGTTGCGCGCTGTACCCTTGCAATTGCCCCAGGCGGCTGGCGGTACGGGCGAGGTCGATGGCCTTGCCACTCAAGGCCTGCTCCAGCGGTTGCTCGCCGATCAGGACCAGGTGTTTGTCGCGGTCGTAGAGCACGTCGATCAGGTTGATAAAGCGTTGCTGCACGGCAATCGGGCAGTCGGCCAGGTGGGGCAGGCCGTCGATGACCCAGTGGTCGAAGTCCTGGCACAGCAGCAGGTAATCCATCACGGCGGTGAGCTGCTCGCACAGGTCGTTGAAGGTGAAGGCGATGCTGCGCGCCTCACGGCGCCGGCACTGCAACTGCCGGTTGCCGACGGCCAGCGGCAACGCCGGGCAATCTGCGGCGGGCAGCCCAAGCGTCGCACGTTGCGCCGCGCTGCCTGGCCAGACGTACTGGCCGCTGCTGAAGCGCTGCTCGGTATGGGCTTGGGGCCGGCGGCGAAAATCCTCGGGGGCGCTGACTTCCAAGACCTCCATGCGCGCAGCGATGAGGTCGATCACCGGCTTGAAGCGCTGATGGTACAACGGGTTGGGCAGCAGGCCCTCGGGCGCGTAGTTGGACGTCACCAGCACCAGCACGCCGCGCTGGAACAAGGCCTTGAACAAGCGGCTGATGAGCATGGCATCGCCGATATCGTGCACGTGAAATTCGTCGAAACACAGCACGCGGCAGTCCGCCAGCAGTTGGTCCAGGGCCACGGCCAGCGCATCGTCCTGCTGGCGGTGCTGGAACATGCCCCGGTGCAGTGCGGCGAAAAAGTCGTGAAAGTGCACGCGCTGCTTGGCGGCGATCGGCAGCGCCTGGAAAAAACCGTCGAGCAGCCAGCTTTTGCCGCGCCCCACCGGGCCGTGCAGGTACACGCCACGCGTGGGCTCGCCGCTGAGCAGGTGCTCGGTCTCGCGGGTCAGGGCGGCAATCGCGCGGGTTTGTCCGGCACTCAGGATGTAGCCCTGTTGCGCGGCCTTGTGCTGGAAAAATGCCGGGATAGCCGAGGTGTCCGCACGCGGGGGTTGAGTGCCCAGCAGGCGCCGGATAAGGGAAAGCACGGTCAAAGCGCGTCACTCTTGTTTCGGTGGTTGCTCACTTTAGGATGCTCGCCACGATTTGACCAATAGCCAGGATGCACCCAGCCATCTCAAAAGGGCATGGCGCGTGGGTTTTCCTGGCCAGACTGGCAGATTTCACCCCAGTGACTACCCTTGTACTCAGGAGTCACCCCTGTACAAGGATTTGGGGCTGTGAAGGAACGAACAGTACTGGCGATCATCGGCGCGATGCTCTGCAACACGGCTTTCGCCGCGCAGCTCCAGGTGGAGGTGCGTATCGTCGTGCAGCGCGGTTGCCAGTTGGTAGGCACCACACGCGCTGCGGGCATCGAGCAGCTTGGCGTTCTGGACTTTGGCCGTGTTCCGCGTCTGGATGACCCGGCCGGCCCGTTGAGCGCGGCGCTGATCAGCCAGCGTCAGCCTCGCCTGGAATGCAATCCCGACACACCCTACCAAGTGCGCGTTGACGGCGGCCTGCATGGCGGTGTCGGCGAGGTGCGTTATCTCACCAACGGAACGCCTGCGAGCAAACCCATTCCCTATCGCATCTATGCCGATGCCGCGCGGTTGATTCCGTTACCGGTGAACGTGCCCGTCAGCGGCCGCGTGCCGGACACCGGCTCCGTCGACCTGCCGCTGTATGGCCGTATCGAACCGCTCAAAGACATCCCGGCAGTCGGGCGTTATTCCGACCTGCTCAAGGTCACGGTCACATGGTAAGCCGCTCTCTGGCCGCGACGGCCCTGGGCAGTTTGCTGTGCCTGGCGCAATGCGCGCAGGCCGGCGTGGTCAATGGGCAGATCCACGCGCGGCTGGTGATCACCGCCAGTTGCGAAGTCAGCAAGGGCACGCAAACCGCACCGGTTACACCCGAGGGCGGTACCGCGCGCCTGGATTTCGGCCAGCAAGGGCCGACCTGGAACGACACGTTGGGTGCGGCCATTTCCGACACCGACAAGGCACCGCTGTCAGTGTCCTGCAACCCCTCGGTGGTCAGCAGCTTCACCGTGACCATCGACGGTGGCACCAACGGCGACGGCACCACGCGGCGCCTGAGCAATGGCCGCCACACCATACCGTATCGGCTGTCGGCCGATCCTTTGGGCCGCAGCACCTACAGCATCGGCCAGCAACGCAATTTCGCCGTGACCCATGGCACCCAGGTACCGATCCCGGTATTCGGTTCCGTGGTGGCGAATACCAGGGCCCTACCGGCCGGCATCTATACAGACACCCTGACGGTGACTCTGGATTGGTAAACCATGAGGATGGATATCATGCATGTACTCGTATCTCGATTAGGCGTTTGTGCCCTGGGCCTGGCGATGGCCTCCAGCCTCAACGCCGCGACCACCGTGACCGGGCAGATCAGCTCCAGCCTGACATTGATCGCAAGCTGCCAGGTCAACGGTTCCGGTGCCGCCACCGGGTTGAACTTCGGTAGCCTCAACTTCGGTACGACCAACAGCCTGTTTACCAGCGCCAATGCGCAGTTGCTGGGCGGTACCGGTACGGGCGGGGCGTTGTCGATCCTGTGTTCGGCGGGCACCACGCCCGCGGTCAAAGTGCGCGCCGGTGCCCATGATGGTGCTTCTCCAGGGGGGACCCGAGCATTGGCCGATGGCGCGGGTAATTTCGTGCCCTATGACTTCTACACCGACAGCGGTTTCTCTTCGCTGCTGGCGATCGACGGCGTCATTACCCTCGCCGCGAGCACCGGTGTGGCGCAAACCGTGGGCCTGTATGGGCGTGCGGTGGGCAAGGCGGGGCTGCCGGCCGGCGTCTATACCGACACCGTCGCCGTGGAACTGACCTTCTAATGAGGCGGCGCGCACTGTTGCTGGCGTGTGGGCTGGCGTTGCCGCTGCCGTTGTCGGCCGTGACCAGCCAGAGCTTCCAGGTCAGCGCGACCATCACGCCGGGGTGCCTGATCGTGGGCGGCGGGAGCAACTACGGCACGCTGGCCTACGGCAGTTATTCGGCCCTGGCCACCAGCACCGTGACCGCTGCGCTGACCGGCGGTGTGACGCTGCAATGCACGCCGGGTGTGGCGCTGAGCATGAGTGTCGACGGCGGGCTGCACAGCAGCACCGGGCGCAATCTGCAGCTTAACAGCGGCAGCGCGCGGGTGGCTTACCAATTGTTTCGCGATGCGGCGTTCAGCCAGAGCCTGGGGATCAGTCAGAGCGTCAGCGTCAGCTACAGCGATGCGAACGACATCAGCCTGCCGATTTACGGGCGGGTGGTATTACCAGGCAATCAGCCTGGGGGGATATACAGCGACACGCTGCAGGTGCAGCTGTCGTGGTAGGGCTACGGTATTGAAGGAGTGGTGTTATGCGTTCACCTTCCCGGCGGTTGTGGGCCGCGGGTGTTGTCTTGAGTGCCTTGGGCACGACCGGGCTCGCGCAAGCGGCCAGCTCGGTGCTGATCTGGCCCATTGACCCGGTGCTGGAGGCCGACCAACAGGCCAGTGCGCTGTGGCTGGAGAACCGTGGCAGCGAGACGGCCAACCTGCAGGTCCGCGTGTTTGCCTGGAGCCAGAACGGCTTCGACGAGCAATACCAGAACCAGCGCGATGTGATCGGCAGCCCGCCGGTGGCGAAGATCGAGCCGGGGCAAAAGCAACTGGTGCGCCTGACACGCACCCGTGAAGTGCCGCCCGGACAGGAATTGGCCTATCGCATCATCATCGATGAAATCCCCTCGGCGTTGCAGGTGCCCGCGCCACCGGAGGGCAAGAACACCGCAGCGGCGATTCGTTTCCAGATGCGCTACTCGGTGCCGTTGTTTGCCTATGGCGCTGGCCTGTGGAGCAAGGACGACGCCACGCGCCAGCGCGACCCCAAGGGTGCGGGTAAACCGCAACTGAGCTGGCAGAAAGTCAATGTGGCCGGGCGCAGCTATATCGAGGTGCATAACCAGGGCGCCGTGCACGCGCGCTTGACGGATGCCTCGTTCAAACAAGGCGGGCAGACCCGGCCGCTGGTGGAAGGGCTGCTCGGTTATGTGCTGCCTGGCGCGACCATGCGCTGGCCGGTGCCGGAGGCCGTGTCGGCTGACCAGCCGCTGCAGGTCAGGGTCAACGGTGCAGCGCAGTTGGAGAGCCTGGCGCCAAAACGCTAAGCGGGATCTCGCGGGACGGGCGCATGCCCGGGTTTTGACAGGATGGAGATGTCCATTGAAGGACGCAACGCCATGATGAGTCGTGGTTGGGCTCGTGGTATATGGCCATCGGTGGCAGTGGCAAGTGGGCTGTGGGGCGCTGCGGTAGCGGGCGACCTGCCGCCGCCACCGAGCAGCATGGAGGCGGTCGCCGATGCGCAGCTGTTCTTGCAACTGGTGGTCAACCAGATGGACACCGGCCGTGTCATCGCGGTCGAGCAACGCGCCGGGCAGCTCTATGTGCCGGCCAGCGCCTTGCAAGACGTGGGCATGAAACTGCCGGGTGATCCCGACGGCAGCGTGGCCCTGGACAAGGTGCCTGGCCTGCACAGCGATTACGACAGCAATGGCCAGCGCCTGCTGCTGGATGTGCCGCCGGGGTGGTTGCAGGAGCAATTCATCGGCAACCGCAACACCTACCCGCGCACCCAAGCCATGAGCAGCTTCGGCGCTTTGCTCAACTATGACGTGTACTTCAACGACACCGACGAAGGCGGCAGCTACCTCGCGGCCTGGAATGAGGTGCGTCTGTTCGATAACTGGGGCACCTTGTCCAACACCGGGCAGTTGCGCCAGACCCTGACCAGTGGGCTCAGCAACAGCACGCTCAACAACGGTTACCGGCGTTACGACACTACCTGGCGCTTCTCCGATGATGAACGGCTGCTCACCTACGAAGCCGGGGATGTGATCAGCGGCGCCTTGCCCTGGAGCAGCTCGGTGCGCCTGGGCGGGGTACAGCTGTCGCGGGACTTTGCCGTGCGCCCGGACCTGGTGACGTACCCCTTGCCGCAATTTGCCGGTGAGGCGGCGGTGCCCTCGTCGGTCGACCTGTTTATCAACGGCTACAAATCCGAAAGCGCGCAGCTGCAACCCGGGCCTTACACCCTGACCAACATCCCGTTCATCAATGGCGCCGGCGAGGCCGTGGTGGTCACCACCGACGCCCTCGGCCGCCAGGTGTCGACCACCGTACCGTTCTATGTCACCAGCACCTTGCTGCAACAGGGCCTGACGGATTTCTCCGTGGCGGCCGGGACCTTGCGTCGTGATTACACCGTGCGCGATTTCGGCTATGGGCCGGGAGTGGCCAGCGGCACGTTCCGCTATGGGTACTCCGACAACCTGACCCTGGAAAGCCATGCCGAAGCGTCCAGCGACCTGACCCTCGGCGGGCTGGGCGGCAACCTGCGCCTGGGCAATTTCGGCGTGCTCAATACCGCCGTCAGCCAGAGCCAGTTCGACAGCCGCAGCGGCCAGCAGCTGAGCCTTGGCTATCAGTACAACAGCACGCGCTACAGCCTGATGTACCAACGCGTCGAACGACGCGACGCGTATGCCGACCTGACCCTGGTCGACACGCCGTACGCCAGCCTCAGCAAGCGCAGTGAGCAAGTCACCCTGAGCCTCAACCTCGAGCGGTTCGGCAGCCTCGGCCTGGGCTATTTTGATGTGCAGGCGGCGGATGATTCGCGCACGCGCCTGCTCAACCTGAGCTGGAGCAAACCGCTGTGGCGCAATTCCAGTGTGTACCTGTCGGCCAACCGCGAAATCGGTGACAGCAACTGGGCGATGCAGGCGCAACTGGTGGTGCCCTTCGATCTCAACGGCAGCCTGGCCTTGAGTACCGAGCGCAGCAAGGCCGGCGCCAGTCGCCAACGCATCAACTACAGCCGCGCGGTGCCCAGCGAAGGCGGGGTGGGCTACAACCTCGGCTACGCCCAGGGTGACGGCCCCACCTATCGGCAGGCCGACCTGACCTGGCGCTTGCAGTCGGTGCAGCTGCAGGCCGGTGTGTATGGCAGCAGCGACGCCGAGACGCGCTGGGCCGATGCCAGTGGCTCGCTGGTGTGGATGGGCGGCAACACCTTCGCCGCCAACCGTATCAACGATGCCTTTGTGGTGGTGAGTACCCAGGGGTTCGCCGGGGTTCCGGTGCGCTATGAAAACCAGCTGGTTGGCGAGACCGACAGCAAGGGCCACTTGCTGGTGCCGTGGAGCAGCGCCTACTACCGCGCCAAATATGAAATCGACCCGCTCAACCTGCCGCCGAATGTGCAGAGCCCGAACGTGGAGCAGCGAGTATCGGTGCGCCGTGGCAGTGGCTACCTGCTGGAGTTTCCATTGCGCCGGGTGCTCGCCGCGAGCATCACCCTGGTCGACAGCCAGCACCAGGAGTTGCCGCTGGGCAGCCTGGTGGTGCACGAGCAGAGCAACACCCAGGCGGTGGTCGGGTGGGATGGCCTGGTCTACCTGGAAAACCTCAGCGCCCACAACACGCTGCAAGTCACCCTGGGCGAGGGTCGCAGCTGCCAGGCGACGTTCAGCATCGATGAACAACAACAGGACGTGCCGCTGATCGGGCCGTTGGTCTGTCAATGAGGGATTGCACAGGGAGAGTGCGGGTGAGGGGCAACGGATGGCTGTATGGGTTAGGGCTGCTGTGGTCGGGCCAGGTATTGGCCGTGTGCTCGGTGGTGTCCGCGGTGCCGGCCGGTTTCGGCTCGATCAGTTCGATGACCGTGCGCACCGCCGCGCAGACCAGTTCCACCACCAACGCCGGGCTAAGCTGCACGCCGGCGCTGATCTCGCTGCTGGTGTCGACCGACCATTTCTATGCCACGATCACCTCGACCCAGGCCGGCATGCTCGGCCCAACCGGGGATGTGATCGGCTACACAATTTATGGCAATAACAGCACCAGCTACCCGATCACCCGAGGCGCGCAGTTCGATTTTGGCGGCGCGGGGGGTATTGCCCAGAGCATCGGCCTGATCGCCGGGCCCGGTGCGAAAACCGTGCCGCTGTACCTGAGCAGCATCATCGGCAGCAACGTCGCCGCAGGCGTGTATACCGAGACGCTGAGTATTGCCTGGAGCTGGAACTATTGCTCCGGGATTGGCATTGGTGGCATCTGTGCGGGGCGTGACATTGGCAGCGGCACCGCATCGCTGACCGTGAGCATGAACGTGACCAATGACTGCCAGATCACCGCCCCCAATATCAGCTTCGGCAGCGCGCCGGTGGTCAGCGGGTTCACCGCCGTGACCGGGCAGACCCTCAATATCGCCTGCACCAAGGGCAGCGCCTACACCGTGGGCTTGAGCGACGGCCAGAACCCGGTCAGCGTCGGTGGGCGACGACGGATGATTTCCGGCGCCAACTACCTGGCCTATGACATTTTCAAAAGTGCCGGCACCACGCGCTGGGGCAGCGTTGGCGCGGCGCGGCGAGCCAGTTCCACGGCGGAGGTCAACCCCGGCAATGGCTTGGGCACAGGCAGCCAGGTGTACAACTACAACGCCCGGATCTACACCGACCAGCCCACGCCGCCGGCCGGCACCTACCTGGACAACGTGGTGCTGGACGTTGGCTTTTAGAATTTCGTTTGTGGCGCAGTCACTTGATCCACCGGGCTGACCATCGCGTAGTTGTACCCACCGCCCGACCAGTAGTCGGCCTGCAAGCCGTCGGCGCTGCGGCTGCCACGCGGCAGGAAGCCGTTGTTCGGGCCAGGCGGACGGATGTAGAAGCTGATGCGCCGGCCTTGCGTGTCTTCGTATAGCACCATGGCCGCCGCGCCTTGATCGGTGGTGAGCAGGCGCCCACTGACCGGCTTGAACCCCGCCTGGCTCAAATCGGGCAAGCGGTGGGCCTGGTTGAAATAGCGGTCGAGCCAGGCCTGCATCGTGTTGCGGTCCTGGGCGTTGTAGTCGGCGGGCATGATGCCGTCCTGGGCAAACAAGCGATACGCCTGCATGGCATCGGCCATCGGCAACAGCGGCGGCTGGGTGGCTTCGCGGGCGTGCCAGCCGCCCAGCCCGCCGAGGCTGACGGCAATCAGCAGCAGCGCGGCGGTGGCGAAGTGGCGGCGGGACTGGTGCCTGATGCGCTGGCGAATCAGCGCCGGGTCCAGTGCCGGGTTGCTCGGCTGTTGCAGGGCACCGCTCAGCGAGGCGCGCAGCAACTGCGCATCCTGTTGCCAGGCGTGCACCTGGGCGGCCACGTCGGGGTGGCTGGCCAGCCAGGTTTCAAGCATTCGGCGGTCACTGTCGAGCAACTGGTGATCGACGTAGGCGTGCAGGTCGCGTTCGCTGGGGGGCAGGCTGATCATTTGAGTATCCGCAGGGAAGGGCTGGCAATTTCGCCATCGCTGAGTTGACGCAGGGCCTGGCGGGCGCGGGACAGCCGCGACATCACCGTACCAATGGGCACCTCGAGTATTTCGGCGACTTCCTTGTAGCTCAAGCCTTCGACCGACACCCACAGCAGCAGCGCACGCTGCTCGGTATTGAGCCGGTCAAAGGCTTGCAGGGTGGATTGGGCCATCACCGTGCGTTCCACCGAGGGCTGCGCATCGTCGCGGCCGGTGAAGAATTCGAGCATGCGTGCGTAGCGTCGGCTGCGCCGATGGGCATCGAGGAACTGCCGGTAGAGGATCGAAAACAGCCATGCGCGCAGATCGCCTTCGATGCGTTTGTCGGCCCACGCGATGATCGCCCGTTCCAGGGTTGACTGCACCAGGTCGTCGGCGCTGCTGGTGTTACGGGTCAGGGACACGGCAAAGCGCCGCAGCCTGGGGATGAGTTCACGTAACTGTTCGTCGAGTTCATGCATGGGTGTCTGGCTGGTCGCTACGCTGGGACTAGGGAGACGTCCGACGCTAAAGGTTATTCCATCGGCTGAAAAATAAAACGCGGCCGGGGAATAGAGCTTATCGGCGTGCGTCTCAATGCTCCGACCTTGTGTTTCATCCCCTTAGGCCTCTGGCCTGGAGTTCATTCATGGTAGATCACTCATCACCGCCTCGTCCTCCATTGAGCACTGCGAGCCTGATCGCACGGCTCGCGGGTATCGGCGCCGTGGTTGCCGTTGTTGCCGGGGCATTTGCCTACGTCAACGGCACCCTCGACCCACAACGCCTGCGCCCAAAAACCTTGGTCAATGCCCTGGAGACCAATAACGGCGTGCACCCCGGTTTTCGACGTAACCATGCCAAGGGTGTGTGCGTGGCCGGGTACTTCGAGAGCAGCCCCGAGGTGCGCCCTTACTCCAGCGCCCAGCTGTTCAACGCGGCGAAGACCCCGGTAATCGGACGGTTTGCCCTGCCCAGCGGCAACCCTTACGCACCGGACAGCAGCGTGCCGATCCGCAGTTTCGCCCTGCAGTTCAGCCAGGCCAACGGCCAGCAGTGGCGCACCGGGATGAACAGCATGCCGGTGTTCCCGGTGGGCACGCCCGAGGCGTTCTACCAGTTGCTCAAGGCCGGCGCACCGGACCCCGCCACCGGCAAGCCGAACCCGGCGAGCATGCCGGCGTTTTTTGCCGCACACCCGGAGACGGCACCGTTTTTGGCATGGGTTAAAACCGCCAAGCCATCGGCCAGTTACGCGACTGAAACCTACAATGGCATTAACGCGTTTTACCTGGTGAGCGCCGACGGCAAGCGTCAGGCCGTGCGCTGGGCCGTGCTGCCGCAGAGCCAGGACGCCGCAGGCGATACCGCGCCAGAGGGCGGCGACTTCCTGGAAAAAGACCTGGTGCAGCGTCTGGCTGCGGGGCCGCTGCGTTGGCAACTGAACATGACGCTGGCCAACCCTGGCGATCCGCTGGATGACGCCAGCAAGACCTGGAGCGGTGAGCACAAGGTGCTCAACGCCGGCACCCTGGTGTTGCAGAGCAGCCAGCCACAAGCCGATGGCGATTGCCGCGATATCAACTTTGACCCGCTGATTCTGCCCAGCGGTATCGAGGCCTCCAATGACCCGCTGCTGGCTGCGCGCTCAGCCGCCTATGCCAGTTCTTACCTGCGCCGTGCCGGTGAAGTCAGCCCGTTGCACAGCACTTCCCAGGAGTCGAAGCCATGAAGGTTCAACCAACGTTTTTCGCCCCGTTGGCGCGTGTGCTGCACTGGTTGATGGCGTTGATGGTCATCGCCATGCTGTTTATTGGCGCGGGTCTGGCGGCGTCGGTGTCTGAGCGTCACGAGTGGTTGATTCACCTGCACAAGCCACTGGGGATCGCCATCCTGGCGCTGGTCATTGTGCGTCTGGTAGTGCGTTTTTCCACGCGCCAACCGCCGCTGCCAGCGGACTTGCCGCTGTGGCAAGTGCTGGCGGCCAAGGCTTCTCACGTGGTGTTGTACGGGTTGATGCTGGTGTTGCCGCTGCTGGGGTGGGCAATGATTTCGGCGGCCGGTGACCCGGTCATGCTCGGCAGCTCCGTGCAACTGCCGGCATTGGTGTCGGCGAATGCGCCGTTATTTGCGCTATTGCGCAAGGCCCACGGTTATCTTGCCTACCTGTTGTTCCTGACGGTACTGGTGCATCTGGCGGCCGCACTGTTCCACGGCTTGATCCGCCGCGACGGCGTGCTGCAAAGCATGACGGGCACCAAACACTGATCAGGCTTTTGATCGATGATTAACGCACGTGGCCGATGATATCGGCCACGCTGCTCAAGACATCCTTGCCCAGTTGCTTCGAGCGATCACCGGACCACCCGGTTTTTGGGTTGGGGGCGTCGTCGTTGTCCTTGAAAGGCATCTCCAGGGTCAGTGACAGACAATCGTACTTCTCACCCACTGCGTTGCAGGCCAGGGTCATATTGGCTTGCCCGGGTAGGTCGCGGGTGTAGCCGTGAGTGGTCTGGAAGTCACGGGTCAGGTGGCTCAAATGGCTGCGAAAATGTTTTTCCAGGGCTTCGATGCGCGGGTTATAGCCGGGGTTGCCTTCACAGCCCGCGGTGAAGACGTAGGGGATTTCTTCGTCGCCATGGATATCGAGGAACAGGTCGACGCCATGTTTCTCCATCTGCTGTTGCACGAACAGAACTTCTGGGCTGAGTTCCTGGCTGGCGCTCTGCCAGGCGCGATTGAGGTCCTGGCCCATGGCGTTGGTGCGCAGGTGGCCATGGAGCGCGCCATCGGGGTTCATGTTCGGCACCAGGTACAGATCGGCCACCGCCAGCAGCTTTTTCATCTCGGCGTCACCGTCCTGTTGCAGGCGTTCGATGACGCCTTCCATGAACCATTCGGCCATGTGTTCGCCGGGATGCTGCTGGGCGATGATCCACACCTTGCGGCGACCTTCGCCCCCTTTGCCACGGCGCAGCAGTTGAATGTCGCGGCCCTCGACACTCTTGCCGGTGGCCAGCAGCTTGACGCCGGCGTACTTCAGCGCCTGCTCGATCAACCAGTCGTGGCGTTCACGGCTATAGGGTTCGAAGTAGGCGAACCACGCGTGTTTTTCCCGGGTCTGGAGGCTGATGTGCAGAATTTCGCCATCAAAGCGCGATGGCACGCGGAACCAATTGACGTGGTCGTAGGACGCCACGGCGTTATAGCCGCTCCATGCATGCTTGTAAGACGACCCGCCCGCGTTGCTCAGGCGAAACGTGTGGGTGTGGCCCACATGCATGCCTTCGGCCTTGAAATGGAACCATTGGTAGTGTTGGCTACGGGTGTCGGGTTTGATTGCCAGCAATAACTGGTAGGCATCGCTGGCATCCAGCACCTGGATATTACCGCTGTCGAAATCAGTGCTGATTTTGATCGAAGTCAAGGCCACGGTCATAGTCTGGTTGCCTGAATATGAGGATGTGGCGGTTATCTTACACAGGCAGCAGGTAAACGCTGGAAGCAAAATTGTTGCACGGGGGAGGGGGCGTCATCCGTGACGCCGCAGCAGCTTAGAGTCTATGAGATTGATTCTCAAGCGCTAAATCGCAAAGAACCGGGCTAGAGCCTTGATGTGGCTTCCTTTTCGCGATGGGCTTTTGCTACCATGCGCGCCATCAAGCAACACACAGTCTTCATTAGCCTGAAGCCATGCCAGGAACGACTGGCAAAAAAAAGACCCGGCCAAAGAGCCGGGTCAAAAACCGTGATTAGCCTGATGAGGAGATATTCCAAGAGTCCGACCTAAGGTCTCTTGGTCTATCGACTGATCTCGCGATCAGCTGGGTCCAATAATAATCATTATCATTTGCAAGTCAAATGTTTTTATCCGTTTGATAGAAAATTTTCGCGCGTGTCCCTCACACGTTTGTCTGAGCCACCGGTGCTCGCAACGACCGCTCCACCATCGCCTTCGCCATATCGATCAAATACACCACCGAAAACGCCAGGTCGCGATGATTGCCCTGATGGCTGCTCGCCGATTCGTAGGCGGTCGCCGCGGCGCTGCGCAGCAGGTCGGAGGCGTGCACCAGCGCTTCCTCCTGGCTGATGCCTGGCTTGATGGAGAAAAAGGCCGCGTCCGCGGCTGGCGCAGACATATCCTCTTTCAAGTAATAGTCCAGCGCACGCTGAGCGGCGCCGCTGCAGCGCATGTCGTGCAGTTCGCTGTGTTCAGGTGTTTCAGGCAGGTGATACGGGCTTGTCGTCATAAGGTGAGGTACTCCGGGTGGGTGTCGAAAACCTTATGTCGATGATAGTACGTATCGTATTTATGTCGTTTTATGGATTACTACAAACTGTTTATTGCCCTGGACAATACGCAACGTAATGTCTGCGCCATGGATAACTGGATAGCGTTGGTGCGAGCCAACATGAAAGACCGCAAGGTCACGCAGGATGAACTGGCGGAGCGCCTGGGCATGTCCCAGGGCGGCGTGGGGCATTGGCTCAACAAACGCCGCGTGCCGAGCCTCGCGGACATGAACCGGGTGCTGGCGGAGCTGGGGCTGGGCTACCTGGAGGTGGCGCTGGACATTCGTCGGAGAGCGCAGGCAGAGGCCGCACTGGAGCATCATTACAATCCGTATTTTCGCTATCCGGTCAGCGATTGGAATGGCCTGTGCGAGCTACGCGAAGAGCGCGCCAGCTACGGGCCGGCACGCTTTGAAATGACCGATTACCAGGCCCACGGCGCCGCGTTCTGGCTGCCGGTGATCGGCGACGCCATGACCGCCCCCAGCGGCCTGAGCATCAGCGCGGGCATGCTGATCCTGGTCGACCCGGCCATCGCTGCCGAGCCCGGCAAACTGGTGGTTGCCCAATGGCTCGACAACCCCCAGGCCACCTTTCGCCAGTTGCAGGCCGACAGCGGCCAGCTGTACCTGGCACCTCTGAATCCCACCTATCCCAAGCTGCTGTTCACTGATGATTGCCGAATCCTCGGCGTCGTCGTGCAAGCCACCGCGAAGTTCTAGCCGGCGGTTTCCAGCTCCACCAGCGCACTGCCTTCGGCGACCATCTCGCCCTCCTGGCAGAACAGCGCCTTGACCACACCTGCCTCGGGCGCGCGGATGCTGTGTTCCATCTTCATCGCTTCAAGCACCACCAGTTGCGCACCGGCTTCCACGCGTTGGCCGATTTCCACCAGTACCCGCACGATGCTGCCGTTCATGGGCGCGCTGAGACCGCCCTGATGGGAGTGGCTGGCATCGACCGCCGCAATCGGGTCGAACAGGCTGACGGCCTGCATCTCGCCATCCCAGCGCAGGTACACCGTGCCTTCATTGCGCACGGCCAGATGAGAGCGGCGTACCCCCTGGTGTTCGAGCACCAGTTGCTCGCCGGTCAGAGGCGCCGATAACCCTGTCAGCGTGACCAGCCGATCCTGCCCGTTGCAGCTCAAATGCAGCGAGACCTGCGCCGGCAGCCCGGCGCGAAAGCCCTGGGTCGCTGCCCATGGCCCGTCACCGCTGGGCAAGCTCTGGATGAACGCCGAACCCGCCGCCTGCCAGAACTCATCGCTCAATGCACCGGCGGCTGGCAGCAGCTGTTCCTGATAGCGTGGGATGAATCCGGTATCCAGTTCCGCCGCAGCAAACGCCGGATGGCCAATGATGCGCCGCAAAAAGCCCAGGTTGGTCCTGAGCCCGCCCACCGCAAACTCGTCGAGCATACTCAGCAACCGCAGCCGCGCCTGTTCGCGGTCCTCGCCCCAGGCAATCAGCTTGCCGAGCATCGGGTCGTAGAAGGGTGAAACACTGTCGCCTTGCTCGACGCCGCTGTCCACGCGCCGACCCGGGCCTGGGTGGCACTCGCGATACACCGCCAGCCGTCCAGTCGCCGGGAGGAAGTCATTGGCCGGGTCTTCGGCGTACAGCCGTACCTCGATCGCATGCCCCATCAGCGGCACCTGGGCCTGGGTGATCGGCAGCGCCTCGCCCTGGGCCACGCGGATCTGCCAGGCCACCAGGTCGAGGCCGGTAATCGCCTCGGTGACCGGGTGTTCCACTTGCAGACGGGTGTTCATTTCCATGAAGAAAAACTCGCCGCGGGCATCCAGCAGAAACTCCACCGTCCCGGCGCCTACATAGCCTATCGCCTGCGCCGCACGGACCGCCGCTTCGCCCATGGCCTTGCGCTGATCGCTACTGAGCCCCGGCGCGGGTGCTTCTTCCACGACCTTTTGATGACGCCGCTGGATCGAGCAATCGCGCTCGTTGAGGTACAGGCAGTTGCCGTGTTGATCGGCGAACACCTGGATTTCCACATGGCGCGGTTTGAGCAGGTATTTCTCCACCAGCATCTGCCCGTTGCCAAATGACGAAAGCGCCTCACGCTGGGCGGAGGCCAGGGCTTCTGCCAACTGGCTGACCTCCTCGACCACCTTCATGCCCTTGCCGCCACCGCCGGCCGTGGCCTTGAGCAGCACGGGGTAACCGATGCGCGCACAGGCCTCGCGGAAAGTCTCCAGGTCCTGGGCCTCGCCGTGATAACCGGGTACCAGCGGCACGCCTGCGGTTTCCATCAGCGCCTTGGCCGCCGACTTGCTGCCCATGGCGTCGATTGCCGAGGCGGGCGGGCCGAGGAAGATCAAGCCCGCAGCCTCGATGGCCCGAGCGAACCCGGCGTTTTCCGAGAGGAAGCCATAGCCCGGATGAATCGCCTGGGCGCCGCTGGCGTGGGCGGCGGCAATCAGTTTGTCGATCTGCAGGTAGCTGTCCGTGGCCTTGCTGCCGCCCAGGTCGACGCGAATATCCGCTTCGCGGCTATGCCGGGCATCACGGTCGATCGCGCTGTGCACGGCCACGGTGGTCAGCCCCATCGCCTTGGCGGTGCGCATCACCCGGCAAGCGATTTCGCCACGGTTGGCCACCAATACGGTAGTGAGTGTACTCATGGGTGCGGCTCCTTGGACTGCCAGCTTGGCGCACGCTTTTGCAGAAATGCGCGCAAGCCTTCCTGGCCTTCGGCACTTACCCGAATGCGTGCGATAGCGTTTTCACAGTAGCGCCGCAGTGCTGGGGTGAGGGCGCCGTTGCCCACTTCGCGCAACAAGTCTTTGCTCGAACGCATCGCCGCCGGGCTGTTTTGCAGCAGGTTGGCGACCCACGCGTCTACCTGCTGATCCAACGTATCGGCCGGGTAGCTTTCCGCCAACAGGCCGATCTCGCGCGCACGCTGGCCGCCGAACCGTTCAGCCGTCAAGGCATAGCGGCGGGCCGCGCGTTCACCGATGGCCTGCACCACGAACGGGCTGATCACCGCCGGCGCCAGGCCGATACGCACTTCCGATAGGCAGAACTGCGCGTCATCCGCGCCAATCGCCATGTCGCAGCAACTGATCAAGCCCAGTGCGCCACCGTAGGCCGCGCCTTGCACCACCGCCAGCGTGGGGATTTTCAGCTTGGCCAGGTTGTACATCAGCTCGGCCAGTTCACGGGCGTCGTCCAGGTTGGTGTGATAGTCCAGCTCGGCCGACTGCTGCATCCAGGCCAGGTCGGCACCGGCACTGAAGTGCTTGCCACGCCCGCGCAGCACCAGAAAGCGCAGGGACGGGTCGCCCTGCACATGGTCGAGGGCGATGATCAGTTCGCGGATCATCTCGGCATTGAACGCGTTGTTCTTGGCTTCACGACTGAGCCACAGCGTGGCAAAGCCACGGCTGTCGGTGATCAGTTCGAGGGTGTTGAAATCGCTCATGGGTACAGCTCCGATTACATGCGGAACACGCCGAAGCGGCTCGGCTCGATAGGGGCGTTCAGGGCGGCGGACAACGCCAGGGCCAGCACGTCGCGGGTCTGCAGCGGGTCGATGACGCCGTCATCCCACAAGCGTGCGCTGGAGTAGTAGGGGTGGCCCTGGGTTTCATACTGGTCGAGGATCGGCTGCTTGATCGCCGCTTCATCGCTGGCACTGAACGCTGCGCCTGCGCGTTCAGCCTGCTCACGCTTGACCTGCACCAGCACGCCCGCCGCCTGCTCGGCGCCCATCACGCCGATGCGTGCGTTGGGCCACATCCACAGGAAGCGCGGGTCATAGGCGCGACCGCACATGCCGTAGTTGCCGGCACCGAAACTGCCGCCGATGATCACGGTGAACTTCGGCACCTTGGCGCAGGCCACCGCTGTGACCAGCTTGGCGCCATGCTTGGCGATGCCGCCGGCTTCGTACTTCTGACCGACCATGAAGCCGGTGATGTTTTGCAGGAATAACAGCGGGATCCCGCGCTGGCAGGCCAGCTCGATAAAGTGCGCGCCTTTCTGCGCGGCTTCGGCGAACAGAATGCCGTTGTTGGCCAGGATCGCCACCGGATACCCGTACAGGTGCGCAAAACCGCAGACCAGGGTGGCGCCAAACAGCGCCTTGAACTCATCGAACACCGAACCGTCCACCAGCCGCGCGATCACTTCGCGCACATCGAACGGCTGCTTGGCGTCGGCCGGGATCACGCCGTAAAGCTCTTCGCTGCTGTACAGCGGCGCCACGGGCGGGCGTTGGCGCAACTCACCCAGCTTGCGCCAATTGAGGTTGGCCACACTGCGACGGGCCAGGGCCAGGGCATGCTCATCGTTGTCGGCATAATGGTCGGCCACCCCGGAGATCCTGCAGTGCACGTCGGCACCGCCAAGGTCTTCAGCGCTGACCACTTCGCCGGTGGCGGCCTTCACCAGTGGTGGGCCGGCGAGGAAGATGGTTGCCTGCTGGCGCACCATGATCGCTTCGTCGGCCATGGCCGGCACATAGGCACCACCAGCGGTGCACGAGCCCATCACCACGGCAATCTGCGGGATGCCCTGGGCGCTCATGTTGGCCTGGTTGAAGAAGATCCGTCCGAAGTGTTCGCGGTCCGGGAACACTTCATCCTGGCGCGGCAGGTTGGCGCCGCCGGAGTCCACCAGATAGATGCACGGCAGGCGGTTCTGTTCGGCGATGGTCTGGGCGCGCAGATGCTTTTTGACGGTCAAGGGGTAGTAGGAACCGCCTTTGACCGTTGCATCATTGGCGACGATCATGCATTCCACGCCTTCCACGCGGCCGATGCCGGCAATCACGCCAGCGGCCGGCACGTCTTCGCCGTACACCTGGTGGGCGGCCAGCTGGCTCAATTCGAGGAACGGCGAACCGGGGTCGAGCAAGCGATTGATGCGCTCGCGTGGCAGCAACTTGCCGCGCGAGGTGTGGCGTTCCTGAGCCTTGGCGCCGCCGCCTTGCTGTATCTGGGCGAGCAAGCTGTGCAACGCCTCGACTTGTAGGCGCATCGCCGCACTGTTGTCGGCAAATTCCGCGGAGCGTGGGTTGAGCTGGGTGTGCAGGGTGGCCATGGGCGCGCTCCTTCAGCGGGTTTCGTTGAAGAGTTCGCGACCGATCAACATCCGCCGAATCTCACTGGTGCCGGCGCCGATTTCGTACAGCTTGGCGTCACGCAGCAGGCGCCCGGCGGGGAATTCGTTGATGTAGCCGTTGCCCCCCAGGATCTGGATCGCATCGAGGGCCATTTGCGTGGCGCGCTCGGCGCTGTAGAGGATTACCCCGGCAGCGTCCTTGCGCGTAGTCTCACCGCGCTCGCAGGCCTGGGCCACCGCGTAGAGGTAGGCGCGGCTGGCGTTGAGCTGGGTGTACATATCGGCGACCTTGCCCTGGATCAGCTGGAATTCGCCGATGCTCTGGCCGAACTGCTTGCGGTCGTGGATGTAGGGCACGATCAGGTCCATGCAGGCCTGCATGATGCCGGTGGGGCCACCGGAGAGCACCACGCGCTCGTAATCCAGACCGCTCATCAGCACTTTGACGCCGCCGTTGAGCACGCCGAGGATGTTTTCCTGCGGTACGTGCACATCATCGAAGAACAGCTCGCAGGTGTTGGAGCCGCGCATGCCCAGCTTGTCGAACTTGGTGCTGCGGCTGAAGCCTTTCCAGTCACGCTCGACGATAAACGCGGTGATGCCGTGAGCACCCTTTTCCAGGTCGGTCTTGGCGTAGATCACATAGGTGTTGGCGTCGGGACCGTTGGTGATCCAGGTCTTGCTGCCATTGAGCACGTAAAAGTCACCCTGCTTGTCGGCGCGCAGTTTCATCGAGACCACGTCGGAGCCGGCATTCGGCTCGCTCATGGCCAGGGCGCCGATGTGCTCGCCGCTGATCAGCTTGGGCAGGTACTTGAGCTTCTGTTCGTGGTTGCCGTTGCGGTTGATCTGGTTGACGCACAGGTTGGAGTGGGCGCCGTAGGACAGCGCCACCGAGGCCGAGCCACGGCTGATTTCTTCCATGCTCACCACGTGCGCCAGGTAACCCAGGCCGGCACCGCCGTACTCTTCCGGCACGGTGATGCCCAGCAGGCCCATGTCGCCGAACTTGCGCCACAGGTCGGCGGGGAACAGGTTGTCGATATCGATCTGGGCCGCTCGCGGTGCAATCTCCTTGGCCACGAAGGCCTGCACCTGGTCGCGCAGCATGTCGATGGTTTCACCGAGGGCGAAGTTCAGGGACGGGTAACTCATGGACGGGCACCTTAATGTGAGCTTTTGTTGTTGTGCGGGCGAGGCGCGGAGGAGGGCGCTCACCTTTACGTTAACGTAAGCTTGCGTTAAGGCGCTGTCAATCGTAGTTTACGTTTACGTCAACCTACAAAAAAGACAACAGGGGTCGTTATGGATCAACCGAACCTGAGCTACAGCCGTGGCTCCCGGGACAAGGCCTTGCTGGCCGACACCATTGGCCAGGCCTTTGACCGTACGGTGGCACGCTACCCGGATGGGGACGCGCTGGTGGTGCGCCATCAGCAATGCCGTTACACCTGGCGACAACTGGCCGAGACGGTGGACGTGCATGCCCGTGCGTTCATGGCCCTGGGGATGCAGGTCAGTGACCGCCTGGGCATCTGGGCGCCAAACTGTGCGCAGTGGTGCATCAGCCAGATCGCCAGCGCCAAGCTCGGGGTGATCCTGGTCAATATCAACCCGGCGTATCGCAGCAGTGAATTGGAGTACGTGCTCAAGCAATCCGGCTGCCAGTGGCTGGTGTGCGCCGGCTCGTTCAAGACCTCCGATTACCATGGCATGCTGCAGGCGTTGAAGCCCGATTTGCGCGCTATTGTCAGTCTGGACCCCAACCCGCCTGCGGAATTTTTGCCGTGGTCAGCGTTGTCGACGCTGGCCGCGCAGGTTCCCCTTGAGCAATTGCACGCGCGCCAAGCCAGTCTGCAGGTCGATCAGCCGGTCAATATCCAGTACACCTCCGGCACCACCGGCTTCCCCAAGGGCGCCACCCTCAGTCACCGCAACATCCTCAATAACGGCTACATGGTCGGGCAAAGCCTTGGCCTCACGGCGCAGGACCGCCTGGTGATCCCGGTGCCGCTTTACCATTGCTTCGGCATGGTGATGGGTAACCTGGCCTGCATCACCCACGGCACCACCATGATCTACCCCAATGACGGCTTCGACCCCTTGCTCACGCTCACCGCCGTCGCCGAAGAACGCGCCACGGCGCTGTACGGCGTGCCGACCATGTTTATTGCGCTGCTCGATCACCCACGCCTCGACGAATTCGAATTATCCAGCCTGCGTACCGGGATCATGGCCGGGTCGACCTGCCCGATCGAAGTGATGCGCCGCGTGATTAGCCAGTTGCATATGAGCGAAGTGCAGATTGCCTATGGCATGACCGAAACCAGCCCGGTGTCGTTGCAGACCGGCGCCGATGACGACCTCGAGCGCCGCGTGACCACTGTGGGGCGCACTCAGCCGCACCTGGACAACAAGATCATCGACGCTGACGGCAACACGCTGCCACGCGGTGAGACAGGTGAACTGTGCACGCGCGGCTACAGCGTGATGCTCGGCTACTGGAACAACCCCGAGGGCACCCGCGACGCCATTGACGGGGAGGGCTGGATGCACACCGGTGACCTCGCGACCATGGACGAACACGGCTATGTGTGTATCGCCGGGCGCAACAAGGACATGATCATTCGCGGTGGCGAGAATGTGTATCCACGGGAGCTTGAGGAATTTTTCTTCACCCATCCGGCAGTGGCCGATGTGCAAATCATCGGTATTCCCGATGATCGCTATGGTGAAGAAATTGTCGCCTGGATCAAATTTCACCCAGGCCATGTGGCGAGCGAACTGGAATTGCAAACCTGGTGCAAGGGCCGCATCGCCCACTTCAAGACGCCCAGACACTTCAAGTTCGTGGATGCGTTTCCGATGACGGTGACCGGCAAGATCCAGAAATTCCGCATGCGCGAAATTTCCATCGAAGAGCTCCAGGCTCGTTGACCGCTCTCTGTGGGGGCGGACTTGCCCCAATGCCATTTTGGCTTGCCTTGACACCATTTTGTAGGAGCGAGCTTGCTCGCGAAGAACCCAGGGCCTGCGCGTTTATTCAGAATGAACGCGTTGCCTGGACGTTTTTCGCGAGCAAGCTCGCTCTTACAATGGGCCCTGTTCGTTCCCACGGAGCGTGGGTGAATGACGAAAACACAAAGGGGACCCGAAGGTCCCCTTTAATGTGTCGTTGCGTGCTCTTTTTTTATTATTAAGGGGCGGTCTATTGTTGTTTTTGGCAACCGTTACCCTTTACCGCTGTTTTTGGTGACCCCCATCCGGGGTCAAGAGCAAACGTATTTTTTTGAACGCTGATCTGCTTCTTCGTCAACGATCCAACCAGTGGGTAGCTACCTGAGGTAGTTTTATTTTTCTCTAACCGGTTGCGGGTTTCGGCATGCCGTACCCTGCGAAGCACATCTTCTCCAAAAAAATCTGTTAGCTGCGTCTCTGCCGTGTTGTTTTTGTTATGTCAGAGTCGTTTCGTCTTATTTTTATTAGGTTTGGCGCTTTTTATTCTTGTTATGCCATAGAGATAGCAGAAGCCGTGCCAACTTTTTAAAACCCTTTAAAATCAATGGCTTGATTTTTTATCGGGAAATGTCTTTCATAAAATGCGACAGATTATGTTCCCGCGTTACCCGCTATGTCGGTGTGCGGTAACACATTGTCACAGCTGTGCTACTCAACCGGCGCTACGCGCTTTCGCCACCCGCGATCCGGTTGCCCGTCCTAGCACCTGGCTGATCTGCTGGCCCGCGCCAATCAAGCGCTCCAGGTCGATACCGGTCTCGATGCCCAGCCCATTAAGCAGGTACACCACGTCCTCGGTGGCGACGTTACCGCTCGCTCCCTTGGCATATGGGCAGCCACCGAGGCCCGCGATAGAGCTGTCGAACACCTGGATGCCTTCCAGCAGGCTGGCGTAGATATTGGCGATCGCCTGGCCGTAAGTGTCATGGAAGTGGCCGGCAAGTTTGTCGCGTGGCACCTGTGCTCCGACCACCTCGAACAGCCGCCGTGTCGCCCCCGCCGTGCCGGTGCCGATCGTGTCGCCCAGCGACACTTCATAACAGCCCATGGCATACAACTCGCGAGCGACAGCCGCCACCTGCGCCGCCGCGATGTCGCCCTCATACGGGCAACCCAGCACACACGACACATACCCGCGCACGCTGACCCCGTGCTGTTGGGCCGCCGCCATCAGCGGTGCAAACCGATCCAGGCTCTCGCTGATGGAGCAATTGATATTGCGCTGGGAGAAGGCTTCGGATGCCGCCGCAAACACCGCGACTTCCTTGACCCCAGCCGCCAGCGCATCTTCAAAGCCGCGCAGGTTCGGCGCCAGCGCGCCATAGGTCACGCCTGGCTTGCGCTGGATCTGCGCGAACACTTCGGCGGAGCCGGCCATCTGCGGCACCCATTTGGGCGAGACGAAACTGCCGACCTCGATATAGCTCAGGCCGGCGGCGCTCAAGGCGTCCACCAACCGGACCTTGTCGGCCACGCTGATCGGCTGGGCTTCGTTCTGCAAACCGTCGCGCGGGCCGACTTCCACCAGGCGTACGTGTGAGGGGAGGGACATGGCGTTACCTTCTGATCAATGGCCGGCCTGGCTCATGGTGTGTGCCAGGGCCTGGGTGCACCGCTCTTCGGCGGTGTCCAGTTCCAGCTTCATCTGTTCGATATCCAGCAACTGCTGCTCGAGCTGCTCACGGCGCTCGGCGATCTTCGCCAGCATGCTGTTGAGTTGAATGTGGTTACCGCTGGTGGGGTCATAGAGTTCGATCAGCTCACGGCATTCAGCCAGGGAGAAGCCGATGCGCTTGCCACGCAGGATCAGCTTGAGGCTGACCTTGTCCCGCGCCGAATAGATACGCTCCTGGCCCCGGCGTTCCGGGGCCAGCAGGCCTTGTTCCTCGTAGAAGCGAATGGCGCGGGTGGTGATGTCGAGTTCGCGGGCGAGGTCGGAAATGCTGTAGGTGGTGCTCATGGCGGTGCTCGAGAAGGTCTTGGCGCTAAGCTAATTGCAGGTTGACGTAAACGTCAAGGACCTGCTGCGCTGGCCATCGGGGGCAAGCCCCCTCCCACAGGGAAACTCGGCTCCCTCAGGCCTGCTGTTTATCCAGCTTTTTCTCGTGGGCCGTCACCTGCTGGCACAACTCGATCATCTGCTCGCGCATCCAGCGGTTGGCCGGGTCCTGGTCGGTGCTTTCATGCCAGTACAGGTGGGTTTCCACCGCCGGCACATCATTGACCGGCAGGTTGAACCAGTGCAGTTCATGGCGACGGGCGAAGCGTTCCGGCACGGTCATGACCATGTCGGTCTGCTGCAATACTTGCGAGGCCATCAGATAGTGCTGGGAGCGCAGGGCAATCTTGCGCTGGATGCCCATCTTGCCCAGGGCCAGGTCGACATGCCCCAGCCCGTTGCGGCGGCTGGAAATATGAATATGGGTCAGCGCCAGGTAGTCATCCAGGCTGAATTTTTCCTTGCCCGCCATGGGATGGCCCTTGCGCATGGCGCACACGTAGCGGTCTTCCATCAGCTTGACGTGACGCACTTGCGGGTCGGTGTTGAGCGGCGCGTCCACGGCGAAGTCCAGGCGCCCGGCCGCCAGTTCCTTGGTGGTTTCGCGGCGTTTGGACAAGAAGCTCTCGATGACCACCGTCGGCGCCAGGCGGCGCAGGCGCTGGAACAGCGGTGGCAGAATCACGGCTTCGGTGAGGTCGGTCATGCTGATGCGATAGGTCTTGGCCGCCTGCTGCGGATTGAAAATCCGGCTCTCCTGCACTGAAACCCGCAGCAACGACAACGCATTGCGCACCGGGCCGATGATGTTCTGGGCCATTGGCGTGGGCACCATGCCTTGGGCGGTGCGCACGAACAACGGGTCGTTGAAGGTCTCGCGCAGGCGTGCCAGGGCGTTGGACACCGCCGGCTGGGTGATGCCGACAATCTGCCCGGCGCGGGTCAGGTTGGCTTCGGTATAGATCGCGTCGAAGACGATAAAGAGGTTGAGGTCGACCTTGCTCAGATTCATGTCGTTGCACTCTTATTGTTAGGTATCCATACGCCGATCATATATCGGTGATGAATGTTAATACACGCCGAGAATAGGCTAGGTAAATTATCAGCGCTGTTCTAGCATCGATTGCATGACCTAAACAACCTCTCAGAGAAGGGAGCCGCTCATGGATTTCGCCTATTCGCCCAAAGTTCAGGAACTGCGTGAACGCGTCACCGCATTCATGGACGCTTACGTCTACCCGGCCGAGCCGGTGTTCGAACGCCAGGTCAGCGAAGGTGACCGCTGGCAGCCCACCGCCATCATGGAAGAACTCAAAGCCAAAGCGAAAGCCGAAGGGTTGTGGAACCTGTTCCTGCCCGAATCCGAGCTGGGCGCCGGCCTGAGCAACCTCGAATACGCGCCACTGGCTGAAATCATGGGCCGCTCGCTGCTGGGGCCGGAACCGTTCAACTGTTCCGCCCCCGACACCGGCAACATGGAAGTGCTGGTGCGCTACGCCAATGAAGAGCAGAAGCAGCGCTGGCTCGAGCCGCTGCTGCGCGGTGAGATTCGCTCAGCCTTCGCCATGACCGAACCGGACGTGGCCTCCTCGGACGCCACCAACATGGCCGCCCGCGCCGAACGCCAGGGCGATGAGTGGGTGATCAACGGCAAGAAGTGGTGGACCTCCGGCGCTTGCGACCCGCGCTGCAAAATCCTGATTTTCATGGGCCTGAGCAACCCGGACGCACCGCGCCACCAGCAGCACTCGATGATTCTGGTGCCAGTGGACACCCCCGGTGTGAAAATCCTGCGTCCGCTGCCGGTATTCGGCTACGACGACGCGCCCCACGGCCATGCCGAGGTGCTGTTCGACAACGTGTGCGTGCCGTACGAAAACGTACTGCTGGGTGAAGGCCGGGGGTTTGAAATCGCCCAGGGCCGGCTTGGCCCGGGCCGCATCCACCATTGCATGCGCTCGATCGGCATGGCCGAGCGCGCATTGGAATTGATGTGCAAACGCTCGGTCAGCCGCAGCGCCTTCGGCAAGCCGCTGGCGCGCCTGGGGGGCAATATCGACAAGATCGCCGACTCGCGCATGGAAATCGACATGGCGCGGCTGCTCACCCTGAAAGCGGCGTACATGATGGACACCGTGGGCAATAAGGTGGCGAAAAGCGAAATCGCCCAGATCAAGGTGGTCGCGCCGAACGTGGCGCTGAAGGTGATCGACCGTGCGATCCAGATTCACGGCGGTGCCGGCGTTTCCAACGATTTTCCGCTGGCCTACATGTACGCCATGCAACGCACCCTGCGCCTGGCCGACGGCCCGGACGAAGTGCACCGTGCGGCGATTGGCAAGTTCGAGATTGGCAAGTATGTGCCTCGGGAAATGATGCGCAGCGGGCAGTAATACCGCGTCGCCTGCAATCGGGGGCAAGCCCCCTCCCACACTTGGATGGGTGTACACAGGCAACATGTGGGAGGGGGCTTGCCCCCGATGAGGCCAGCCCAAGCAACACAGCCCCCAGGTTCAATACACCCAGACCTCCACCCGCCGATTCTTGATCCTCCCTTCATCCGCCGTATTCGCCGCCACCGGCATCTGCGCGCCAAACCCGCGAATATCACGCAGCACCACGCCGCTTTTCAGCAGTTCCCTGCGCACCGCCATCGCTCGCAACTTCGACAGCAAGGCCGCCCGCTGCGGATCATTCTTGGCATCGCCAAACCCCACCAGCGTCACCTGCTTGTGCAGTTTGCCGTGGCTTTCCAGATAAGCCACCACCCGCTGCACGTCCTGGCGCGCCTTGTTGTCCAGGCTGGCGCTGCCTTCCTCGAAACGAAAATTCACCGTCAAGCGCTGGGCGTCGCGCGCAATCGCCTGGTAGTCCTCCGGCATCGAGGTGCGAGGCTCTACATCCATCGCCTGCACGTGCTGGGCGATAAAGCCGTTGGCCGCCACCAGCGCCTGGCCCTGGGCGCTTTGGGCGAAGTCCACCAAGGCTTTGGCCCACGGGTTGTGGACCGTTGGGGGCAGGTAGAAAAACAGCCGCCGTGACAGTGGATAATCTTCGGTGGCGATCAGGCTGTTCAATGGCAACATCGGTTGCGAGTCGCCATCGGCAATTGCCACTGCCTTGGCTTGGCGTACATAGGGCAGGCCGATAAAGCCGATGCCTTGAGAGTCACGGCTGACCGCATCGGACAACGCTTCGCTGGACTCGAAACGCTGGGCTGACGCGGCCAGCGGTTTGCCACGCCGGTTCAGCACCAATTCTTTGAAGGTGTCATACGTGCCGGACTGATTGTCCCGCGCGTACACATGAATGGCCCCGCCAGTGCCGCCCAGCATTTCCCAGGTGCTGATTTCGCCATTGAAGACTTGCGCCAGTTGCTCGGTGTCGAGGGTATTCAGCGGGTTGCGTGGGTTAAGGATGATTGCCAGGCCGTCGATGGCGATCACGTGTTCGGCGCCGGGGCCTTTGAGGTCACCCAGGGGCTCGAGGTCAACCAGTTCGCTGTCCTTGATCGGGCGGGACGCGGCGGCCAGATCGGCGCTGTCATTTTTCAACGCGGCAAACCCGGTGCTGGAACCATGGGCGGCGACATGGATAACCACGGCTTTACCCTGACGGGTCTTGCCGATCACGCGCTGTTCATTGCTGCCCTCAACGCGTTCGCTGTGCACGCCTTGCACACCCTGATGCTCCATCAAGCCCTTGACCAATGCCGGGCCCAACGCCGCGCCAATGGTGTTGGAACCCTGGATGCGCAGAGCCGGGCCTTGATCGGGCAGGGGCAGCGGGGCGGACAGCGCGAAGAACGGGAAAAGGGCTAGCAGTAACAGAACGCGCAGCATCAGCCGGCACCTTCGTCAGCCAAAGGGAGTGCCGCCAGATTAAGTCAGTTGCATTGCATCTATATGACTGACACTCCATAGGTCTAAATGTGGGAGGGGGCTTGCCCCCGATGGCGGCGTATCAGCTATAAATCAGCTAACTGACACACTGCTATCGGGGGCAAGCCCCCTCCCACACTTGACCGCATTGGGTCAGAGAGATCAGCTCAATTCAAGCCAGATCGGCGCATGGTCCGACGGCTTTTCCAAGGCGCGCAGATCGTAATCCACCCCCGCATCCTTGACCCGCGGCATCAGCCCGGTAGACGCCATGATCACGTCGATGCGCAGCCCGCGCTTGGGCTCGTCCTCAAAGCCACGGCTGCGGTAATCGAACCAGCTGAAGCGGTCGGTCACCTCAGGGTTCAAGTGACGGAAGGTGTCCACCAGGCCCCAGTTTTTCAGGCGGGCCATCCATTCGCGCTCTTCCGGCAGGAAGCTGCACTTGCCGGTCTTCAGCCAGCGTTTAGCGTTGTCGGCGCCGATGCCGATGTCGCAATCCTGCGGGGAAATATTCACGTCGCCCATCACCACCAGTGCCTGGTCATTGCTGAACTGGCTTTCCAGCAGCTGTTGCAGGTCTTCATAGAAACGCTGTTTAGCCGGGAATTTGGTCGGATGGTCTCGGCTTTCGCCTTGGGGAAAGTAGCCGTTCATGATGGTGACGGGGTTGCCGTTCCCGTCGGCGAAGGTGCCCCAGATGAAGCGGCGCTGGGCGTCTTCTTCATCGCTGGCAAAGCCCTTGTGCACGCTCAACGCCTCTTTGCGCGAGAGCAGGGCCACGCCGTAGTGGCCTTTCTGTCCATGGTAATAAACGTGATAGCCCAGCGCCTGGACTTCAGCCAACGGGAACTGGTCATCGTGGACCTTGGTTTCCTGCAGGCCGATGACGTCCGGTTGATGCTTTTCGATCAGCGCCGCCAGCTGATGAGGGCGGGCGCGCAGCCCATTGATATTGAAGGAGACGATTTTCATGGTCGGCAGTCCAGTCTGGCAAAAGGGCGATGCTAGCCGACAAGTCGGACGGGGGCCAGCGTGGCGGCCGCAAGCATGCGCTGCTAAGGTCAGGGAACGACTGGCGCTGCGCAGGTTCGTACCCATAAGAACGCCACCTCATTGAGTGGCGTCCAGGAGATTGACTGTTATGCCTGACACTTCGACGCCCGCTGCCGAAATCCGCCTGCTCAATAGCGGTTATTCCCGCGAAGCGCGTTCCCTGCTGTACCAGGCCTACCGTCACGAACCGACCTTCGCCTACATTTTCGAAGCCGAGCGGCCAGGTTATGAGCAGCGGGTACGCGCTACGGTGCGGGAGCTGGTCAAGCAGCATTTTTTCCAGAAGCTTCCGGCCATTGGTTTGTTCGTCAACGACCGTTTGGTCGGCGTTGCCCTGATTGCCCCGCCGCAGCGGCGCCTGGGTATCACCGAAAGCTGGGCCTGGCAGATCCGCATGTGGCTGAGCACCGGTGTACGCGGCACGCGGCGTTACCTGGAATACCATCAAGCCGTGCTGGCGTGCCTGCCCAGCGAATCGGTGCATGTGTTGCCATTGCTGGGTATTCACCCGCAGTTGCAGGGCCACCACTACGGCGAACAGTTACTGGAAGCGGTCCACAACTGGTGCGCCGAAGACCCGCACTCATCGGGCGTGGTGCTCGACACGGGCAATTCCCGTTACCTGGATTTCTATAAGCGCCAGGGCTATGAGGAAATCGGCGAAATTGCCGTTGGGCCTGTGCTGGAACATGTGTTTTTCCATCCCAATCCCCAAGCGTTAACTGCCGCAACGGCTTGAGACAGATTTATTCAGACAAATCCGGGTTCAAAGTTCCTCTCTCGCTCGTGTAGCATCCGCGCCTATGAAGTTTCCAGGAAGATTTACCAGCGGCTTGATACTGCTGTTCACAAGCTGCGGCGCATTGGCGCAAAGCGAGCTGGACGTGCGAGTCAAACCCTCAAACGACGCGCTGAAAGCCAACATCGAAGGCTACATCGGCGGGGTGGGCGATCGTGATGAAGAAGCGCTGCTGCGCTTCAGTCGCGGCGCCGAAGAACAGGCGCGCAAAGCCGCCCAGGCGCTGGGCTTCTATCAGCCGCAGATTGCCAGCGATGTGAAGGGCGGCAAGAACCCGCGCCTGACCCTGACCATCGACCCCGGCGAACCCGTGCACTTGCGCAACGTCACCCTGCGGGTCGACGGCCCGGCGGCCAGCCTCAAGGCGTTCCGCGTGCCCGCCAGTGACGAGCTCAAGCCCGGCGCGGTGCTCAATCACGGCCATTACGACGATGCCAAGCGCCTGATCCAGAACCAGGCGTCGCGCTATGGTTTCTTCAGCGGGCGCTTTACCCGCCAGAAACTCTCGGTAGATCCCCAGGCGGGCGTCGCCGATATCGAGCTGGTGTACGACAGTGGCCCGCGCTACAGCATGGGTAAGGTCAGTTTCGCCGGCGACACGCCATTCGATGAAGAACTGCTGCAACGCATGGTGCCCTTTGAAAGCGGCACACCTTACGACTCCGAACTGATCGCCGAACTCAACCAGAACCTGCAAGCCAGCGGTTTCTTCGAAAGCGTGCGCGTGGACGCCAGCCCCACGGCCTCGACCAACGATGTGATTCCGGTGGCCGTGCAGCTGGACACGCGCAAGCCACGCACCATGGGCCTGGGCCTGGGTTTCTCGACGGACGTCGGCCCTCGGGGCAAGGCCAACTGGACGCGCCACTGGGTCAATCCCCAGGGCCACAGTTATGGCTGGGAAGCCGAACTGTCGGCGCCGCGGCAGAACGTTGGGCTGTGGTATGACGTGCCGCTCGACCCACCGCTCACCGATAAATTGCGCTTCGCCGGCGGTTACCAGAATGAAGAGCTGGCCAACACCGACACCCTGAGCAAGTTGCTCACCCTCGGTCCCGAATGGCACAGTAAATTGCCCAGCGGCTGGACGCGGGTTATCTCACTCAAATACCAGCGTGAAGAATACAGCCTGGGCAATGACTCGGGCATGAGTAACCTGGTGATGCCGGGCATCAGCTACTCCTACCTGCGCAGCGACAACCGCATCGACCCACATAACGGTTATCGCCTGATGTTCGACAGCAAGGTCGCCAAGGAAGGGCTCGGTTCCGACACCAACCTGCTCTACGGCACCGCCACGATCAAGGGTTTGACCACCTTGTGGGATAACCACCGCTTCCTGGGCCGCGCGCAACTGGGCGGCAGTGCCACCAACGGCTACCAGTCGGTGCCGCCGTCACTGCGCTTCTTTGCCGGTGGCGACCAGAGCGTACGGGGTTATGAATACCAGACCCTGTCACCGGAAAACGACCGCGGTGATCGCATTGGTGGCCGCTACATGGTGGCCCTGAGTGCCGAGTACCAATACTCCATCGCCGATAAATGGCGCATCGCGACCTTCATCGACCAGGGCAACTCGTTCAATACCCTGGAAATGCCCAGCCTGAAAACCGGTGTGGGCGTGGGGGTGCGCTGGGTTTCGCCGGTTGGCCCGATCCGCCTCGACCTCGCCCATGCGCTGGAAGACCCGGGCGGCATTCGATTGCACTTTTCCATGGGGCCTGAGCTGTGATGCGTGGTTTGAAGATAGCGGGGCTGGTGCTGATTGCCATCCTCGCCGTAGTGGTGCTGGCGCTGTGGTCGGTATTGGCTACCCAGGTAGGCAGCCGCTGGGCCTTGGGCCTGGTGCCGGGGTTGAGCGTCGACAACTTCGAGGGGCGTCTTGGTGGCCAGTGGCGTGCCGACCACCTGCTATGGGAACAAGACGGCAGCCGCGTCGAGCTGAATGCGCCGACGTTTGCCTGGTCGCCCGCGTGCTTGCTGCGCATGACGTTGTGCATCGACAAGCTGGACGTGGAACAGGTAAGCCTGCAATTTGCGCCCAGCGCCGAAGAGAGCAGCGGGCCTATTGCGCTGCCGGATCTGAAACTGCCGCTGGCCATCCAGTTGGGCGAGGTTCGCGTCGGTACGTTGCTGTTGAACGGCAGTGAACAACTCAAGGGCCTGCAACTGGCCGCGCACTGGACTGCCGAAGGCTTGCAGATCGACGCGGTGCACCTGCAACGGGACGACCTGGTGCTGGACTTGTCCGGCCTGCTGCAACCGGTCGGTGACTGGCCTTTGACGGCCAGCGGTCAACTCAGCCTGCCTTATGCGCCTGGCGGCGCGCCCTGGACGGTGGCCCTCAAGGTCGACGGCGACCTGCTCAAGACACTCAAGCTCGACGCTGACAGCAGCGGCTACCTGCCGGCCAAGCTCAGTGGCGAGTTGCAGCCGCTGGTGGACAACCTGCCGGCGCAATTGCGCATCACCGCCGACGTCTTCAAACCCAGCGCCGATCTGCCCGACACCTTGCAGCTCAATCAACTGGACCTGAGCGCCAAGGGTGACCTGAAAAGCGGTTACCAATTGCTGGGCAAAGCAGTATTGCCGGCTGAGAAAGGCCCGGTGGATCTGCTGCTGCAAGGCAAGGTCGACGCCAAGGGCGCGCAAATCGCCGGCCTGGACCTGACTGCCGGTGACCAGCAAAGCCTCAAGCTCAGTGCCAACCTGGACTGGCAACAAGGCTTCAGCGCCGACGCCAGGATCGACTGGCTCGACTTTCCCTGGCATCGCCTCTATCCGCTGATCGACGAGCCGCAGGTCGCTTTGCGCACCTTCAACGGTGAGATTTCCTACAAAGACGGCAACTACCTGGGCAACCTCAAGGCCGATCTCGACGGCCCGGCCGGCAAGTTCAATGTGGTCACGCCGTTCAGTGGCGACCTCAAGCAGATCTTCCTGCCCGAGCTCAAGCTGACTGCTGGCCAGGGTAGAGCCGAAGGCCGTGTGACGGTGCAATTTGCCGACGGTATCGCCTGGGACACCGCGTTGGATTTGACTGCGTTGAACCCGGCGTATTGGGTTGCCGAATTGCCCGGCACCCTGGCTGGGCCACTGCGCAGCAAAGGCGAATTCAGGAACGAGCAACTCAAGCTCAACGCCGACCTTGACCTCAAGGGCCGCCTGCGCGGGCAAACCGCCGTGCTGGCGGCCAAGGCCGAGGGCGCGGGGGAGCAATGGACACTCGCCAACCTGGATATCCGCCTGGGCGACAACCGCATCAACGGCAGCGGCAGCCTGCAGCAGCGCCTGGCCGGGCAGATCGACATCAAGCTGGCGCGCCTGGCCCAGCTCTGGCCGCAGCTGCGCGGGCAGATCAATGGCCGCGTCGATGTCGCCGGCACCTTGAAGGCGCCGCAAGGCAAGCTCGACCTCAAGGGCCAGCAACTGGCATTGGCCGACAACCGCCTGCAAAGCCTCAGCCTCGACGCGACACTGGACAGCGCCCAGCGCGCCCGGGTCGACCTCAAGGGCAGCGGCATCCAAAGCGGCGAGACCCAGGTCGGTACCCTCACCGCCAGTGCCCAGGGCGATATCAAGAACCAGAAGGTCCAGCTGGACCTGGCCGGCCCGCTGCTCAAGCTGGCCCTGGCCCTGGACGGCAATCTCGACAAAGGCAACTGGCGCGGGCGCCTGGCCAGTGGCGACGTGCAAGCGGGCGGCCAGGACTGGCGCCTGCAGGCCCCGGCGAAAATCGAGCGCCTGGCCGACGGCAAGTTGACCTTCGCCGCTCATTGCTGGGTGTCCGGCGGCGCCAGCCTGTGCGGCGAAGACCAGCGCCTGATGCCGGAGCCGAAGCTGCGTTACCACCTCAAGCAGTTCCCCCTCGACAGCCTGGCGGCGTTCCTGCCCAAGGACTTCGCCTGGCAGGGCAGGCTCAACGCCGATGTGCAACTGGATCTGCCGGCCAGCGGCCCCAAAGGCGTGGTGTCGGTGGACGCCGGTGGCGGCAACCTGCGCGTCAGGGACAACGGCCAGTGGTTGGATTTCCCCTATGACACGCTGAAGCTGGAAACCACCCTCAACCCCAAGCGCATCGATACCCAGCTGAATTTCCATGGCGGCAAGCTCGGCGAGTTGCTGCTGCAGGCGCAGATCAATCCATTGCCGGCCAGCAAGCCGATCACTGGCAATTTCAGCCTCACCGGGCTGGACTTGGCGGTGGCACGGCCGTTCGTGCCGATGGTGGAAAAGCTCACCGGCAAGCTCAATGGCAGCGGGCGGATTTCCGGTGGCTTGCTCGCGCCCCAGGTCAACGGCAGCGTCAACCTGGTAGACGGTGAAGTCTCCGGGCCCGAGTTGCCCGTGAGCCTGGAAGGCTTGAACGTGCAAGCCCTGATTGCTGGCGAAAGCGTGCAGCTCAATGGCGCCTGGCGCAGTGGCAAGGCCGGGCAGGGCAGCCTGCGGGGGCAGATCGACTGGGGCCGCGCGCTGGTGGTCGACCTGAGCCTCAAGGGCTCGCAACTGCCCGTGACGGTAGAGCCTTATGCCGTATTGGAAGTGGCGCCCGACCTGAAGATCAGCCTCAAGGACGACAAGCTGGCGATCGCCGGCAAGGTGCACATCCCTCGCGGCGATATCACCGTGCGCGAACTGCCGCCATCGACGGTCAAGGTGTCCGATGACACGGTGATCGTCGGCAGCCAGACCGAAGAGGGCAAGCCGCCGATGGCCATGGCCATGGATATCGACGTGGAGGTGGGCGAAGATCAGCTCAACTTCGCCGGCTTTGGCCTCACCGCCAAAGTGCGGGGCCACGTGCATATCGGCGACAACATGGACACCCGTGGCGAGCTGTGGCTCAACGACGGCCGTTATCGTGCCTACGGCCAGCGCCTGAATGTGCGCCGTGCGCGGCTGCTGTTCGCCGGGCCGTTGGACCAGCCGTTCCTGGACATCGAGGCGGTACGCGTGACCACCGAATCCTCGCGCACGGTTACCGCTGGCATCCGTTTGAGCGGCAGTGCCGAGCAGCCGACCACACAGATCTTCTCCGAGCCTGCCATGGCCCAGGAAGACGCGCTGTCCTACCTGGTGCTGGGGCGTTCGCGGACCAACAACGGTGAAGACAACAACATGCTCGCCGAAGCCGCCCTGGGCCTGGGCCTGATGGGCAGCGCCGGGGTAACCACCGACATCGCCAACAAACTGGGGATCCAGGATTTCGACCTGGACACCCAGGGCACCGGCAACAACACCGCGGTGGTGGCCAGCGGCAAGATCAACGAGAAGTTGAGCCTGCGTTACGGGGTCGGGGTGTTCGAACCGGCCAACACCATTGCGTTGCGCTACCTGCTGAGCAAGAAGGTGTATCTGGAAGTGGCCACGGGCGTGGCCAGTTCGCTGGACATCTTTTACAAGCGCGATTTTTAAGCCTTACTCGGAAAAAATGTGGGAGGGGGCTTGCCCCCGATAGCGGTGGGTCAGCTACAGATAAGCTGACTGACAGACTGCTATCGGGGGCAAGCCCCCTCCCACATGGATATGTATTCACTTCAATTTTCATGTGATTACCAAGCAACCTAACTATTGGATTTGACATTCGCTGCCTAAGCAGTAATATCTCGTCACACATTCACTGCCTAGGCAGTAATAAGGTGACTTCCGATGCCTCACTTCACCCCGGACAACTTCCACAACTGCCACCTCGGCCTGTTGCTGGGCCGCGCTGCGATCCTCAAGGACCGCATCATCGACACCCATATGGAACCCCACGGCATCACCGCCGCGCAGTTCAAGGTGTTGATCATCATGGCCCAGTTCGGCGTCGATACTCCGGCCGAGCTGTGTCGCAACCTGTCCCTGGACAGCGGCTCGATGACGCGCATGCTCGACCGTCTGGAGCAAAAACAGCTGCTCAGTCGCAAACGTTCCGAACTCGACCGCCGCCAGGTGCAGTTGGTGCTCACCGCCGACGGCCAGCGCCTGGCCGACATGCTGCCGCAGATCGGCGCCCAGGCCCTCAACCAGCTGGCCGGTGTACTCGAGGCGGGCGAGTTGGAAACCCTGGAACGGATCCTCAAGAAAATTCTGATAGCTGCGGGTGATCCCATCACCCTCCAGCGGGTAGGTCATTGATGAACACACGCGCATTCAGCCTGGTGCTGATGGCGATGACGTTGGCCGGTTGCGCCAACTACAGCGGCCTTGATACCCAAGGCAAACGCCTCGACGCCAACACCTTGCAAACCGGCAAATCCCTGAGCGGCGTCAGCCTGTCCAGCGCCGCATGGCCTGCCGCCGACTGGTGGAAGAGCCTCGGCGACCCCGAGCTCGACGGCCTGATCCAGGAAGCCCTGCAACACAGCCCCGACATGCAAGTGGCCAGCGCCCGTGCGCACCAGGCCGAGGCCGCTGCCTATGCCGCCAACGCCGCGCGCATGCCGACGCTGGATGCCAGCGCCGGTGTCAGCCGTTCGCGGCTGGCCAAGGACCAGGACCCGCGCGGGGAGGGCGATGCCTATTCGACGGTGCGCAATATCGGCGCCAGCTTCAATTACAACTTTGACCTGTGGGGCGGCCAACGCGCAGCCTGGGAAGCCGCACTCGGCCAGGCCCGCGCCGCCGAAGTCGACCAGCAGGCCGCGCGCCTGACCCTGGCCGCCAACGTGGCCAAGGCCTACAGCGATCTGGGCCAGGCGCATATCGTGCGTGACCTGGCCGCCGATGACCTCAAGCGTACCCGCCAGATGCTCGACCTGAGCAAGCGCCGCCTGAGTTCCGGTATCGACAGCGAATACCAATACCAGCAAACCGAAAGCCTGGAAGCCAGCTCCCAGTCGCAGTTGATCGATGCGGAAAAACAGCTGCAAAGCGCCAAAATTGCCCTGGCGGTGTTGCTCGGCAAAGGCCCGGACCGTGGCAACGAATTGGCCCGCCCGAATGTGCTCAAGCCCGCGGCGGTGGCCGTGCCGTCGGTGCTGCCCGCCGAATTGCTCGGCCGCCGCCCGGACCTGGTGGCCGCACGTTGGCGGGTAGAAGCCGCGAGCAAGGACATCGCCGCGAGCAAGACCCGCTTCTACCCCAACCTCAACCTGAGCGCGAGCGCCGGCGCCGAATCGTTGCTGGGCGATGCGATGTTTGGTTCGGCCAGCCGCTTCTTCAACATTGCGCCGACGATCTCGCTGCCGATCTTCGACGGTGGCCGCCTGCGCGCGGACCTCGATGCCCGCGACGCCGATTACGACCTGGCCGTGGCCCAGTACAACAAGACCCTGGTGCAAGCCCTGGGCGATATCGGCACCACCCTGTCGCAACTGCGCGACACAGGCCGGCAGATCCAGGCCCAGCAACACGCCGCGGACATCGCCCAGCAGTCCTACGACACCGGGGTGCAGCGCTACAGCTCCGGCATCGGTAACTACCTGGATGTGCTCAGCATCGAGCAGCAATTGCTGCAGGCCCAGCGTCAGCTGGCGAGCTTGAATGCTGCGCAGATCGATCTGTCGATTCAATTGATGCAGGCCCTGGGTGGCGGGTTCAACGCCAACAACGTGGCCGCGACCACCCCAGCCCACCGCACGGAATAATTCGAGGTATTTTTCATGGCCACTGCCGACAGCAACAACACAGCCGAACACACCCAAGACAACAACCCACGCAAACGCAAAGTCCTGCTGATCGGCCTGGCGCTGATCGTCATCCTGGGTGTCGTCGGCGTCTGGGCCTGGTACGAGTTCTACGGGCGCTTCAATGAAAGCACCGATGACGCCTATGTGAATGGCAACGTGGTGGAAATCACCCCGCTGGTCACCGGTACCGTGGTCAGCATCGGCGCCGACGATGGCGACCTGGTCCGCGAGGGCCAGGTGCTGGTCAGCTTCGACCCCAACGACGCCGCCGTCGGCCTGCAAAGTGCCCAGGCCAACCTGGCCCGCACGGTGCGCCAGGTCCGTGGCTTGTACAGCAACGTCGACGGTATGAAAGCCCAGGTCAATGCGCAGAAAGCCGATGTGCAGACGGCCCAGGACAACTACAACCGGCGCAAGACCCTGGCCCAGGGCGGGGCGATCTCCCAGGAAGAACTGTCCCACGCCCGTGACAGCCTGACTGCGGCAAAGAACGCCTTGACCAACCTTGAGCAGCAACTCAAGACCAGCAACGCACTGGTGGATGACACGGTGATTTCGTCCCACCCGGATGTGCAGGCCGCCGCCGCGCAACTGCGCCAGGCCTACCTGACCAATGCGCGCAGCACCTTGATCGCACCGGTTACCGGCTATGTGGCCAAGCGCACCGTGCAACTGGGCCAGCGCGTACAACCGGGCACCGCGCTGATGGCGGTGATCCCGCTGGACCAGCTGTGGATCGACGCCAACTTCAAGGAAACCCAGCTGCGTGACATGCGCATCGGCCAGCCGGTGGATATCGAATCCGACATCTATGGCAGCGATGTGAAGTACAGCGGCACCGTCGACAGCCTGGGCGCCGGCACCGGCAGCGCGTTCGCCCTGCTGCCCGCACAGAACGCCACCGGCAACTGGATCAAGATCGTGCAACGAGTGCCAGTGCGCATCCATATCAACGCCGAAGAGCTGGCCAAGCACCCGCTGCGGGTCGGTTTGAGCACCGTGGTGAATGTGGACCTGCATGACCAGAGCGGTCCGGTTTTGGCGCAACAGGCGCCGCAGAAAGCGTCGTTCACCACCAACGTGTATGACCGCCAATTGGCCGAGGCCGATGCCATGATCAACCAGTTGATCCATGACAACAGCGTCGCCGCTCCCAAGGCTGCGCAACGCTGATGAGCAATAACGCCTCGTTCACGCCACCCAGCCTGTTGATGGCCACTATCGGGCTGTCGCTGGCGACCTTCATGCAGGTGCTCGACACCACCATCGCCAACGTGGCGCTGCCGACTATTTCCGGCAACCTGGGCGTGAGTTCGGAGCAGGGCACCTGGGTCATCACTTCGTTTGCGGTGAGCAACGCGATTGCCTTGCCGCTTACTGGCTGGCTGAGCCGCCGGTTTGGCGAGGTGAAGCTGTTTCTGTGGGCAACCCTGCTGTTTGTGCTGGCGTCGTTCCTGTGCGGTATCTCCACGTCGATGCCCGAGTTGATCGGCTTTCGCGTGTTGCAGGGCCTGGTCGCCGGGCCGTTGTACCCGATGACCCAGACGCTGCTGATCGCGGTCTACCCGCCGGCCAAGCGCGGCATGGCCCTGGCGCTGCTGGCGATGGTCACGGTGGTGGCGCCGATTGCCGGGCCGATCCTCGGCGGCTGGATCACCGACAGTTACAGTTGGCCGTGGATCTTCTTCATCAACGTGCCCATCGGCATCTTTGCGGTGATGGTGGTGCGTGCGCAGTTGAAGAAGCGTGCGGTGGTCACCAGCCATCAGCCGATGGACTACGTGGGCTTGTTGAGCCTGATCGTCGGCGTCGGCGCCTTGCAGATCATCCTCGACAAGGGCAACGACCTGGATTGGTTCGAATCCAACTTCATCATTATCGGTGCGGTGATCTCGGCGATTGCCCTGGCGGTGTTCGTCATCTGGGAGATGACCGACAAGCACCCGGTGGTCAACCTGCGCCTGTTCGCTTACCGCAACTTTCGCATCGGCACCATCGTGCTGATCCTGGGCTATGCGGGCTTCTTCGGTATCAACCTGATTCTGCCGCAATGGCTGCAAACCCAGATGGGCTACACCGCGACCTGGGCCGGGCTGGCGGTGGCGCCCATCGGTATCCTGCCGGTGCTGATGTCGCCGTTCGTGGGCAAGTACGCGCACAAGTTCGACCTGCGCCTGCTGGCGGGCCTGGCGTTCCTGGCGATTGGCTTGAGCTGCTTCATGCGCGCCGGTTTCACCAACGAGGTGGACTTCACCCACATCGCCCTGGTGCAGCTGTTCATGGGTATCGGCGTAGCGCTGTTCTTCATGCCGACCCTGAGCATCCTGATGTCCGACCTGCCGCCACAGCAGATCGCCGACGGGGCGGGCCTTGCGACCTTCCTGCGTACCTTGGGCGGTAGCTTTGCGGCGTCGCTGACTACCTGGATCTGGATTCGTCGGGCGGACCAGCACCATGCCTACATGAGCGAGAACATGACTACCTATGACTCGGCGACCCGCGATGCCTTGCAGGCGCTCGGTGGGGCAGGGCAAAAGGCCTACACGCAGCTGGACCAGATCCTCACCAGCCAGGCCTATATGATGTCCACCGTGGATTACTTCACGTTGCTGGGGTGGATGTTCATGGGGCTGATGCTGCTGGTGTGGCTGGCCAAGCCGCCGTTCGGGGCGAAGGCCGGGCCGGAAGCGTCCGGCCACTGATCTCCGAGAGTTGAAATGCAATCAAATGTGGGAGGGGGCTTGCCCCCGATAGCAGTGTGTCAGTCCACTCATCAGTAACTGACCGAATGCCATCGGGGGCAAGCCCCCTCCCACATTTTGATTTCTGTTCACAGTGGATCAGTGGTGTTCGGGCTCAAGCGCCAGGCAACGCCAGCTGCGGATTGACGAAGTCAAACGCCGCCAACTGAAACCCTTGCTCATCCACCTGCAACGCCCACCCTTGCTTGTCCCAGTCCCCCAGCACAATGCGTTTGGCCGCCTGGTCGCCAATCTGCAGTTTGTGGATGGCAGGGCGGTGGGTGTGGCCGTGGACCAGGGTGCGCACGCCAAATTGCTGCATCACCCGTGGTACTTCTTCGGGCGTGACGTCGACTATGTCGTTGGCCTTCATGCGTACCTGGGCACTGCTTTCGCTGCGCAACTTGCGCGCCAGTTTGTGGCGGGTGCGCAACGGCAGATGCCTCAGGATAAACAGCACAATCGGGTTACGCAGGATGCGCCGCAGCTTCATATAGCCAAGGTCGCGGGTGCAGAGGCTGTCGCCGTGCATCAGCAGCACGGGTTCGCCGGCGAGCTGCACGACACTCGGGTCCTTGAGCAAGGTTGCGCCTGCCGCTTTGCAGAACGCCCTGCCGATCAGGAAATCGCGGTTGCCGTGCATGATGAAAATCGGGGTGCCGCTGTCGCTCAGTTCGCGCAGCGCCGCACAGATGGAGCGCTGGAACGGTGTCATCCCATCGTCGCCAATCCAGGCTTCAAAGAAGTCCCCTAGAATGTACAACGCCTGGGCGCCACGGGCGCGGCCGTGGAGCAGATCCAGAAACGCCCGGGTGATGTCCGGGCGCTCCTCTTCCAGATGCAAGTCTGAAATCAGCAATATCACGCTTCGATGATCTCGGCTTTCTCGACGATCACGTCTTCTGCGGGAACATCCTGGTGACCGGCCTTGGACGTGGTGGACACGCCTTTGATCTTGTCGACAACGTCGGTGCCAGCGGTGACTTTACCGAACACGGCGTAGCCCCAACCCTGCACGTTCTTGCCGCTGTGGTTCAGGAAGGCGTTGTCGGCAACGTTGATGAAGAACTGCGCAGAGGCCGAATGCGGCTCCATGGTGCGGGCCATGGCGACGGTGTACTTGTCGTTGGAAAGGCCGTTGTCCGCTTCGTTCTGGATGCTTGGACGCTTGTCTTTCTTCTCTTTCATGCCTGGCTCGAAACCGCCGCCCTGGATCATGAAGTTGCCGATGACACGGTGGAAAACAGTGTTTTCGTAGTGGCCGGCTTTGACGTACTCGATGAAGTTGGCGACGGTGATCGGCGCTTTCTCGGCGTTCAGCTCGATGACGATGTCACCGTGGTTGGTGGTCAGTTTGACTTGAGTCATGTTCACTACTCTTTTCAGGGAATTCGTGGGTTTGAGCGCCTGGGCGCCTTACCTGTCTGGCTAAACGTCGGCCAAGGCGCGCAGTTTAGCGTGCCGCGCAGGAATTTCGAGGTGGTTTTTTACCACTGGTGCGTTAAAAGCACCTCAACCGCTGTCAGCGCCTTGACAGCATCAGCTATGATATCGCCTTTGTTTTGTCTGGCCTCAACCGGCCACGAACCTGTCTGTTCAAGGATCCTATGAGCAAGCCCACTGTCGACCCTACCTCGAATTCCAAGGCCGGACCTGCCGTCCCGGTCAATTTCCTGCGCCCGATCATCCAGGCGGACCTCGAATCGGGCAAGCACACGCAGATCGTCACCCGTTTCCCGCCAGAGCCCAACGGCTACCTGCACATCGGTCACGCCAAGTCGATCTGTGTGAACTTCGGGCTGGCCCAGGAGTTCGGTGGCGTCACGCACCTGCGTTTCGACGACACCAACCCGGCCAAGGAAGACCAGGAATACATCGATGCCATCGAAAGCGACGTGAAGTGGCTGGGCTTCGAATGGTCCGGTAAAGTGCGCTATGCCTCGCAGTACTTCGACCAGCTGCACGACTGGGCCGTCGAGCTGATCAAGGCCGGCAAGGCCTATGTCGACGACCTGAGCCCGGAACAGGCCCGGGAATACCGCGGCACCTTGACCGAGCCGGGCAAGAACAGCCCGTTCCGCGACCGTTCGGTAGAAGAGAACCTCGACTGGTTCGCCCGCATGCGCGCCGGTGAGTTCCCGGATGGCGCCCGCGTGCTGCGCGCCAAGATCGACATGGCCTCGCCGAACATGAACCTGCGCGACCCGATCATGTACCGCATCCGCCATGCCCACCACCACCAGACCGGTGACAAGTGGTGCATCTACCCCAACTACGACTTCACCCACGGTCAGTCGGACGCCATCGAAGGCATCACTCACTCCATCTGCACCCTGGAGTTCGAGAGCCATCGCCCGCTGTACGAGTGGTTCCTGAGCAACCTGCCGGTGCCGGCACAGCCGCGCCAGTACGAGTTCAGCCGCCTGAACCTGAACTACACCATCACCAGCAAGCGCAAGCTCAAGCAACTGGTGGATGAGAAGCACGTGCATGGCTGGGACGACCCGCGCATGTCGACCCTGTCGGGCTTCCGTCGTCGCGGCTACACCCCGGCGTCGATCCGTAACTTCTGCGAGATGGTCGGCACCAACCGTTCCGACGGCGTGGTCGACTTCGGCATGCTCGAATTCAGCATCCGCCAGGACCTCGACGCAAACGCGCCGCGTGCCATGTGCGTGCTGCGTCCATTGAAAGTCGTGATCACCAACTACCCGCAAGACCAGGTCGAAAACCTCGAACTGCCGCGTCATCCGCAGAAAGAAGAACTCGGCGTGCGCAAGCTGCCGTTCGCCCGTGAAATCTACATCGACCGCGATGACTTCATGGAAGAGCCGCCAAAAGGCTACAAGCGCCTGGAGCCGAACGGCGAAGTACGCCTGCGCGGCAGCTACGTGATCCGCGCCGACGAAGCGATCAAGGACGCCGATGGCAACATCGTCGAACTGCGCTGCTCCTACGACCCGGACACCCTGGGCAAAAACCCCGAAGGCCGCAAGGTCAAGGGCGTGGTGCACTGGGTACCGGCCGCCGCCAGCATCGAATGCGAAGTGCGCCTGTACGATCGTCTGTTCCGCTCGCCCAACCCTGAGAAGGCCGAAGACAGCGCAAGCTTCCTCGACAACATCAACCCAGACTCCCTGCAAGTACTCACGGGTTGTCGTGCCGAGCCATCGCTTGGCGACGCACAGCCGGAAGACCGTTTCCAGTTCGAGCGCGAAGGTTACTTCTGCGCGGATATCAAGGACTCCAAACCTGGTCATCCGGTATTCAACCGTACCGTGACCTTGCGTGATTCGTGGGGCCAGTGATTCTCTAAGGAAGCCGTTGTGCTAACGATCTACAACACACTCAGCAAGACCAAAGAAGTCTTCAAGCCGCTCGATGGCAACAAGGTGCGCATGTACGTGTGCGGCATGACCGTGTACGACTACTGCCACATCGGCCATGGCCGCAGCATGGTTGCCTTTGACCTGGTGACCCGCTGGTTGCGGTTCAGCGGCTATGACCTGACCTATGTGCGCAACATTACCGACATCGACGACAAGATCATCAACCGCGCCAACGAAAACGGCGAGTCGTTCGACGCGCTGACCGAGCGCATGATCGCGGCCATGCATGAGGACGAGGCGCGCCTCAATATCCTCAAGCCAGACATGGAACCGCGTGCCACGGACCACATCCCTGGCATGCACGCGATGATCCAGACCTTGATCGACAAGGGCTACGCCTACGCGCCAGGTAATGGCGACGTGTACTACCGCGTCGCCAAGTTCATGGGCTACGGCAAACTGTCGCGCAAGAAGATCGAAGACCTGCGCATCGGCGCGCGCATCGAAGTCGACGAAGCCAAGCAGGATCCGCTCGACTTTGTCCTGTGGAAAGCCACCAAGCCTGGCGAGCCAAGCTGGGAGTCGCCATGGGGCGCCGGGCGTCCGGGCTGGCACATCGAATGCTCGGTGATGTCCACCTGCTGCCTGGGCGAGACGTTCGACATTCATGGCGGCGGCAGCGACCTGGAGTTCCCGCACCACGAGAACGAAATCGCCCAGAGCGAAGCCGCCACCGGCAAGACCTACGCCAACGCCTGGATGCACTGCGGCATGATCCGCATCAATGGCGAGAAGATGTCCAAGTCCTTGAACAACTTCTTCACCATCCGCGACGTGCTGGCTAAGTACCACCCGGAGGTTGTGCGTTACTTGCTGGTGTCCAGCCATTACCGCAGCGCCATCAACTACTCGGAAGACAACCTCAAGGACGCCAAGGGCGCCCTGGAGCGTTTCTACCATGCGCTCAAAGGTCTGCCCGTCGTGGCTCCTGCCGGCGGCGAAGCCTTCGTGGCCCGCTTCACCGAAGTGATGAACGACGACTTCGGTACCCCCGAAGCCTGCGCGGTACTGTTCGAGATGGTGCGTGAGATCAACCGCTTGCGCGAGACCGATATCGACGCGGCGGCGGGTCTGGCGGCGCGCTTGAAGGAGCTGGCCAGCGTGCTGGGCGTGTTGCAGATGCACGCCGATGACTTCCTGCAAGCCGGCGCCGAAGGGCGCGTGGATGCCGCTGAAGTGGACGCGTTGATTCAGGCGCGCTTGACCGCTCGCGCCAACAAGGACTGGGCCGAGTCCGACCGTATCCGTGACCAACTGACCGCAATGGGCGTTGTGCTGGAAGACGGGAAGGGCGGCACGACCTGGCGGTTGGCTGACCAGGCCTGACTGATAAGTCGATGTAAATGTGGGAGGGGGCTTGCCCCCGATAGCGGTGGTTCAGCCAGTTCATCTGGAACTGGCCCACCGCAATCGGGGGCAAGCCCCCTCCCACATTGGGTTGACGGGAATGCATCCCGTAACGCTGCGTTCTAGTCTTGCCCAATTCACTCCAGGTTTCAGAGTTTCCTTACAGTCCCCCTTCGAGCGGCGCAGGTAATGTTTTGTTTATTACTTGGCGTTGTAAAAAGGGAACACCTATGCAAATGCTCAAACAGACCAATCATCCGGATTCCGGCGTGCCGCCCCGTATCGGCAAGTTGACGGTTGGCCTCGCCAGTACGCCAGAGCAACTGCGAGAGGTACAAGCGCTTCGTTATAAAGTTTTCAATGAAACCTTTCAGGCGCCGGCACTTACAAATACGCAAGGTTTGAATGCCGATGAGTTTGATGACTATTGCGACCATCTGATAGTGCAGGACACCACAACTGCCCGTGTAGTGGGCACTTATCGGCTAATGAGCCCTAAAGCCGCCCTGCACGTGGGGCACTACTATTCAGAAAGAGAGTTCGATCTCAGTCGATTGGATCATTTGCGCGCACGTATTATCGAAGCGGGGCATGCCTGTGTGCACCCAGACTACCGCAGCGGCAGCGTGATCATGATGCTGTGGTCGGGCCTGGCAGCCTACATGCGGCGTGAAGGCTGCGATTATTTGATGGGGTGCGCCAGCGTCAGTTTGGCTGACGGCGGTTATCTGGCCTCGGCCATCTATCGTGCATTGACACCCGAACAGGTTGCACCGGCTCAATACCGTGTCACCCCTCACACGCCCTATGTACTTCATGAAGTTCAAAGTGAAAAACATGTGCAGATGCCACCTTTATTAAAAGGTTATTTGCGCAGTGGTGCCTGGGTGTGCGGTGAACCGGCCTGGGATTGCGACTTTCATTCGGCTGACTTCTTTGCGTTGTTGCCGTTAGCGAATTTGGATCAGCGCTATGCGCGCCATTATCTGAAGTAACTAAGTCATCACTCCATTGAGTATGAGTTGTGAAACCGCACGAACCATTGAAGGGTGTTAATACTATGTTTTTGACAGAAGAACGAACGACCGCGTTTGAGCTGATACCGCAAATGGCAGCCTTTCTTGAGTCCGCATCACTTTTGGAACTTGAACGGGGTGAGTCTCAACGATTGGCCGATCTGTTCCGAACAGTGGGCCGGCCTGGGCTTGCCATCGCTGAGGCACTGGGTGGGGAAGGTGTCAGCGCACGCAAGTTGGCGCAGTTGCACACGTGGGTCGGCGCACATTGCCCGTCGCTGGCGGTGATGATGACCATGCATCACCACACCATCGCCGGCATGATGGCAGCCAGTTATTTCTTTCCTGATCTTGAGGGCTTGTTGAGCCTCGTTGCACGCAACGACTTGTTGGTGGCGTCCGGGTTCGCCGAGGGGCGCGCGCATTCGGATATTTTGTCGTCGACCATGAGCGTTGAAAAAACCGCCGAAGGGTATGTGGTCAATGGCAGCAAGAAGCCGTGCACGATGACCCATCACTTCGACGTGATCACCTTTGGCGTCAACTACGTTGATCCAGAAGGGCACCTGCATCTTGGCATTGGCGCGGGGCTGGCGGGCGATCCGTGTATCGAGCGCAGGAAGTTCTGGGGTGTTCCCCATCTGCAAGCGGCGAACAGCCATGAGGTCATCTTCAATAACCTGATGGTTCCCGAGTCCATGATGCATTTCAGCAAAACCGTGGATGCGCAACTCGATGAGGATCAACAGGGCACGGGTAACCATTTGTTTGCGATCTGGTTCCAGTTGCTGGCGGCATCGTCCTACCTGGGCATGGCATCGGCATTGGCATCGCGTGCATTGACGGCGGGCAAGGGTTCGCCGCAGGATCGGGCGCTGTTGCTCATCGATGTGCAGGGGGCGACGATGGCGTTACAGGGGCTGGCAACGTCGATAGATGAACACCGATTCTTGCGCGCCGACCTGGCGCGTGCACAGGCCACACGCTTCGCGGTGCAGGAAGCCGTCAACCGTATCGGCACGCGTGCTTTCGAGCTGATGGGCGGCATGGCGTTCATGTCGTCGGAAGAAGTCGCCTATCTGCTGGTGGCTACGCGTGTGTTGGCGTTCCACCCGACGTCCAGGAGCGCCAGCAGTGCGTTCCTGTGCGAGCAATTGAGCTAGAACCCACATCTGATCTTTCGCCTGACGCATTACCAACTGTGGGAGGGGGCTTGCTCCCGATAGCGGTGGCTCAGTCAGTTAATCTGTCACTGATACACCGTTATCGGGGGCAAGCCCCCTCCCACATTTTAGATCGTGTCCGATCTTTAATCAGCGGCGGCTGCTGACTTCAGCGGGCACGTCGTCGCCGGCCATGCGCTTGCGGAACAGCGCAGTCCGGGCCAATAGCAGTGTGGTCACCGGCACCGTGATCGACAACAGAATCGGTATCAACCACCCGTGCAACACCGGCCCGGACTTGAGTACCGAAAAATAGATGATCGATGCCAATGCGACACACCAGGCCCCAATCGTCGAGGCCAGTGCCGGCGGGTGCATGCGCTGGAAGAAGTCTTTCATGCGCAGCAAGCCAATCGCGCCAATCAGCGCAAACACGCTGCTTAACACCAGCAGCACGGCGACGACAATTTCCATCCATAACGGCATCATTCGATCACCTCGCCACGCAGCAGGAACTTGGCCAGGGCGAACGAGCCCACGAAGCCGAACAGCGCAATCAACAGCGCCGCTTCAAAGTAGGTGTCACTGGCGTAACGAATGCCCAGCACCAACATCATCAGCATGGCCAGGATGTACAGGTAGTCCAGTGCCAGTACCCGGTCCTGGGCCGATGGGCCTTTGAACAGGCGGATCAGGGTAAGCACCATGGCCAGGCTGAACAGGAACAGGCTGAACAGGATCGCATTGGCGAGCAGGGCGCTCATTCGAAGATCTCCATCAGGGGCCGCTCGTAGGTGGCTTTGAAGTGCTCGATAAACGGCGCTTCCTCGTCCAGGTCGAACACGTGCAAGAGCAGGATACTGCGGTCCAGCGCCAGTTCGGACCAGATGGTGCCGGGGATCACCGTGGTGATCATCGACAGCGCCGCCAGGCCGTTGGGGCTGCGCAGGTCCAGGGGAATCTTGATAAAGCGCGAACGCGGCGCTCGTGTGCCGCACCGCAGCACGCCCCAGGCCACTTGCAGGTTGGACACAATCACGTCACGGCCCACCAGCAGGAACAGGCGCAGGATCACACCGGGACGGCGCAGGCTGATCGGTTGCGGGCGCAGCGGCGCCATCATCAGCGGTGCCAGCACCCCCAGCAGCGCACCGAGCAGCAGGTTACCGGGGCTGACCGACAGGTTCAGCACCAGCCACAGCATCCAGAGCGCCAGGGACAGCCAGGGGGCAGGGAACAGTCGCTTCATGGTTGCACCTCCAGCGCGGCGGCCTGGGCTTCAGGGCTCGGCACCGGCCGTGTGGCCATCACTGCCATCACATAGTGTTCCGGGTTGTTCAGGCTGGCGGCGGTGGCCTGGGCATAGCGCATCAGCGGCTCGGCCTTGAAGGTCAGCAGGATGCTCAAGCCCAGCAAGAAGAAGATCGGCACGCATTCGTAGCGGCGCAGCAACGGCGAGGGGCGCTCTTCAGGGGTCCAGAAGCGCTGGATGCCGAGCCGTGCGAACGCGATCAGCGAGGCCAGGCCAGACAGGATCAGCAGTGCCACCAGGCCCCAGGCCGCCGGGCGAATGGGTTCATTCACCGCGTTGCCCAGGCCCAGCGGATTGATCAGTGCATTGAGCAGACTGAGCTTGCCGATAAACCCGGACAGCGGCGGCATGCCGATGATCAACAAGGCGCAGGCGACAAAGCTCAAGCCCAGGAACGCCATGGTCCAGGGGATCACCTGGCCGATCACGGCTTTCTGTTCATCGTCGAGGTTCACGCCGGGCCGTGGGTGCAGTGACTCCATGGCCTTGGGCAGCGCGTCTATCTCTTCGTCCAGTGGCAGGTCGTTGGCCGAGCGCGAGCGTTCGATCAGTTCCGCCAGCAGGAACAGGGCGCTCAGCGCCAGGGTGGAGCTGACCAGGTAAAACAGCGCCCCGGCCGTCAGGCTCGGCTGGGCAAACCCCACGGACGACAACAGGATCCCGGCCGAAACCAGGATGCTCAGGCTCGCCATGCGTTCCAGGCGCTGCGCCGCGAGCATCGCCAGCGCTGCGCACACAATGGTCGCCATGCCGCCGTACACCAGCCAGTCACCGCCAAACAGCGCCGAAGCGCCAGCCTGGCCGGAGAACAGCAACGTCCACAAGCGCAGCACGGTGTACACGCCCACCTTGGTCATGATCGCGAACATCGCCGCCACCGGCGCGCTGGCCGAGGAATAGGCCGGGGCCAGCCAGAAGTTCAGTGGCCACATGCCGGCCTTGGCCAGGAACGCGGTGGCCAGGATCGCCGCGCCGGCGTGCAGCAGGCCGCGATCGGCCTCCGGCACCAGCGGGATTTTCAGCGCCAGGTCAGCGAAGTTCAGCGTGCCGGTCACCCCGTAGATCATCGCCGCACCGATCAAAAACAGTGACGACGCCAGCAGGTTGATCGCGATGTAATGCAGCCCCGACGACACCCGTGCGCGGCCCGAACCGTGCAGCATCAAGCCGTAGGACGCCGCCAGCAGCACCTCGAAGAACACGAACAGATTGAACAGGTCGGCGGTGAGGAAGGCGCCGTACAGGCCCATCATCTGCACCTGGAACAGCGCGTGGAAACTGGTGCCGGCACGGTCCCAGCGGGCCATGGCGAAGAGCAGCGCGCTGACGCCGATGATCCCGGTCAGCACCAGCATCAGCGCCGACAGTTGATCCACCACCAGCACGATACCGAACGGCACTTGCCAATTGCCCGGCAGGTATACGCCGATCGAACCGGGGCCACCTTTCTGCGTCCAGTAGAGCAGCAGGACGGCGACGCCCAGCCCCAGCATGCTCGACACCAGGTTGATTTTTGCCTTCAGCGGGCGGCGTTTCTCGCCGAGCATCAGCATCAATGCTGCGGTCAGCAAGGGCAGCAGGATCGGCGCGACGATCAGTTGATTGACCCAATTCATGCCTTTGGCTCCCGGCCATCCACATGGTCGGTGCCGGTCAGGCCCCGGGAGGCCAGCAACACCACCAGGAACAGCGCGGTCATGGCGAAGCTGATCACGATGGCCGTGAGCACCAGCGCCTGGGGCAGGGGGTCGGTGTAGTTGAGCAGGTCTTGCGGCACGCCGTCCTTGATGATCGGCTCCTTGCCGATAAACAGGCTACCCATGCTGAAAATGAACAGGTTGACCCCGTAGGACAACAGGCACAGGCCCATCACCACCTGGAACGTCCGTGGCCGCAGGATCAACCACACGCCGGAAGCTGCCAGCACCCCAATGGCAATTGCAATGACTTCTTCCATCAGGCGGCAGCTCCTTGTGGGTTGGCGACGGTTTTGGGCTGGTTGCTCGGTTTGTGCGCTCGCACCGACTGGTGGCCGAGGGCGGTGAGCATCAGCAGGGTCGAGCCGACGACCATGGCGTACACGCCGACATCGAAGAACAAGGCGCTGGCGATATGGATATCGCCCAGCACCGGCAGGCTCAGGTGCCAGGTGTGAGTGGTGAGGAACGGGTACCCGACGAACAACGCGCCAAGCCCGGTGAGAGTCGCCGAGAGCAGGCCAAAGCCCATCCAGCGCATCGGCCGCAGGCTCATCTGTGCCTCGACCCACTGCGTACCAGCCACCATGTATTGCAGGATAAACGCCACCGACATCACCAGGCCCGCGACAAAGCCGCCGCCCGGTTGGTTATGCCCGCGCATGAACAGGTAGAACGACACCACCAGCGCTATCGGCAGCAGCAGGCGCACCAGCACCGCCGGCACCATCATGTAGCCCAGGGCGGTGTCGCTGGCCTGGCGCGGGTTGACCAGGTCGGTGGCCACATCGGGCGCGAGCTGGCGCTGTTGGGGCGGCAACTCCATGCTTTCCTTCGACGGGCGGAAGCGCCGCAGCAGCGCATATACGGTCAGCGCCACCGCGCCGAGCACGGTGATTTCGCCGAGGGTATCGAAACCGCGGAAGTCCACCAGCATCACGTTCACCACGTTGCTGCCGCCGCCCTCGGGCAGGGCGCGGCTGAGGTAGAACGAGGAGATGTCGTTGGGCGTCTGGCGCGTCAGCATCGCGTAGGACAACAGTGCCATGCCGCCGCCCACCACGGTGGACAGCAGGAAGTCGCGCAGGCGGCGGATGCGCGCCTTGCGCAGGGAGCTTGGCAGCGGCGAGACCTCTTCGATCCGGCGTGGCAGCCAGCGCAGGCCGAGCAGGATCAGCACGGTAGTCACCACTTCCACCACCAGTTGCGTCAGCGCCAGGTCCGGCGCCGAGAACCACACGAAGGTAATGCAGGTCATCAGGCCGCACACGCTGACCATGGTCAGGGCTGCCAGCCGGTGGTACTTGGCCTGCCAGGCGGCGCCCAGCGCGCAGGCAATCGCCAGCAGCCACAGGGTGACGAACACGATGGAGCCGGGGATTTTCGGCCGGTCGCCCCAGCTCAGGCCGCTGTTGAACATAGGGATCATGGCGCCGATTACCGCTACGATCACCAACAGGAACAATTGGGTTTGCAGGCGCTTGGTGCTGATGCGTTTCTCGATGCGGCGCACGCCGCGCATCATCAGCACCAGGCAGCGCTCGAAGCCGCGCTTGCCGTCGAAGTAGCCGATCAGCGGCGGGTAGGCGAAGCGGCCGCGCTTGAGTTGCTTGCGCAGCATCAGGTAAAGCACCACGCCGCCGCACATGGCCACCAGGCTCATGATCAGCGGTGCGTTCCAGCCGTGCCAGATCGCCAGGCTGTACTCGGGCAGCACGCCGCCCACTACCGGCAGCGCGGCGGCGGCGAGGATCGACCCGACCATCTGGGCCGGGAAGATCCCCACCAACAGGCAGGTAAATACCAGCAGTTCAACCGGCGCACGCATCCAGCGCGGGGGTTCGTGGGGGGTGTGCGGCAGGTCGGTTGCCGGTGGGCCGAAGAACACGTCCACGGTAAACCGCAACGCATAGGCCACGCTGAAGGTACCGGCGATGGTCGCGATCACCGGCAGCGTGATTTCCACCCATTTTGTTGCCGAGATAAATACCGTTTCGGCGAAGAACATCTCTTTGGACAAGAAGCCATTGAGCAACGGCACGCCGGCCATCGAGGCACTGGCCACCATCGCCAGGGTCGCGGTAAACGGGATCAGGCGCACCAGCCCACTGAGCTTGCGGATGTCCCGCGTGCCGCTTTCGTGGTCGATGATGCCCGCCGCCATGAACAGCGAGGCCTTGAAGGTGGCGTGGTTGAGGATATGGAACACGGCCGCGACGGCAGCCAGCGGGCTGTTGAGACCCAGCAGCAAGGTGATCAGCCCGAGGTGACTGATGGTGGAGTAGGCCAGCAGGCCCTTGAGATCGTTCTGGAACATGGCGCAGTAAGCGCCGAGGAGAAGGGTAATGGCACCGGCGCCGCCGACGATCCAGAACCATTCTTCGCTGCCGGACAGCGACGGCCACAGACGGGCCAGCAGGAACACGCCGGCCTTCACCATCGTTGCCGAGTGCAGGTAGGCCGAAACCGGCGTGGGCGCCGCCATGGCGTGGGGCAGCCAGAAATGGAAGGGGAACTGCGCGCTTTTGCTCAAGGCACCGATCAGCACCAGGGCCAGCATCACCGGGTACAGCGAGTGCGCGCGAATCTGATCGCCCGCCGCCAGCACCTGGTCCAGGTCATAGCTGCCGACGATGTGCCCCAGCAACATCACGCCGGCCAGCAAGCACAGGCCGCCCGCGCCGGTGACCATCAACGCCATATAGGCACCGCGCCTGGCATCGGCGCGGTGGTGCCAGTAACCGATCAACAGGAACGAGAACAGGCTGGTCAGTTCCCAGAAAAACACGATCTGGATCAGGTTGCCGGAAATCACCAGGCCGAGCATGGCACCCATGAAGGCCAGGAAAAACGCAAAGAAACGCGGCACCGGGTCGTCCGGCGACATGTAGTAACGCGCATACAGCGACACCAGCGTGCCGATGCCCAGCACCAGCATCGAGAACAGCCAGGCGAAGCCATCCATGCGCAGCACGAAATTCATCCCGAGGCTGGGCAACCACATGAATTCTTCACGGATCACGCCACCATGGGCGATCTGGGGGTAGAGCAGGGCGACTTGTACGGTGCCGACCAGGGCCACCAGGCCAGCCAGCAGGGATTCGGTGTTACGCGCGTTATGCGGCAGCAAGGCCGCCAGACAGCTGCCAATGAATGGCAGAAGCAGTAGAACTATCAGGGACATAGGCTTCTAATCTGCGGGAGTTTGGGATGCATCATACGTGCCGCTTTCTTGATTACCAAACGGCAAGATGTGGCAGGATCCTACAGATGCAGTAGAAAGCAGCTACAAGCGGCAAGCTGCAAGAGAATAGCCGATCGCGTATTTCTTGCAGCTTGCAGCTTGCAGCTCAAAACATCACCGCTGACTTTCCGGTTCAACTTCGACCTTGGCATCGACCACTTTCGAGCTGCTTCTCTTCATCTCACTCACAATCACCGCCAGCACGATCAACGCTGCCCCCAGCATCGCAATCGGTGGAAATCGCTCGCCGGCAAGCCGCCCCACCACGCCGGCCCATACCGGTTCACCGGCATAGATCAAGGTGGCGCGGGTCGGCGAAACGCTCTGCTGCGCCCAGTTCATCGCCACCTGGATCACTGCACTGGTCAAGCCCAGGCCCACCGTACTGAACAGCAGCAGCCACGAAAAGCTCGGCAACGCCTCACCCATCGGCACCACCATCAGGAACGACAACAGCGACGCCGTAGCCAGTTGCACCACGGTGACGCGGCGCACATCCACCTGCCCGGCATAGGCGCTGATCAGGATGATTTCGGCCGCTACCGCCATTGCGCAGATCAGCGTGGCGATTTCACCGGGGCTGAAATTGAAAGAAGCGCCGGCTGGCCCGGTCAGCAACATCAAGCCGGTAAACGCCAGCATGATGCCAATACTCGGCAGCAGTGCCGGGCGCCGCCCCAGTACCAGCCATTGCAATAACGGCACGAACGGCACATACAACGCGGTGATAAACGCCGACTGGCTGCTCGGAATGCTCTGCAGGCCGATGGTCTGCAAGCCGTAGCCAAACATGATCGCTACGCCGATGAAGACGCCGGCCTTCAGCTCCAGGAGGGTCAGGTCGCGCAAGGTACGCAAGGAAAAAAAGCCGACCACAATGGCCGCCGCCGCAAAGCGCAGGCCGACGAAAAACATCGGCCCGCTGACGGTCATGGCATGCTGAACCAGCAAGAACGTGCCGCCCCAGATCATGGTGATCACCACCAGGATGCATTCGGCTTTGCTCAAGCGATTGAAACGCGAAGGGGAGTTCGGGGCAGTCATGGCGGGCTCGGTCTTGCAAGGGAAAGGCACGGACCGCACAATGCGCCGCACGCTGGGCAGTATACTGCGCACACCCACCCATTGAGCAATATAGTGCACAAAGAAAATCCGCAACGGGCTTCGGTCCTGCAACACGTCAGCCAGAACGTGCGTCGCCTGCGCCACGCCGCCGACCTGAGCCAGACCGCGCTGTCGGAAAAGTCGGGGGTCAGCCGACGCATGCTGGTGGCCATCGAGGCTGGCGAAAAGAACGTCAGCCTGTCGACCCTCGATCGCGTGGCCGAAGCGCTGGATGTCGCCTTCAGCGATTTGATCCAGGCGCCGGATGTCGGCGACCACAGTCGCATCAACGAATTGGCCTGGGCCGGTGATATACCCGGCAGCAAAGCGGTGTTGCTGGCCAAGGCCACTGCGCGGCGCGAAGTCGAGCTGTGGGAGATGCACCTGGCACCGGGCGACCGCTACAGCCCCGACCCCGACCCGGACGGCTGGAGTGTGCAGCTGTTCGTGTTCGAAGGTTGCCTCACGCTGTTGGTGGGCGAAGAGGAAAAGCGCGTCGCCGCCGGTGAGTTCTATATGTTTGCCAGTCTTCACGTGCACGGCTATCGCAATGATGGCGACGTGACAGTGCGCTTTGTACGCAACGTGGTGATCTAACTGTTCGCTCGGCAACAGCGGATGGACACTTTGCTGGTATGACAGCCTTCGCGGAACCTTCTTTAATAAATAACTATTTGATTTAAATCATTATTTAATTCAGGCACGACTTCTGCAAAGGCTCTTTTATTCCTTCGCAGCCTGGAAGTCGGCCCATGTCAGCCCACCCTCAACACCCTGCTCACATCATTCGCTCGGATGCCGAAGCCATCGAAGTTGCCACGCGACTGGCCGCCCGTTTCGCCGTTGAGGCGAGTGAACGCGACCGTGAGCGGCGCCTGCCCATCACCGAGCTCGACGAGTTTTCCGCCAGCGGCCTGTGGGGCATCACCATTCCCAAGGCCTATGGTGGCGCCGAGGTGTCCTATGTGACCGTGGCCGAGGTGATCAAGTTGATCTCCGCCGCTGATCCTTCACTGGGGCAGATTCCGCAGAACCACCTCGGCGTGGTGGATATCCTCCTGCAGACCGCGACCGAGGAGCAAAAGCGCCACTACTTCGGCAAGGTGCTGGCGGGCTATCGCTTCGGCAATGCCTTTTCCGAAGCCAAGAGCAAAAATGCCGGCACCTTCGATACCCGGATTCGCGTGAATGGCGACGTTACCCGCATTGACGGCGAGAAGTTCTACTGCACCGGCGCGCTGTTCGCCCATATTGTGCCTACCGTCGGCAACAACGAGCACGGTCAGGCATTGATTGCCTTTGTCGAGCGCGATGCCCCCGGCCTCAGTGTGATCGACAGCTGGGACGGCTTCGGCCAACGCACGACTGCCAGTGGCGGCGTGACCCTTGACGGTGTGATCGTACCCTCGAGTGCGGTGATTCCCGCGCACCAGGCGTTTGATCAACCCACCGCCAACGGTCCGATTTCGCAGATTATTCAGGCGGCGGTCGACACCGGCATTGCCCTCGGTGCCCTTGAGCAGGCCAAGCTCCATGCGCGCCAGGCGCGGCCCTGGATCGACAGCCAGCAGGAGCATGGCTGGCAGGACCCGTTCACCATCGCCGCCATCGGCGACCTGGAATGGCGCGTGCACGGCACCGAAGCGATTCTCGCCAAGGCTGGCAGAGCGATCGACCTGGCCCTCGCCGAACCGAATGAAGACACCGTCGCCAATGCCTCGCTGATCGTTGCCCAGGCCAAGGTGCTGTCCGCCGAAACGGCCTTGCTCGCCAGCAGCAAACTCTTCGAGCTGGCCGGCACGCGCTCGGTCACCGGCAAGCACAACCTCGACCGTTTCTGGCGTAACGCCCGAACCCACACCTTGCACGACCCGGCCCGCTGGAAGTACCACCTGATCGGCAACTTCGTGCTCAACGGCGTGAAACCCGCACGCCACGCCTGGAACTGAGGAACCTACCGATGACCGCACTGAACCAGGCATGCCTGCTGTTGGAAACCACCCGCCGCTTTGTCGAGCGCAGCGACGATCCGTATGTGATCAGCCGCTTCGGCGATCTGCAGATTCGTGTCGACGTGGCCACCGCGCTGTTCGAGCGTGCCGAAACCGACCCCAGCCCGGTCGCCTCCACCGAAGCCCAGATCGCTGCGGCCCAGGCCCTGATCGCTGCGAGCAACGCTGAATTCGAACTGACCGGCCAACGCACCGCGCTGCCGTCGTCGGTCGATGACCCGTTGCACCGCAAATACCAGATCGTGGGCAACTACCACCTCAACGGAGTGCTGTGATGGCCCGCCAAATCCGCTTGAACGCCTTCGACATGAATTGCGTCGGCCACCAATCCCCGGGGTTGTGGGCGCACCCGCGGGACCGTTCCTGGCAATACAAGGACCTGGAATACTGGACCGACCTGGCCAAAATCCTCGAGCGCGGCAAGTTCGACGGGCTGTTTATCGCCGATGTGCTGGGTATCTACGACGTGTACAACGGCAATGGCGAGGCGGCGATCCGCCAGGCGGCGCAAGTGCCGGTCAACGATCCGTTGTCGCTGATCGCGCCGATGGCCCTGGTCACCGAGCACCTGGGGTTTGGCCTGACAGCGTCGCTGTCGTTCGAACATCCGTATCCGTTCGCGCGCAGGCTTTCCACCCTTGACCACCTGACCAAGGGCCGCGTCGGTTGGAATATCGTCACGTCCTACCTGGAAAGCGGCGCCAAGAACCTCGGGCAGAAGGCCCAGACCGAACACGACGCCCGTTACGACTACGCCGAGGAATACCTGGAAGTTTGCTACAAACTCTGGGAAGGCAGCTGGGAAGAGGGCGCGGTGTTGCGTGACCGCGAGCGCCGAATTTTCAGCGACCCGAGCAAGATCCACGAGATTCGCCATGTGGGCAAACACTTCCAGGTGCCCGGCATTCACCTGTGCGAACCCTCACCGCAGCGTACGCCGGTGCTCTACCAGGCAGGGGCCTCCAGCCGTGGCAAGCAGTTCGCCGCCGAACAGGCCGAGTGCGTGTTCGTCGCCGCGCCATCCAAGGTACTGCTGAAAAAGACCGTGGCCGACATACGTCGGCGTGCAGCCGAGGCGGGGCGTGATCCGCGCAAAATCCTGATTTTCAACCTGCAGACAGTGATCGTCGCCGAGACCGATGCGCAGGCCAAGGCCAAGTTCGACGAATACAAATCCTATGTCAGCTACGAAGGCGCGATGGCGCTGATCTCCGGTTGGACCGGTATCGATTTCAGCCAGTTCAAGCCGGATGAGCCGCTCAAACATGTGCACACCAACGCCATTCAGTCGGCGGTGGAAGCCTTCTCCACGGCGGACCCGAACAAGGTCTGGACGCCGAACGAGCTGGCCGATTGGGTCGGCATCGGTGGTTTTGGCCCGCTGTTCGTCGGCAGCCCCCAGACGGTGGCGGATTTGCTGCAGGAATGGGTGGAGGAAACCGACGTGGACGGCTTCAACCTGGCCTATGCGCTGACCCACGAAACCTTTATCGACGCGGTGGAGTGGCTGGTGCCGGAGTTGCAGAAGCGTGGGGTGTACAAGACCGAATACGCCCAGGGTACGTTGCGCGAGAAGTTGTTTGGCGACGGTGCGCGGCTCGGTTCGAACCATCCGGGCGCCAGCTATCGCAATTTGTCAGCTTCACACAAAACCCCTGTGGGAGGGGGCTTGCCCCCGATAGCGGAGGGGCAGCAATTGATCGGTGCCTGACACACCGCCATCGGGGGCAAGCCCCCTCCCACAGTTGAACGTCGTCGCCTGATATAGCCCCGCCAGCGGACCACCGCACGCCCACCACCCAATAGGAGCATCACCCCTATGAGCGTGCCCGACCCCCAAGCCGCCCTGGAACGCCTGCATCACTGGGCACAACTCACGCCGCTGCACATCGCCCTGCGCCACAAGCGCCAAGGGCAATGGCATGCCTGGCGCTGGATCGACGTGCTGCGCGACGTCGAACGCCTGGCTGACGGTTTACGCCAGCAGGGCTACAACGAGCAGTCGCGGCTGGCGCTCAGCGGCGCGTTTGAGCCGAACCTGCTGTTGCTGGCGCTGGCGGCCGGGTCGGTGGGTGGGCAGGTGCTCACGCTGCCCGACAGCCTGGCGCCCCAGGCTTTGCAACAACAGTTATGGCGCATTCGTCCCAGCCACGCCTACGTGCAAGGTCGCCAGCCCGATTGGGAATTCACCCAGCGCCTGGATTTTGCCCAGTTACTCGGCCCCGTGGACCCCGCGCAGCACATCAGCCGCTGGTGGCATCCCAGTGGCGAAACCACGCTATGGAGTGAGGAGGGTACCCACTGGCTAGGTGGCCTTGGCGTTGTGTTGGAGCAATGGCTCAACAGCGGCCACGGCCTGGCCTTCCCGGAAAGCCTGGCCTCGGCGCGGCGCGATCGCAGCGAAGTCGCCCCCACCGGGCTGCTGCTGTCGCCTGAACGTTTGCAGCACTTGGCCGACGACATCGAAAGCCGCCTTGCCCCCCACGGCACCTGGCGCCGACGTCTGTGTGACTGGGCCATCGCCCATCCGCAAAGCGGCCTGCGCCGGTTGCTGAAAAATCGTGTGCGCAGGCTGCTGGGCTTCCAGCGCCTGGCCTATATCTGGCAGCCGCTCAAATCGAGTACTGAGCCGACGTGGCTTGCCGAACTCAAACGGAAAAGTGCATGAGCCAAGCCATCCTCCAGGTGCGGGACATCTCGCTGTCGTTCAAAGGCGTCAAGGCGATCAATGCCTTGTCGTTCGAGGTGCAGCGCGGTGAGATCTGCGCGTTGATCGGCCCTAACGGCGCCGGCAAAAGTTCGTTGCTCAACGTGCTCAATGGTGTGTACCGCTTCGATGCCGGTGAGATCGTGTTCGAGGCGCAGCACTTTCATCGTATCGACCCGCTGGGCGCCGCCCGTCGAGGCATTGGCCGTACGTTCCAGAACAATGCGCTGTTCAAGAAAATGAGCGTGCTGGACAACATCCTCACCGGCTTGTCGCGGCATATGCGCAGCACTTTCATCGAACAGGCCCTCGGCTTGCCGCGCGCACGGCGAGAAGCCGTCGCGTTTCGCGAGCGGGCCCAGGGCATTCTGGAATTTCTCGAGTTGCAGGCCCATCGCGAGGTGCTGGTGGGCAACCTGTCCTATGGCCTGCAAAAGCGCGTGGAACTGGGGCGAGCGTTGATCGCCGGGCCCAGCCTGTTGTTACTGGATGAGCCCATGGCCGGGATGAATGCCGAGGAAAAACAGGAAATGGCGCGCTTTGTCGCCGACGTGAATCGCGACCTGGGCACCACCGTGGTGTTGATCGAGCACGACATGGGTGTGGTCATGGGCTTGTCCGACCATGTGGTGGTGCTCGATTACGGGTGCAAGGTCGGCGACGGTTCGCCGGCTGAGGTGCAAGCCAACCCCGAGGTGATCGCGGCCTACCTGGGCGTGGCGCAACCATGAGTATTCAAGCATGACCTTCTTCTTCGAAACCCTGCTCGGCGGCCTGCTCGCCGGCACCATGTATTCCCTGGTCGCCATCGGTTTTGTGCTGATCTACAAGGCCAGCGGCGTGTTCAATTTTGCCCAGGGCGCGATGCTGCTGTTTGCCGCGCTGACGTTCGTCAGCCTGCATGACCAGGGCGTGCCGTTTGCCCTGGCGTTATTGCTGACGGTGATCGTGATGATCGTCGGCGCCTTGCTTATCGAGCGCCTGGTGCTGCGGCCGCTGGTGAACCGTTCGCAGATCACCCTGTTCATGGCCACCCTCGGCCTGTCGTTCATTATCGAGGGGCTGGCGCAAGGCTTGATGGGGTCGCAAGTGCGTGCGCTGGACCTGGGCATCGATGATGTGCCGCTGTTTATCGGGCCGCTGATGCTCAGCCAGTTCGACCTGATCGCCGCGGCGGCGGCCGTGGTGCTGGTGACGCTACTCGCGCTGCTGTTCAACAAGACCCGTATTGGCGTGTCGTTGCGTGCAGTGGCGGACGACACCACGGCGGCGCTGTCCATCGGCATCAACCTCAATCGGATCTGGCAGATCGTCTGGGCAGTGGCCGGGATCGTCGGGCTGGTGGCCGGGCTGTTGTGGGGCGCGCGCCAGGGCGTGCAGTTCTCGTTGTCACTGGTGGTGCTCAAGGCCTTGCCGGTGTTGATCATTGGCGGTTTCACCTCGATTGGCGGGGCCATCGTCGGCGGGCTGATCGTCGGCGCGGCGGAGAACCTCGCCGAGGTGTATATCGGCCCGCTGATCGGCGGCGGTATCACGCCGTGGTTCGCCTATGTATTGGCCCTGGCCTTCCTGTATATCCGTCCCGCCGGCCTGTTTGGCGAGCGCGCCATCGAGCGAGTCTGAAACCATGTCGACCTCCGTTGCACACCACACTGCGCCGCTGCTGTTGACCACCCGGCGCGTTCCCTGGGGCCTGGTCGCCTGGCTGGCGCTGGCGTTTATCGCGGTACCGCTGTGGGGCGATGATTATTGGCTAAATGCGATCCTGATTCCATTCCTGGTGCTGTCGCTGGCCGGGTTGGGCCTGAACCTGCTCACCGGATACACCGGGCAGACATCGGTCGGCGCGGCCGGCTTCATGGCGGTCGGGGCCTTCGCCACCTACGGTTTCCTGCTGCGCCTGCCCGAGCTGGGCTTGCCGGTGGCGTTGCTCGGCGGTGGGGTCATCAGCGCGCTGGTGGGGCTGTTGTTCGGCCTGCCCAGCTCACGGATCAAGGGTTTCTACCTGATGGTCACCACGTTGGCGGCGCAGTTTTTCCTCGAGTGGCTGTTCGTCAAATTCCCCTGGTTCTACAACTATGGCTCTTCCGGAACCATTTCCGCACCGCAGTTGACGCTGCTGGGTCACGACCTCAACACCCCGCTGGGCCGCTACTGGCTGACCCTGGTCACGGTGCTGCTATTGACCTGGACCGCCGTCAACCTGGTACGCAGCCAGGTCGGGCGCAACTGGATGGCGATCCGCGACATGGACACCGCCGCCGCCGTGGTCGGCATCCCGGTGGTGCGCTACAAGCGCCTGGCGTTCGCGATCAGCTCGTTCTACCTGGGCATCGCCGGTGCGTTGTGGGCCTTCGCCTACCTGGGCACGGCCAGCGCCAGCAGCTTCGATATCAACCGCTCGTTCCAGATCCTGTTCATCATCATTATCGGTGGCATGGGCAGCATTGCCGGCAACTTCGTGGGCGCGGCGTTTATCAGTCTGCTGCCGATCCTGCTCAGCCACGCCGGGCAGGCGTTGTTCGGCGGCGCGGTCGATGCGGGGCAGTTGCAGAACCTGCAGAAAATCATTTTTGGCGCATTGATCATCGTGTTCCTGATCAAGGAACCCGAGGGCTTGATTCGCCTGTTGCACAACCTGCGTGACCGTCTGCGGCAGTGGCCGCTGCGTTTCTAACCTTCCCTCAAGAGAATCTCCATGCGTGCATCCCTGAAACGTTCCCTGGTCGGTACCGCGTTCGCACTGGCGGCCCTGACGGGCGCTGTGCCGCAGGCCGTGGCCTCGCCCGACCAGCAATTCATTCCCCTGGCTACCTACCGTGTCGGCGCCTATGCCTCGAGCGGCGTGCAGGTGTGGGCCGGGATGATTGACTACCTGCGCTATATCAATGAGGTCGAAGGCGGCATCAACGGCGTGAAGCTGGTGTGGCAGGAGTGCGAGACCGAATGGACGGCAGAGAAGGGCATCGAGTGCTACGAGCGCTTCAAAAACGGCCTGGACGGCGCGCCGGTCGCGGTGTACCAGCCCAACGGCGCACCAGCTGCCTACGCTCTCAGCGAGCGAGCCGAAGTGGACAAAATCCCGCTGATCACCCTCGGTTACGGTCGCACCGAAGCCACCGACGGTACGGTGTTTCCCTACAACTTCCCGGTGATGCTGACCTTCTACAGTGAGGCCTCGACCCTGGTGAACTACATCGCCGAACGCGAAGGAGGCTTTGACAAACTCAAGGGCAAGAAAATCGCCACGGTCTATCACGACTCGGCCTACGGTCGCGAAACCCTCGGCCCGCTGAAGCTGCTGGCCGAAAAGTACGGTTTCGAAAATATCCAGATCCCGGTGGCCGACCCCGGCAACGAGCAATCGGCGCAATGGCGCCAGGTACGCCAGGCCAACCCGGACTGGGTATTCCTGCGCACCTGGGGCGTGTCCACCCCGGTGGCGGTGAAGACTGCGGCGCGCTTCGGCTTTCCGGTGGACCATATCATCGGCGATATCTGGGCCAGCTCCAGCGAAGACGTATTACCAGCCGGTGCCGCCGCCAAGGGCTACCTGGCGCTCACTCCGTACCCGGCGGCCAGCGATTTCGAGATCCACAAACGCCTCAAGCAGTACGTGCTCGACAAGGGCCACAGTGACCTCAAGGACCTGAAAAACTTCGGCAGCGTTTACTACAACTCAGGCCTGGTGAACGCTGCCGTGGCGGTGGAAGCGATCCGCACCGCCCAGGCCAAATTCGGCAAGCGCCCGCTCAATGGCGAAGAAGGCCGCTGGGGCCTGGAACACCTGAACATCGACGATGCGCGCCTCAAGGACATGGGCTACCTGGGCCTGATGCAAAACCTCAAGCTGTCCTGCCGCGACCACGAAGGCGGTGGCTCGGCACGGGTGCAGCAGTGGGACGGCGCCAACTGGGCCTTGATCAGCGACTGGATCGCCGCCGACCGTGCGCTGCTGCGCCCGTTGATCGATGAAAAATCCGCCGCGTTCGCCAAGGAAAAGCACCTGACGCCACGCACCTGCACCGGGGATGAATAAACCATGAGCCAGCCTGCCACGCAGCCAGGGCGCCAGTCGTTGCTGACGGTCGACGACATTGAGGTGGTCTATGACGGTGCGATCCTGGCGGTGGCCGGGGTGTCGCTGAGTGTGCCCAAAGGCGCAATCGTTGCGTTGCTCGGCGCCAATGGCGCCGGCAAGAGCACTACGCTCAAGGCCATTTCCGGGCTGGTGCGCGCCGAGCGCGCCGAAGTCAGCCGTGGCCTGATCCAATACGCCGGCCGCGATCTGGCGGGCGTAGACCCCAGCCACCGTGTGCGCCAGGGCATGGTGCATGTGCTGGAAGGTCGGCATGTGTTCGGCCAGCTCAGCGTCGAAGACAACCTGCGCAGTGGCGGCTTTGTGCGGCGCTTGAGTCGCAAGGAGCTGGCCCACGATCTGGAGCGCATCTACACCTGGTTCCCCAGGCTCAAGACCAAGCGCCACACCCGCGCCGGGCTGACCTCCGGCGGCGAACAGCAAATGGTCGCCATTGGCCGGGCCTTGATGACCCGTCCGGCCCTGGTGCTGCTCGACGAGCCGTCGATGGGGTTGGCACCGATGATCGTGCAGGAGATTTTCGCCATCATCGCGCAGCTCAACCGCGAGCAGCAGGTGAGCTTTTTGATCGCCGAGCAGAATATCAACGTCGCGCTCACCTATGCGTCCCAGGGCTACGTGCTGGATACTGGGCGGGTGGTGCTGAGTGGCAGCGCCGCCGAGCTGTTGGCACGGGGTGATTTGCATGACATTTATCTGGGAAAACGCTAAGGGCGAACGTGCATGAGTGAATCCATCCGCAACGCTGATGTACTGATCGTCGGCGGCGGCCTGAGCGGCACGATGCTGGCGGTGCAACTGCTGCGCCTGCCTGGCCGGCGGCGAATCCTGGTGATTGAACCGCGCGCGGAACTGGGGCGTGGCGAGGCCTACAGTGCGGTCGAGCTGGGCCACACCTTGAATGGCAATGCGGCGCGCATGAGTGTCGACCCGGACAACCCCGATGACTTGACCCAATGGCTCACCGACTACATCGGCGCCGGGGGCTGGCCGGAATCGGCGCAACAGCCGGTGCCCATCAGCGAACTGTTCCCGCCCCGCGGGATTTTTGGCCTGTACGCGCAGCAGCGCCTGGCTGAGGCCAAGGCGCTGTCGGCTTCCACGGTGGAGCATGTTTGCGCAGAAGTGGTCGACTTGCAGGTCGATGCTGCCAGCACTCTGGTGTCGCTGGATAACGGCGAGCGACTGCGTGGGGCCTGTGCCGTATTGGCCACCGGCATGTTCCCGGCGGCCCGCACGCCGCAGACCGAATCCAGCGGACTGAACGCTGCGGCGCTGGACCCGTGGGACGTACAGGCCATGACCCAACTCGACCCGCATGCGACCGTGCTGATCATCGGCTCCGGGCTGACCATGGTGGATGCCGTGGTCTCCCTGGAACAAGCCGGGCACCGTGGGCCGATCGAGGTGTTCTCGCGCCATGGTCTGTTGCCCCATGTGCGCCGCCAGCCGCCGAGCTGGGACGACTTTCTTGGTGCCGATCCCGCGCTGCGCAGCCCTCGGCAACTGTTGCGCGAAGTGCGGCGTCAATGCCGTATCGCGCTGGACCAGGACGTCGATTGGCAGGCGCCGCTGGACACGGTTCGGGTGCACATCGCCAGGTTGTGGAGCCAGGCCAGTGAGCGTGAGAAACGTCAGTTCGTGCGGCATGTGCGGCCGTGGTGGGAAAGCCATCATCACCGTTCGCCGCCGTTGAGTGCGCAGTTGGTGGAACGCTTGCACGGCGAAGGGCGCCTGCAGATACGCGCCGCGTCGTTCAAGGGCTTGGTGCCGTCGAAAAGCGGCGTGACCATTCGCTTGCGCCAACGCGGCGAGCAGACCGTGACGCACGTGTCCGGCGCGGCGCTGATCAACTCCAGCGGCATCGAATACGACTGGCGCCGCGTGGCCCGGCCGTTGCCGCAGCAATTGCTCAAACGCGGATTGATCCAGCCTGGGCCGTTGGCGCTGGGGATTGCAGCGGATGCCTCTGGCGCCGTGCTGAATGCCCAAGGCCAGGTGAGTGACAGGCTATTCGCCATGGGCCCGCCGTTGCGCGGGATGTGGTGGGAAAGTACGGCGGTGACTGATGTGGCGATTCAGGCCAAGGCACTGGCTTTGAAACTGACACAAATCTAAATGTGGGAGGGGGGTGGGTCAGGCAGTCTGCAGGTTGTGCGTGATCGAAGGTGGCTGCATAAATAACTTCCTCGAAACAATGATGATCGCCTGTGGGAGGGGGCTTGCCCCCGATGAGGGTATATCAGCCAACTCACCTTTGACTGACCCACCGTCATCGGGGGTAAGCCCCCTCCCCCAGGTTGATCTTCATTTATCTTGAGGTCTTCACAAATCCGGGCTTTAGGCCGAACACCTCGACGCCTTGCGGCGTCGATTGCCCGGTCGTCACCGTCACCCGCTCTACCGGCTGGTCCATCGCCGCCCGGTACTCGACGGTACTGTCCGCCCGGATCGCCTCGCTCGGCACCACAATTGCCTGCGCATTGCTGTACGTCACAATGGTCAACCGCGCGCTCATCCCCAGCCGCACCCGCTGCAACTGCTGCGGCGTGAGTGTGGGGATGGACAACGTCACCGCAAACTGCGCGCTGCCCTGGCTGTCGTTGGCAATGGCCAGGCCACTGACCACGCTCACCGAGCCCGTCAGCCGCTCACCGTCGAACCCGTCCCCCATGACTTCCACGGCCTGGCCTTGATGCAGTTGGTTGATGTCCAGCTCAGAGACCCTGGCGACGATTTTCAAGCGTTCGATATTGGCCAGGCCGAACAGCACCTGACCCTGGCTGACCTTGCTGCCGGCCTGGACCGGTGCGTTGTTGCCGCCGCCGCCTTGGGACGACGTGCTGATGCCGGGGGCGGGGACCACGATGCCCGAGAAGGGCGCCTTGACCTCCTTGCCTTCGAGCAGCGTGTGCAGGGCGTCATATTTCACGGTGGCGTTGGTCAACTCCATATCGGCGATCTGCCGGTATTCGCCCTTGCCCAGGTCAAGCGCCTGTTGCAGTTCACTGCGCGCCGCTGCCAGGTCCAGCTGTTGTTGCTGGGTCTGTTGCTTGAGGTCATCGAGCTCGTTGCGCGGGATGATGCCGCGCTTGAACAGGTTTTCGCTTTCGGTGAGTTTGCGCTGGGTGTTACCGGCGCTCATCTCTGCGGTGCGCAGGCTGCGCCGGGCCCGGCTGACGGCGGCGCTGCTGTCCCAGTCCTGCATTTCCTGCACGGTGCGCCGGGCCTTGAGCTGGGCGGAAAGGGCCTCGCGCAGTTGCACTTCGAGGGTGGCGGGGTCCATGCGCAACAGCACCTGGCCGGCCTCGACGCGCTGGCCTTGCTCGACCAGGTTGGCCAGTACATTGCCGTCGAATGGCGCGGTGAGCGTGACGGTGGTGTCGGGCTCGATCTTGCCCACCAGGCCGATCTGGTGCACCAGCGGGTCGGGCTTCACCGCCAGCCAGTGTTCACTGGCGCTGGCCGGGCCTTCAGCCGGGCTGCGCAGCACCAGCCCCGCGCCTGCCACCAGTACGATCAACACAGCAGCCAGCAGGCGTTTGCGATTAGTAGTCATTGAGGGCGATTTCCCAGCTTTCCAGGGTCATGCCCAGCGTCAAGTCCAGCTGGGTCTGAGCGTTCAAATAAGCAATCAGCGCATTGAGCCGAGCGTTTTCGGCGTTGCGCAGGTCCGTCTCGAAGCTCAGCACCTGAAAGTTGGTGGAGCGACCGGCGCTGAGTTTTTCCCGTTCGATCTCGATCTTGCGCCGCGACAGCTCCACGGCACGCTGGGAGATTTCGTATTGGCGCCAGCGGGTGCCGAGGTCGCGCACCACGTCGTTGACGTTGCGTTCCAGCTCCTGGCGGGCGTCGGTGATGCGGATCTCCTGGTCCTCGACATTCACCCGCGCGCGGACTTCGGCCTGGCGCGTGCTGATGTCACCGATGGGGATTTGCACCTGTACCCCGGCGTAGCTGTCCCAGGTACGGTTATTGGTACGGCCGTCGTCGTTGTCAAAGGCGTCGCGCACCTGGTTCGCGCCGGCCACCAAATCCACTTGCCAACGCCCGGAATCCTTGGCAATCACTAGGTTGAGGTCGGCTTGCTGGCTGCCCAGCAGGGCGGCGAGGTATTCCGGTTGCTGGTTTTGTGCCAGGTTGAACGCCTGACGCCTGTCGATTTCCATGGGCCTGGCCTCCAGGGCTTCGGTGGCGCGAATTGGCGTGGACAGGTCCAGCGCCAGCAGGCGCAGCAGGGCCAGGCGACGGGTATCGAGCTGGTTCTGCGCTTCCTCCACGCCCAATTGCTGGGTGGCGATATCGGCTTCGGTCTGCACGATCTCGAACTCGGCCATGCGTCCGGCGCTGATCAACGCCCTGTTCACCTCCAGCAGCGTAGTGGAACGCTTGAGCGCTTCCTGGACGATCACTTGTTGCTCCTGGGCCCGCAGCAGCTCGCGGTAGGTCGCGATGATCTGGCTGATGGTCTGCGCCACGGTGGCCTTGAGGTTGAGGCGGTTGGCCTGTTCCGCCAGGCGCGACAGGCGCAGCGGCGCCGTGGTGGCGTCCCAGCCGGCGCCGCGCATCAGCGGCTGGATGACGGCCAGGTCAAGCCCGTCGCTGCGGTAACGGCCGGCGCGGTTGGCGTTGTTCAGTTGCTGGGTCCAGGCCATGCTCAGGCGGGTGCCGTACTCGCCGAGCAGGCTGGTGGACGGTGCCAGGTTGGCGTTGCGCGCGCTGTCCTGGGAGCCCCGTGTGCCGCGGTAGTAACTGTTGAGGGTGAGCTTGGGGTTGAATACGTCCTCGGCCACCCGCAGGTCGAACTTCTGCGCCACGCGTTGCAGGTAAGCGCTGCGGATCGCCGGGTTGTTGCGCAGGCCCAGGTACACCGCGTCGCCCAGGGTCAGGGTCGTCACCTGGGCGTTCAGCGATACGCCCCGGTCATAGCCGCTGCGGGTGGTGCTCGGCGCCGAAGGTTTGATGACCACGTCAGCCGCCATGGCGGGCAGGCTGATCAGCGCCAGCAGCAGTAGCCATCTATTCATCGCGCAAGGCCTCCACCGGTTGCAAGCGTGAGGCCGATACCGCCGGGTAGATGCCGAAGAACAGACCCACCAGCAACGTGCTGCCGACGCCCAGGGGCAGGGCGGCCACCGCCAGGGAAAAGGCCCAGCCCGACAGCCACGCGTAAAACCAGGCGGCGGTCATGCCCACTACCGCGCCGCACAGCGCGCCGACGGCGGTCAGGGTGACGGCTTCGAGCAGGAACAGGTTGCGGATATCCCGCTGGCGCGCGCCCAGGGCCATGCGAATGCCGATCTCGCGGCGCCGCTGCGAAACGTTCATCAGCATCACATTCATCACTCCGACACCGCCGCCTATCAGCGAAATCGCGCCGAGGGCCAGCAGCAGATAGGCAAAGGTGCGGCTTTGGCGGGTCATGCCATCGATCATCTGCTGGGGCACCGTGATGTCGACGTTGTGCTCGGTCAGTTGTGGTTGCAACGCAGCGGCGGCGTCCCGGGCCACGCGTTCCATGTCTTGCCCAGGCTGGGCTCGGATGATCACATTGTTGATCTGCGGGCTGGCGAAGATGCGCCGCATGCCCTCGGCAGGCATGAACAGGGATTCATTGGCCTGTACCGGCATCAGCAGGGCCCGGGGCTGGTTGTGCAGGATGCCGACGATCAGGAACAGGTAGTCGTTGATGCGCACACGGTCACCCAGTTTGAGCGGATCGCCGGGTGCGCCGAGGGCCTGGGCGACCTGGTCGCCGATCACTCCATAGGTTTCGCTGGCATCGAAGGCTGACAACAATCGCCCCTCGCTCAGCACCAGCCGCATGGCGGCCTGCACATCCGGGGTGCTGCCGACGAAGTTTGCATTGGCGGTGCGGCCATGAAATACGATGGGCCCGCTGAACAAGCTGAGCGCGCCGATATGGGCAATGCCTGGCACAGCCTCGCGCACCGACGCCAGGTCGAGCTGGGTGCGCATCGGGACGTTGCTGGTGCCTTTGGGCGGGAACTGGACGACCAGGGTGTCGGTGCCCATGTCCTTGAAAATCATCGCGGCGTCGGTCGCGGCGTTATGGCCGATATTGATCAGGGCTACCACCGACGAACTGCCGATCACGATACCCAGCAGGGCCAGCACTGAGCGTTTGCCCAGGGTGCGCAGGCTGATGAACGCTTCATGCAGCAGTTGGCTCAGACTCTGCTCGACCCGCAGGCTCATAGGCGCGGGGCCTCGTGCACCACACCGCTGCGCACCAGGATCTTGCGCTCCAGCCGCTCGGCGATCTGCGCGTCGTGGGTGACGATGATCAGCGTCACCTGTCGCTCGCGATTGAGCGCCAGCAGCAGCTCCATGATGTCTTGGGCGGTGCTGCTGTCGAGGTTGCCGGTGGGCTCGTCGGCGAGTATCACCGAGGGCTTGCCGACCAGCGCCCGGGCAATGGCGACACGCTGGCGCTGGCCTCCGGAAAGGTCGGCGGGGCGATGGTGGGCGCGCTCGGCCAGGCCGACCTGCTCGAGCATGCGCAAGGCCTGCTCCACCGATTCATGGCGAGACACGCCGCGATAGCTGAGGGGCAGTGCGACATTGTCGAGGGCGCTGAGGCGCGGCAACAGGTTGAAGCTCTGGAACACGAAACCGATCTGCTGGTTGCGCAGCGCCGCCAGTTCATCGGGTGTGGCGTTGAAAATATCATGACCGGCAAAGTGGTACTGGCCGCAGTTGGGCAAATCCAACAGGCCGAGGATATTGAGCAGCGTGCTTTTGCCGGAGCCGGATGCGCCGAGGATGCCGCAGCTGTCGCCGCTGGCAATCGACAGGCACACGTCATTCAAAATGGACAGGTGCTGCCCGGCAAGCTGGTAGCTTTTGCCGATGCCTTGCAGGGAAATCAAGCTTTGGTGCGCGGGGATCTCTGTCATCATGACTACGCCTGCAGTCTCGACGGTGCTGGGTTGCCCTGTAAATGTTTGTAACAAGTTTGGGAGCTACCTGTGCCCGTCACGGACTGATTTTATTTCTTGTTTTTAAAATATTGTTTGAATAGTAACCGCGTTCAAACGGCTTCGCCAGTTGTGGATGTAGAGCGGTTTGAGGCCTTGAAATGCCGTCTGTCCAGACCCCGCGAGGCGCAGAAACAACCGTGGGCTGCCCTCGATGTTCCTGTATGCAAAGGCTTTCGTTCATATGGCACCGTGTCATTGCTTGCTTTCGAACGAAGGCCCCGGTATAAAAAATCAAATAATTTTTTTAAACAATATTCCCTCCCGTGGAACCCTTATGGTCGCGAAGAAACTCAGCGCTCCAAACATTACCAAGACTCGACTGCTGGATGCGACAGAGGCTCTCTTTATCAAGTACGGATATGACGCGGTTTTATTACGGCAGATTACCGAGCGCGCCCAGGTCAACCTGGCTGCGGTGAATTATCACTTCGGGGACAAGGATTCCCTGATGAAAACCCTGCTGATGCAGCGCCTCGAGCCGCTCAACGAGCAGCGCCTGGAACTGCTGGCGCGGTGTGAAGCCGAGGCCGACGGCCCGCTCGATTGCGACACGCTGCTGGGTGTGCTGTTCGCCCCGGCCATGGGCCTGGAGCGCAGCGATCCGGCGAGTGGGGAAGGGCGTTCATTCATCCGCTTTCTCGGCCGTGTGTACAGCGATACCTCGCCGTTTATCCAGGAATACCTCAAGGTGCATTACCAGCCGGTGTTCCAGCGTTTTTTCGAAGCCTTTGCCCTGGCGCTGCCGGATTTGCCGCGCAACGAATTGGGCGTGCGTCTGCAATTTGCTCTCAAGGCGATTTCCGGGGTGATGGCCGGCACCGAGTTGCGCCTGCTAATGAATTCCATGAGCCTGGGCCGCCCGGCCACGGATGCCGAGGTGATGGCCAAGCTGATCACCCTGGTATCGGCGGCCATTCGCGTGCCGCAGCAGAGCGCTGAGGCCGAAACAGCCTTGGCCAAGGTGCTGGAGACCCAGCGGGCGATTCGCGAGCAAGCCGCGGCACCTGCCGGCAAGGTTGCGCGCTAGGCCAAATCCAGGGCAAAAAAAAGCCCGCTGGGGCGGCGGGCTTGATATGCAACGTTTGTAACGGATGAGGCTTCACACTACGTTCCGGCTTGTGAATAAAGCGTGAAAAATATGTAAGAGAAAGTGTGAATACGTTAAATCAAGCAAGCTTATTTAACGCTCATATTAAATCTTCCAGCGAGGTGCGCTTTTCGCCAGGCGCTGACGCATCTGATCCACGTTATCCGCCAGTTGCACGGTCAATAATCGATAGCCATCCAGCGCGCTGTACACGGGGGCGTCCAGTGAGGTCGGCGGGCTGCTGGCATTATGGGGGCGTTGCAGACGCTCCGTGACTCCCGATTTCAACGCCCGCGCCATTCCCACCAATTGAACCCGAATTTGCCGGTGCTCGGCCTTGAGCATCACACGCATCCTTGCCGTAGCCTGCTCGTCACGCGGGTCCGGTCGGGTATTGCCGAGAATCTCCAGGGTGCTGATGCACATGCGCAGGTGCCGCTGGAGTTTGTCCAGTTCGGTCATTGAAATCCGCACTTCCTTGGACACCGAGGGCATCAGCGAACGCAATTGCAGCATCGCCGCGTTCAAGCGGTTGAGCAGTTTGAGGTGTTCGTCATCGGTAACCGATTGGCCATTGATGATCCGGCCATAGATCGCCGCACAGTCGCGCAGGGCGCTGGCCAGGTTGTAGCGCCACGAGTACACCGCGTACAGCGGCAGGGCGAAGGAAAACGCCAGGGCCAGCGCGATGCCGATCAGAATGTCGACGGTGCGCCACAGCCCGTCCGAGATTGGGTTATCACCGTGCCCGGCCACAATAAACACCGTGATCGCCGACAGCAGCGCGATATAGCCGCCCTTGCCGATGGCGTGGTAGGAAAAGAACCCGCACACCGCTGACATCAACAGATACGTAAGCAGCGGCATACCCAGCCAGGCATGTTGAACCACCACCAACAAACCGACACTGGCACCGATCAAGGTGCCATAGGCGCGTTCCACGGCTTTCTTGCCGATATTGCCGTGATGCTGCAACCCTCCGATCACGATCAGCATGGTCACCGACGCCCACTCACCGTGGGGCAGGTTAATGCCGGTGGTCAGCAGGATCGTTGCCAGCAGGCCGATGGACACGCGCACGGCGTGGATCAGCTTGGCATGGCGATAGCGCCGGTACGGGTCGAGCAACGGGCGCAGCAGGCGCCGGGCGAAGAGGGGCAGGTTCATCGGTATTGAAGTGGCCTCGGTGATAGCGGTGACTCGGTCCGAACGGTGGGAGCAAGCCGGCGCCCACCTGTTCGAACGGCGATATGCTTAGAAGATGTAGTCGGTGCTGATGAAGTTCGAGTCACGGTTGCGCAAGATCTCCCCGAGCAACGCCTTGTTGCTCTCCTGGAACTTGGTCGCGACCAGGGTGCGGATCGAGAACACGCGCAGCGCGTCATGTACCGACAACGTCCCCTCGGCCGAGTTCTTGCGCCCGTTGAAGGGGAAGGTGTCCGGCCCGCGCTGGCACTGGGCGTTGATATTGATCCGGCCGACCTGGTTGGCGAAGGTATCCACCAGCCGTGCGATTTCCCCGGCATGGGTGCCGAACAGGCTCAACTGTTGGCCGAAGTCCGAGTCCAGCACGTAGTCGATCACCGTCTCCAGGTCACGGTAGGGCACGATCGGCACCACGGGGCCAAACTGCTCCTCGTGGTACACACGCATCTGCGGGTTCACCGGGTACAACACCGCCGGGTAGAAGAATGAACCGCGGCTGGTGCCGCCATTGGGGTTCACCACTCGGGCGCCGTGCTGTGCGGCATCGGCGACCAGGTCGTTGAGGTAGTCCACCTTGCCCACTTCCGGCAGTGGGGTCAGCGCCACGCCGTCATCCCAGGGCATGCCGGGTTTCAAGGTCGCCAGCTTGGCGTTGAATTTTTCGATGAACGGGTCGACCACCGCCTCGTGCACAAACAGGATCTTCAGCGCGGTGCAGCGTTGACCGTTGAACGACAACGAGCCGGTAAGCGCTTCGCTGACCGCGTTGTCGAGGTCGACCTCGGGCAGCACGATGCCGGGATTTTTCGCATCCAGGCCCAACGCGGCGCGCAGGCGGTGGGGTTTTGGATGGAGTTTTTTCAGGTCGCTGGCGGCCTTGTTGGTGCCGATGAACGCAAAGATATCGATCTTGCCGCTGGCCATCAGCGCGCTGACGGTTTCGCGGCCGCTGCCGTAGATCACGTTGATCACCCCGGCCGGGAAGCTGTCGCGAAACGCCTCCAGCAGCGGGCGGATCAACAGCACGCCAAGCTTGGCCGGCTTGAAGACCACGGTATTGCCCATGATCAGCGCCGGGATCAGCGTGGTGAAGGTCTCGTTCAACGGGTAATTGTACGGGCCCATGCACAGCGCCACGCCCATCGGCACGCGGCGGATTTGCCCCAGGGTGTCCTGCTCCAGCTCGAAGCGGCTGCCGCGGCGGTCAAGTTCCTTGAGGGCGTTGATGGTGTCGGTGATGTAGTCACAGGTGCGGTCGAACTCTTTCTGCGAGTCCTTGAGGTTTTTGCCGATCTCCCACATCAGCAATTTGACCACCGCGTCACGCTGTTCGCGCATGCGCCGCAGGAAGGCTTCCACATGCTGGATGCGGTCGGCTACGCGCATGGTCGGCCACTCGCCCTGGCCCCGGTCATACGCGCGCACCGCGGCGTCGAGGGCGGTGAGAGCGGTTTCGGCGTCCAGCAGCGGTGTGCTGCCGATGTACACGCGTTCGTCGCCAAGTTGCACCGGGCTTTGAATGCGCGCCAACGGGCCATTCCACACCCGTAGCTGGCCGTCGACCAGGTAATCACGCTGTTCAATCGGCTCCCCGAGGCGAAAGGCCTCGGGAATGTCGGCGGTGGAAGCGGGAAACAGCTGGGCGAGCAGGTTACTGGTGGTCATGTCGCTACCCCTGGAATAGTTGCAAAACATGACTAGAGAGTCACCCATACCAGGGCTCTGTGGCAAGGCTTGTGCGCTTTACGCTGCGGATTCCAGGCGCTTCGGGATAAACTGCGCGGCTTTCTTGAAGGAGTTCACATGAGTCAGTACCAGCCGGGCATTCTTGCCGCACCGGTGCCGTTGCAGGCACGCCATCTGTTTTTTGCCATTGAGTCCCCGGGCGCCTTGCCCGCTGCGCTGGACGCGCTGGTGCAACTGACGGATTCAGCGGCGGTGGTCGGTTTCGGTGAGCCGCTGGTAAAGGCGTTGGGCGCGGATGTCGCAGGGTTGCGGGCCTTCCCCGCGGTCACCGGCCCTGGCGCGCATAACCCGTCCACCCAGCAGGCCTTGTGGGTATGGCTGCATGGCGTGGACCGTGGTGAATTGCTGCTGCGCAGCCGCGCGTTCGAAAAAGCCCTGGCGCCGGCGTTGCGCCTGGTACAGATGACCGAAGGCTTTCGCTACAAGACCGGTTTCGACCTGACCGACTACGAAGACGGCACCGAGAACCCCCATGACGACGCAGCCGTGGAAGCGGCGCTGACGGACAGCGGCGCCAGCTTCGCCGCCATCCAGCAATGGCAGCACGACCTCGACGGTTTCGCTGCGCTGCCCGCCCAGGAGCGCGACCACATCATCGGCCGCCGCCATGGCGACAACGAAGAGCTCGATGACGCCCCCGAGTCCGCCCATACCAAGCGCACCGCCCAGGAAAGCTTCAGCCCCGAAGCCTTCGTGGTACGTCGTTCAATGCCATGGGCCGAAAACGGCCAGGCGGGGCTGATGTTTCTGGCGTTCGGGCACTCTTTCGATGCATTCGAAGCGCAGCTGCGCCGCATGAGCGGGCTGGAAGACGGGATTGTCGATGGCTTGTATCGCATCAGCACGCCGTTGACCGGTGGCTACTACTGGTGCCCTCCGTTGAAGCAGGGGCATCTGGACCTGAGCCCGATCACTGCGGCTACGCCGATCCAAGGCTGATAGCCTGCCCCTGATCCCCCTGGAACTGACCCAGGGTCGCTGGCCACATAACAGCGACCTCGGCAAACTTCCAGGAGTACTCAGCCATGCTGATCTCAAGCATTCGCGTGTCGCACGCCTCACCGGCACGCCCGTCCCCCAATGATTACTCGAAGATGTCGGACTCGGATCTGGCCAAGGCCTTTGGCGACAACTTCCAGGCGTTCAAGCACCCGACGACGCCGAATGCAACCACGGATAAAATCCGTGAAGTGGCGGGCCGTGCGCTGACGGGCGACGCGCAGAAAGATAATGAAACCCAACTGGCCCGCGAAGTGCTCAAGCGTGACAACGTCTTGAAGGCGTTGGATTCGGTGGATGACCACGGTAAGCGCGACGGCGTGATCGGCCCCTGGAATCCGCAGATGGCGGCTGACCAGTTAGCCTGTAATCGTTGCACGAGCTCGCCCATCACCACGCTTCAAATCACCTATTGACCTTGGCCCGCCGCGCGCCGGCGAACATGAAAAAACTGACAGCCAAACCAATGACCGCTGAAAAAAATCCGCACTGGCCGTAATCTAAGCGCCCTTGCCACCCGTGCGGATTGTTCATGTCTCCTGTTGCCGATGGGCTGCCTCTCAATAAACGCTTGCCGGCCGTGATTGCCCTCTCGCTGGGGATCGGCATGGCAACCCTGGACACCGCGATCGTCAATACCGCCTTGCCGACGCTGGCGGACGGTATTGGCACGGACTCGGCTTCGGTGATCTGGGTGGTCAACGCCTACCAGTTGGCGATCATCGCGACGGTGCTGCCGTTTGCTTCGCTGAGCGATGTGCTGGGGCATCGCCGCGTGTATCTGGGCGGCTTGCTGCTGTTCATTGTTTCGTCATTGTTGTGCGGCCTGGCCGATTCGCTGCTGACCCTTACTGCCGCACGGGTGGCGCAGGGCCTGGGAGCGGCGGCGCTGATGAGCGTCAACACCGCCTTGCTGCGGCATATCTACCCTGCAAACATGCTCGGGCGTGGCCTGGGCTATAACTCGCTGGTGGTAGGGCTGGCGTTCACCTTGGGCCCCACCGCTGCGTCGGCGATCCTCTCCGTGGCCAGTTGGCATTGGCTGTACCTGATCAACGTGCCACTGGGGCTGTTGGCCTTGGGGCTGGGCCTGCGTTCGTTACCGGTGTTGCCCATCACGGGGCACGCCTTCGACCGGTTGGCGGCGCTGCTGTGTGCAGGGTTGTTCGCCTTGCTGGTCTTGGGTTTGGGCGCCGCCGTGCATGGCGCACAGGGTGCGCTGACCTTGGGGTTGATCGCGCTGGCGCTGGTGTTCGGTGCGTTGCTGCTGCGCCGCGAAGCCGGGCACCCGGCGCCGATGCTGGCGGTGGATTTATTCAAGCGTCCGGTGTTTGCATTGTCTTCGCTGACGGCGATCTGCGCCTTCAGTGCACAGGGCCTGGCGTTTGTGGCGTTGCCGTTTCTGTTGCAGTCGACGCTGGGCCACAGCCAAGTGGAGACCGGCTTTCTGATGACGCCGTGGCCGGCCGTGGTGGCGGTCATGGCCTTGGTTGCAGGGCGCCTGGCTGACCGTGTGTCACTGGGTCTGCTGTGCGGCATTGGCTTGTTGATGCTCAGCGTTGGCATGGCCGCGCTGGCCACCCTGGGCAATGACGCCTCGGCCTTCGAGATCGGCTGGCGCATGGCCTTGTGCGGCGCCGGCTTCGGTTTTTTCCAGTCGCCCAACCTCAAAGCCCTGATGACCAGCGCGCCCTTGGCCCGCAGCGGCGGGGCCAGCGGCATCGTGGCGATCTCGCGGTTGCTGGGGCAGACGCTCGGCGCCTCGTTGGTGGCCTTGTGTTTTCACCTGTTCGTAGACACCGGCCCGGAGTACGCACTGTGGCTGGGTTGCGTGTTCGCGCTGGTGGGCGCTGTTGCCAGTGGGCTGCGGTTATTGCCCTATCAACGCAGTGTGGAGACCTTGTAAAACAGGGCAGGGCAAGGCTAGTGTGGAGGCCTGAATATTTCTGAATGTTTCGGTTTATGCCCAGCCTGGCCCACCGCACCGCTGATGTATCTTCCCGCCGCGCCGCGCTGACCCTCGGCTTCTGCCTGCCCAGTGACGTCTTGCTCTACCTGCTGTTACCCATGGAAGCGGACGCGTTCGGCGTCACTCTGGCCCAGGCCGGGGTATTGTTGGCGGCGAACCGCCTGGTACGGATTTTCGGCTACCGGCATGTGTTGAAGTTCTACGCGCGCAACGGTGATCGCCTGACCTGCATGATCGCCGCAGGCGCCGCAGCCTTGTGTGCCTTGGGTAACTCGGTGTTGTCGGGGTTCGCCGCACTGCTGGGCTTGCGTCTGGTCTGGGGGCTGTGCTTCGCCGCGCTGAACCTGTCGACCCAGGTACTCGCCACTTCCGAGCCGCAAGGCGCGGCACGCCGGGCAGGGCGGTCGCGTGCGTTGATCGCCTGCGGGCCGATGCTCGCCTTGCCGCTGGGCGGCGTGCTGACCTTATGGGCGGGGCCGCGCCCGATTTTCCTGGTGCTCGCCGGGTGCTGTCTGATCGGGCTCTGGTTGGCTCGAGGCTTGCCGGCTACGGGTCATGACCTGCACGGCACGCCCGGGCGACGCTTCAAGTGGCCCGACAGCGTCGCGATGTGGTCGTTTATCGAAGGCGTGGCGCTGGACGGTTTGTTTATCTTTGGCCTGTCGATCCAGGCGCAAACAATCATGGGCGGCGATGCGGTGTTGATCGCCGGCGGCTTAATGGCCCTGCGCTATCTCTCGGAACTGCTGCTCAGCCCCTTGGGCGGGCGCGCAGCGCAGCGCTTTGGCGCCACCTCGATGTTGCTGCTGTTTTCGTTCCTGAGCGCCTTGGCACTGACAGCATTCGGCAGTTATTGGGTGATTGTCGGCGCGGCGGCGGTGTTGGTGTTGCGTGCGCTGCAATTGCCGCTGGTGACCACGTTGGTGGCCGAGCGTAATCCGGGCTCGATGCGGGTGTCCGCGCTGGCGTCCAACGCCGTGTGGCGAGACATCGGCGCGGGTCTGGGGCCATTGCTGGCGGGTTTGCTGCTGCCGATTGCGTCGGCGCCCTGGGTGTTTGGCATGGCGGGCGCGGCGATTGCCGTGAGTGCGGTGTTTTGCTGGCGGGCCAGAGTTTCGCCCTGACGAGGTGAGCGGCTCAAGCGCCTTTAACGCTTTCCAACCAGAGGGGGTCGAGGCGGGTTTGTTCCGTATCGATCCCCAACGCCTGCATTTTCGCGGTGTGCGCTTCGATTTCACCGGCCAATTGCGCCTGTGCGCTGGAGTTGGCGTCTAGGGCGTGCATCTGCGTCAGCCCCAGATGGTAGAAGCGCAGCACTTTGATAGCAGTGGGATCATTGGCCTGTACCCGTTCGCTGACCTTGTGCATCACATTGGTCACGCTCATCAGGCTGCGCTTGAGCTGCCAGCCGTATACCGCTGCTGCCAGCCACGGCTGAGTCCAGAAGGGGCCACGTACCAGGGCGACAGTGATCAACACCCCGGCAAACACCCCGCCGACATTGAAGCGAAAGTTATCGCCGCCCGATTCACCGAACAGCATTACCGCCAGGCTCGACAGCAACATGGCCAGCGCCAGGAACACCACGGCGATGATCAGCGTGCTGCGGCGGGTCTGTTGCCGGTATAGCGCGGGGTCACAGGGTTTGAGCTCGAACATTCGGGTCAGTTCTCCAGAACGGGACGCCATCTTCTCATGCTTGAAGCAATCAAGTTGAACGATGGCAACCGGTGGTTCCTCTAAATCCGTGAAGTCACCATGAGGTCACCCATCATGTCCGAGCACAAGCAACCGCCGCCTGGCACGCCCGATCCCAATCGCACCCCCGGCGAAGAGGAGCGCGATAACGATGCGCTGCGTCCTAACGATCCGGCGGAGCGTCAGGATAACGACGACGTGGAGCGGGTCGAACAAGACCTGGAAAACCTCCACGACAAAGCCCGTCCGCTTTAAGCAAGGAGGTCTTTTATGAGTAATCCCCCGAACGGCCCGCGTTCCGATGAACATGCCAGCGGTAAGGAAGAGTTGGGGTTCGACCCCGACTCGCCCGACCTGGCCGACCCGCAGGTCGACCCCATCGGACCGGCCATCGCACCGCTGGACAAGCAAAAGCAATCGGAAAAAAAGCCGCCCTACGATCCGCTGGGCGACTTGAAGAAGTGAATCAGGCCCCGCAATCGTGCGGGGCTTTGTTTATTTTGGAGGGTTCCAGCTGACATCGGTGATGCCGAACTTTTCCGCCCAGGGCCGGGTGGTTTTTTTCACCTGCTCGTGCCCCACGCGGCCAATGCGGCTGACATGCGCAATATCGGCATCGACTGCCGCCCAGTGCCAGGCCTCGGTACTGTTCATCACCTCGGCGCGCACCACGAAAGACTTGGGTTTACCGTGCAGCTGATAATGGATGGTGTAGATTTTAGCGGTACTCATGTTGCCTCCCTGTCTTGTTATAGATGGATAGGCAGGCGCCGCCAAAGGTTCATTCAAAATGACAATTCGCGCCGATGCGCGGCATAGTGGCGCCTTCATACTGCGCCGAAGGAGCGCGCCATGACCTCGCTCACCCATAGCCGCGTGTACCTGCAACGCCTGGGCTACGATTCGCCGCCGCCGCCCACCCTGCAGACTTTGCGCGACCTGCAACTGCGCCATGTGTGCACCTTCGCCTTTGAAAGCCTGTCGACCCTGTTGCGGGTGCCGGTACCGATCGACCTGCCCAGCGTTGAGCAAAAAGTACTGCTCGATGGGCGGGGAGGTTACTGCTATGAATTGAACCAGATGTTCCTGGCGCTGTTGCTGGAACTGGGGTTTGACGCCCGCGGTATCACCGGATGGGTGGTGATGGGCGGCCCACCGCAAGCGCGCACTGCGCGCACCCACCGCCTTAGCCTGGTGACCCTGGATGGCGTGCGTTACATCAGCGATGTTGGCTTTGGCGGCATGGTGCCCAGCAGCCCATTGCTGCTGGACAGCGGCACTCCCCAGCCCACCGCCCATGAACCCTACCGGCTGACATTGGATGATGGTCACTACACGCTATGGGCCAAAGTCGCCGAAGCGTGGCGCGGCCTGTACGTGTTTGACCTGCAACTGCAAACCGACATCGATTATGAGGTCGGTAACTGGTACGTCTCCACGCACCCTCATTCACCTTTCGTGGGGCAACTGAAAGCGGCGCTGTTGGCCCCGGGTAAGCGCCATACCTTGGCCAACGCCCACTATGCGACCCATTACCTGGATCGGCCCAGCGAAAAGCGCACTATCGAAAGCGCCGACCAAATGTTGGCGCTGCTGCGCGACACGTTTGCCATTCGCCTACCGGATCATCCGCAGTTGCACGCGGCACTTGAAGGCCTGATCCTGGCCCAAAGCCAAGACTATTGACCTAGAGCCTTCGCTGAACCGTTTTTTCTCCTTTTTGGTGCAAATCCGTTCGAACTTTTTGCAAACGCCAAGGTTCGAACCGGTTCCTGAATACTTTGCCCACCAAAAAATGGAGATGTAAAACGATGTCCAAACTATTCGGAAAATTCCTCAAGAACACCTCATTGCTGGCCTTGGTGGCGGCGCCAACCGTGGTGTTTGCGGCACCGTCCACCGACCCGATCTCCACCTTCGGTATCCTGGGCAGCTATAACGACTTCAAACTCGAAGGCGGTAGCGAAAGCGACAAGGACCACATGCCCGAGGCGGGCCTGTTCTACAACTTCGGCAACAAGCTCACTGCCGAATCGGGCTTCATCTACCAGGCCGGTATCGAAGCCAAGTACGGTGAGAAAAGCGATAACAAGCTCAAGGAAGGCCAGGCCGACCTCGACCTCGGCTGGCGTGCCGCGCTGGATGCGCGCAACTTCGTCGACGTGATCGTCGGCGGCGGCTACACCTGGACCCGTTACGAGCCGGACACCAACGGCTACGATTTGAAGCTCACCAACAAGTCGCCATTCGCCAAGGCAGCCCTGGGCTATAACCACCAGTTCGATGACATGACCCTGCGCGTTGAAGCCGGCGCTCGCCACACCATTGATGGCCGTGCCAAGCTCAAGGTCGACGGCATCGGCAGTGACAGCGTGGACCTCAAGGACCGCACCAACCCATACGCCGAAGTGAGCCTGCTGATGAACCAGAAGGGCAACATGCCGGTGATGGCGGGCCTTTACTACACCCGTACCGAGTACAAGCTTGACGACGACTCCTATGTCGCAGACAACACCAAGCTCAAGCGTGACGAGTACGGCTTCAAGGTCGGTATCGCGTTCTAAGGCACTGCCCAGGATGTGGGGGGCCAACCCCCACATTCCCTATCGGGCATCTCTCAACTCAATACAGCGAGTTGCGCCACGGTTTCCGGAAAGCGCGCCACCAAGCGGATCAGCGTAACGGCCTGTGCGTTTGGTTTTGCTCGTCCTTGCTCCCAATTCTCCAGGGTGCGGGTATTGGTACGCAGATACATGGCAAATACCGACCGGGAAAGGTTGAGTTGCTGACGCACTGCGATCACTTCGTCGGCAGTGAGCGGCGCCAGTTTGTTGAGGTGGACTTTGTGGGTGCGCAGGGTGATCTTGCCCTGACGTTCGTCCGCCAAGGCGTCGAAGCCTTCGACCAGTTCGGAAAAGATTTCACGTTTCATTGTGTGCTCTCGCTTTGATTTCCCTGTCCAGCATGTGTTTAAGGGCTTTCTTGTGTTGGGGTGTCAGGTCGCTTTGTTCGTGTTTGCCATACAAGGTGAATAACCAGAATTGCGTGCCGCCCGACCACCAGTAGTAAATGACCCGCAGGCCACCGCGCTTGCCTTTGTTTCGTCGCTCATCGACGAAGCGAACCTTGCGTAACCCTCCCGTTCCTTCGATCACGTCTCCCGCTTCCGGGTTTTTCATCAGTTCCTGTTGAAAGCCCTGGAAAAGCTCGTCACTCAGATAGTCCCTGCGATGCCGTTCGAATGCCGGCAGTTCGATAAATAGAGCATCCATGTTCTGTACGTAGCCTGCGTATAGTTTGGTGGCCCACCTGCAACGGGTCAAGTGACCTTGCTGTGGGAACTTTCTTAAAACGCAACCACCTTAAGGCCGCATCCAACGGGTAGATGCCAGATGAAGAGGCAGGTCAAGAAGGAAAAGTCAGCGAGCAGGGAAGGGGGGCAAACCAGGCCATGGAAACGCAAAACGGCGCCCTAAGGCGCCGTTCTGTTGATTGCATCAACTTAAGCGATCAAACCCCCAGCACCGCGTGCTGCACCAGTGTCAGCAACGGTTGTGGGTACACGCCCAGGAAGAACGCGAGCAGGGCGATGGCCAGCAGCATTACGCCGCCCGCCTTCTGTTCCCAATGCAGCTCGGCATCCACACGGCGCAGGTTTGGCTCGATCAGGTACAGGGTGACCATCACGCGCAGGTAGTAGAACACGCCGATGGCGCTGCCCAGTACCAGGGACGCGACCAGCCACCATTGGTGGGCTTCGACGCCGGTGGCGACGATGTAGAACTTGCCGATAAAGCCGGCCGTCAGCGGGATACCCGCCAGGGACAGCATCATCACAGTGAGTACGGCGGTCAGGTACGGACGGCGCCAGAACAGGCCGCGGTATTCGTACAGGGCGTCGGCGTCACGGCCTTTGTACGGCGAGGACATCAGGGTGATCACCCCGAACGCGCCGAGGCTGGTGATCACGTAGGTGACCAGGTACACGCCGATGGCTTCCACGGCCAGGCCTTTGCTCGCCACCAGGGCGATCAGCAGGTAGCCGAAGTGAGCGATGGACGAATAACCCAGCAGGCGCTTGAGGTTGTTCTGGGTCAGGGCCAGCAGGTTACCGAACAGGATCGACGCGATGGCGATCACGGTCAGCACGTTGCTCAGCACACCGGTGTTGGCAGCCGGCGAGATCTGGAACAACCGCACCATCACCGCGAACACCGCCACTTTCGATGCAGTGGCCAGGAACGCGGCCACCGGCGCCGGGGCGCCTTCGTACACGTCCGGGGTCCACAGGTGGAACGGCACCAGGGAGAGCTTGAACGCCAGGCCGATCAGCATCATTGCCAGGCCCAGTTGGGCGATTGGCGCAGGGCTGTTGGTAGCGGCCAGGGCGTGACCGATACCGGTGAAGCTCAGGCTGCCGGCTTCGGCGTAGAGCAGGGCCATACCGAACAACAGGAACGCGGAGCCGGCTGCCGACAGCACCATGTACTTGATGCCGGCTTCCAGGGAGCGCTTGTTGAAGAAGGCATAGGCCACCAGACCGTAGGTCGGGATCGACAGCAGTTCCAGGCCGATGAACAGGCCCGCCAGGTGCTGTGCGCTGACCAGCACGATACCGCCGGCCGCAGCCAGCAGGATCAGCAGGTACAGCTCTTCCTTGTTGCCCGGGTAGCCGGTGCCGCCCTCGCCGAGGTAGGCGTGGGCGAGCGTGACGCAGGCCAGGGTCGCGACCAGGATCAGCGCGATGTACAGCAGTGCGAAGTCATCGACCATCATCAGCGGCGTGACCGCCAATGGCGCGACCTTGAGGGCCGGGATGATCGACAGCAGGGCCAGGTTCAACCCGGCGCAGGACAGCAGGAACGTTTGCGAATGATTGCGGCGCCAGGCGATCGCCAGCATCACCACCACGATGGTGAGGCTGGTGATCAGCAGCGGCGCAAGCGCGATAAAGTGTTGGATCGTGAATTCCATAGCGCTCTTACCGGGCCGAAGCGAGTTGAGAGAAGGCGGTGCCGAACCATTGCTGCACGCCATGCATCGTGGCGGCAGAAGTGTCCAGGAACGGCTGCGGGTATACGCCGATGTAGATCAGCAGTACCGCCAGGCCGAGCACCATGATCAGTTCGCGCGCATCCATCCCTTGCAGGACGGTGTCGGACTTGGCCGGGCCGAAGTAGGCGCGGTGGATCATGATCAGCGAGTAGACCGAACCGAAGACCAGGCCGGAGGTGGCAATGGCACTGATCCACGGCGTCTGCACGAAGGCACCCATCAGGATCAGGAACTCGCCGATGAAGTTACCGGTACCCGGCAAGCCCAGGGAGGCGGCGGCAAAGAACAGGCTGATTGCCGGCAGGTAGGCGATGCGCGACCACACGCCACCCATTTCACGCATGTCACGGGTGTGCAGGCGCTCATACAGCTGGCCACTCAGGATAAACAGTGCAGCGGCCGAGACACCGTGGGCCAACATCTGGATCACTGCGCCCTGCAACGCCAGCTGGCTGCCGGAATAGATGCCGATCAGTACGAAACCCATGTGGGAAACGGACGAGAAGGCAATCAGACGCTTGATGTCGGTTTGCGCGAAGGCCAGGAACGCACCGTAGAAGATCCCGATCAGACCCAGGGTCATCGCAATCGGCGCGAACTCGGCCGAGGCATTCGGGAACAGCGGCAGGGCGAAACGCAGCAGGCCGTAGGCAGCGGTTTTCAGCAGGATACCGGCCAGGTCAACGGAACCGGCGGTTGGCGCCTGGGCGTGGGCATCCGGCAACCAGGAGTGGAACGGCACCACCGGCAGCTTCACCGCGAAGGCGATGAAGAAGCCCAGCATCAGGATGTACTCGGTGGTCAGGGACATCTTGGTTTTCAACAGGTCGGCGTAGTTGAAGGTAATCACGCCGGTGTTGTTGAAATTGACCAGGACCAGACCCAGGATCGCCACCAACATGATCAGGCCGGAAGCCTGGGTGAAGATGAAGAACTTGGTCGCCGCGTAGATCCGGGTTTTCTTGCCGTCCGAAGAACTGTGACCCCAGAGCGCGATGAGGAAGTACATCGGCACCAGCATCATTTCCCAGAAGAAGAAGAACATGAACAGGTCCAGCGCAAGGAACACGCCGACCACGCCGCCCAAAATCCACATCAGGTTCAGGTGGAAGAAGCCCACGTGACGCTGGATCTCTTTCCAGGAGCAGAGTACCGAGAGGATACCCAGCAGGCCGGTCAGCAGGATCATCAACAGCGACAGGCCGTCGAGGGCCAGGTGCACGTTGATGCCGAAGCGCTGGATCCACACGTGCTTGAATTCAAGCGCGAAGGTTGGATCGACACCCGGAGCCGGAGCGAATGAATAGTCGCCATGGGCCCACAGCCAGAGGCCGAGCGCGAGTTCCAGGGACATGGTCAGCAACGCAATCCAGCGGGGGAGGGTGGCGCCGAAGCGTTCACCCATCCAGCAGAGCAGGCCGCCGATAAAGGGGATCAGGATTAGCCAGGGCAGAATCATGACAGGCTCGTTTCCTTTCGCAAGTTCGCAAAGTTCATATCAGACCGCTACCACTACGATGGCGCCGATCACCAGCACGGCACCGGCCGCCATGGAAGCTGCATACCAACGCAATTGCCCTGTCTCGCTGCGGCTCAGTGCGGTGTGACCGCCTTTGGCTGCACGCGGGATCAAACCGATGGTCTGGTCGAGCGGGTCTTTGCGCAGTACATGGCTGATCGCAAGGTAAGGCTTGACGAACAGTTTGTCGTAGATCCAGTCGAAGCCCCAGGCGGCGAACCACCAGGCCGACAGGAAGCGGCCGATACCGCTGTTGGCCACGGCGGTCACGAAGCGACGCTTGCCGAGGAACAACAGCGCCGCCAGCAGGATACCGGCGATGGCGATGGCGCCCGAGGCGATTTCCAGGCTGTGCTTGGCTTCGCCGCCGGCATGGCCGACGCTTTGCGGCAGTACACCGGCCAGTGGCGGAGTGATCAGGGCGCCGATGAAGGTCGACAGGATGATCAGCACCGACAGTGGCAACCAGTGGGAGATACCGTGGCCAGCATGCGCTTCGGTCTTGGCTTCACCGTGGAAGGTGATGAAGATCAGGCGGAAGGTGTACAGCGAGGTCATGAACGCACCCACCAGGCCTGCGTACAGCAGGTTCTGGTTACCGCTGGCAAAGGCTTCCCAGAGGATTTCGTCCTTGGAGTAGAAACCGGCGGTCACCAGCGGCAGCGCGGCGAGCGCGGCACCACCGACGATGAAGCTGGCGTAGGCCAACGGCAGTTTCTTCCACAGGCCGCCCATCTTGAAGATGTTCTGCTCGTGGTGGCAGGCCACGATCACCGCACCGGAGGCCAGGAACAGCAGGGCCTTGAAGAAGGCGTGGGTCATCAGGTGGAAGATCGCCGCGTCCCAGGCGCCAACGCCCAGGGCCAGGAACATGTAGCCGATCTGGCTCATGGTCGAGTAGGCGAGGATACGCTTGATGTCGGTCTGCACCAGCGCGGCGAAGCCGGCCAGTACCAGGGTCACGCCGCCGACGATGCCTACCAGGTGCAGGATATCCGGCGCCAGGGTGAACAGGCCGTGGGTACGGGCGATCAGGTAGACACCGGCGGTCACCATGGTTGCCGCGTGAATCAGTGCCGACACCGGGGTAGGACCGGCCATTGCATCCGCCAGCCAGGTTTGCAGCGGCAGTTGCGCGGATTTACCGACAGCGCCGCCCAGCAGCATCAGGGTCGCCAGGGTGATCCAGAAGTCGCCGACCTGGAATTTCTGCGGTGCCAGCACCAGCAGTTCCTGGATGTTCAGCGTGCCCACCTGTTGGAACAGGATGAACAGGCCGATGGCCATGAACACGTCGCCGATACGGGTGACGATGAACGCCTTGAGTGCCGCGTTACCGTTGTTGCGGTTGCTGTAGTAGAAACCGATCAACAGGTACGAGCACAGGCCCACGCCTTCCCAGCCAAAGTACAGGAACAACAGGTTATCGCCGAGCACCAGGAACAGCATGCTGGCGATAAACAGGTTGGTGTACGAGAAGAAGCGCGAGTAACCGGCTTCACCGCGCATGTACCAGGAGGCGAACAAGTGGATCAGGAAGCCTACACCCACCACCACGCCGAGCATGGTGATCGACAGGCCGTCGACGTAGAGGGCGAAGTTGGGCTTGAAGCCTTCCACCGACATCCACTGCCACAGCACCAGGGTGTAGTGACCGCCTTCCGGCGGCGCCACGTTGAATTGCCAGATGACGTAGGCGGCGACGATGGCCGACAGGCCAATGGAACCCACGCCGATCAGGGCCGAAAGGTTTTCCGACCAGCGTCCGCGAGAGAACGACAGCAGCAGGAAACCGATCAGGGGAAATACGAAAGTCAGAAAGATCATATTCATCCGCGCATCTCACTGGCAGCGTCGATATCAAGCGTGTGGAAGCGACGATACAGTTGCAGCAGGATCGCCAGGCCGATACTGGCCTCGGCGGCTGCCAGGCTGATCACCAGGATGAACATGACTTGTCCATCCGGCTGGCCCCAACGGCTACCCGCCACGATGAACGCCAGTGCCGCGGCGTTCATCATGATTTCCAGGCTCATCAACACGAACAGAATGTTACGGCGAACCATCAGGCCGACCAGGCCAAGGCAGAACAGGATGCCGGCGACCGCCAGACCATGCTCCAAAGGGATAGCAGGCATCGTCATTGCTCCTTGGCTTCGTTGCGGCCCAAGTGGAAGGCCGTGATGGCTGCGGCGAGCAGCAGCATCGAAGCCAGTTCGACCACCAGCAGGTACGGGCCGAACAGGCTGACGCCCACGGCTTTCGCGTCCACGGTGGTGTGGCCGATGGCCTGGCCGCTCTGGTGAGCGAACAGCACATACAGCAGTTCAGCCAGCAGCAGCGCCGCCAGCACAACCGGGCCGAGCCAGATGCCGGGCTTGAGCCAGACGCGTTCCTGGGCGACCGAAGCCGGCCCCAGGTTGAGCATCATCACCACGAACACGAACAGCACCATGATGGCGCCGGCGTAGGCGATCACTTCCAGCACACCGGCGAACGGTGCGCCGAGTGCGAAAAAGGTCATGGCCACGGCGATCAGCGAAATGATCAGGTAGAGCAGGGCGTGCACGGGGTTGGTGTTGGTGATCACGCGAAGCGTGGACACAACCGCGATACCCGATGCGAAATAGAAAGCGAATTCCATCTTTCTTCCTTAAGGCAGCAAGCTCTTCACGTTGATCGGCTCGGCTTCGTTTTGTGCGGCGCCCTTGGGCTTACCGGCAACGGCCATACCTGCAACACGATAGAAGTTGTAATCAGGGTTTTTACCGGGACCAGAGATCAGCAGATCTTCTTTCTCGTACACCAGGTCCTGACGTTTGAACTCGGCCATCTCGAAATCCGGCGTGAGCTGGATCGCGGTGGTCGGGCAAGCTTCCTCGCAGAGGCCGCAGAAAATGCAGCGCGAGAAGTTGATACGAAAGAAGTCCGGGTACCAGCGACCGTCTTCGGTTTCAGCTTTCTGCAGGGAGATGCAACCCACCGGGCACGCCACGGCGCACAGGTTGCAGGCTACGCAACGCTCTTCGCCATCGGGGTCACGGGTGAGCACGATGCGGCCACGATAGCGCGGCGGCAGGTACACCGCTTCTTCCGGGTATTGCAGGGTGTCGCGTTTGCGAAAGCCGTGACCGAACACCATCACCAGGCTTCGCAACTGGGTACCGGTACCCTTAACGATGTCGCCAATATATTTGAACATGGGTCAAATCCTCACTGAACCGCGGCTGCTGGCGTGTTCAACAACACGACGGCAGCCGTCACCAGCAAATTGATCAGGGTCAGCGGCAGGCAGAATCTCCAGCTGAAATCCATCACCTGGTCATAGCGCGGGCGCGGAATCGAGGCGCGCAGCAGGATGAACAGCATGATGAAGAACGCGGTCTTCAGGAAGAACCAGAAGAAGGCCAACTGCGGCAGGATGCCAAACGGACCGTGCCAGCCGCCAAAGAACAGCGTCACCAGCAGGGCCGAGATCAAGATGATGCCGATGTACTCACCGACGAAGAACATGCCCCACTTCATGCCGGCATATTCAATGTGGTAGCCGTCGGCCAGTTCCTGCTCCGCTTCCGGCTGGTCGAAGGGGTGACGGTGAGTCACGGCTACGCCAGCGATGAAGAAGGTGCAGAAGCCAAAGAACTGCGGAATGATGAACCACAGGTTCTGTGCCTGGTACTCGACGATATCGCGCATGTTGAACGAGCCAACCTGCACCACGATGCCCATCAGTGCCAACCCCATGAACACTTCATAGGATACGGTTTGCGCCGAGGCCCGCAAGCTGCCCAGCAGGGCGAACTTGTTGTTGCTCGACCAACCGGCGAACAGCACCGCGTACACCGACAGGCCCGCCATGGCGAAGAAGAACAGCAGGCCGATGTTCAGGTCCGCCACGCCCCAGGTCGGGGTGATCGGGATGATCGCGAAGGCAATCAGCAAGGCGCTCATGGCCACCACCGGTGCCAGGGTGAAGATCACCTTGTCGGCAAACGGCGGGGTCCAGTCTTCCTTGAAGAACATCTTGAGCATGTCGGCGGCGATCTGGAACATGCCGAACGGGCCAACGCGGTTCGGACCGTAACGGTCCTGCCACCAGCCCAGCAGGCGACGTTCGACGAAGCTGAGCAAAGCGCCCGCGACGACCACGGCCAACAGGATCACGATGGCCTTGACGACCGAGATGATCACGTCGATCACTTCAGGGGTGAACCAGGTCATTGCGCTGCCTCCTGCAGACCGTCAACGGTTTGGCCAAAGATCGCTGGAGGAATACCGGCGATGCCTTTAGGCAGTGCAACCAGGCCGGCACCCAGCTCTTCGTTGATGCGCAGCGGCAGACGCAAGGTCTGGCCGGCCACGTTCAGGCTGAGCAGGGCACCGTCGTTGACGCCCAGGCGGTCGGCTTCGGACTTGGCCAGGGCCACGTAGGCGGCTGGAATGCGTTCCTGAACCGGCGCGGCCTTGGAAGAGGTCTCTTCGCTGCCGAACAGGTGGAAGAACGGCACGACCTGCCAGGTACCCGGCGCCGGGTTGAATGGACGCGGTACGGCGGCGAACCAGTTCAGCGAGTCACCGGTGCTTTCGATCAGGCGGGTGCCCGGGTCGCCAGCACGGATGTGACCACCGACTTCGTCCTGGAACTTGTTCCAGGCCTGCGGTGAGTTCCAGCCCGGCGACCAGGCAAATGGCACCTGCTGACGTGGCTCGACCGAACCCGAGTAACCTTCCATGGAGAAGGCGAATGCGGTGTCGGCGTCTTGCGGGGTACGCGGTTCATGCACGCTGATGTTGGCGCGCATGGCGGTACGACCGGAGTAACGCAGCGGCTCACGGGCCAGTTTCAGGCCCTTGATGCGGAACGCGGCGGACGGTGCGGCGTCGACGATGCGCGCCAGCTGCGGTGCGCTGGCGGCGGTCGCGGCGGTGACGTGGTCCAGCTGGGTCCAGTCGATCGGCTGGTTCAGCAGGGTCGCGCGCAGGGCATGCAGCCAGCGCCAGCCTTCGTGAACCAGGATGCTGGCGTCCATGTACTTCGGATCGAACACCTGGAAGAAGCGCTGGGCGCGGCCTTCCTGGCTGACCAGGGTACCGTCGCCTTCGGCGAAGGTAGCGGCCGGCAGTACCAGGTCGGCACGCTCGCTGGTGGCGGTCTTCTGGTGGTCGGCCACGATCAGCACCTTGGCGGCGTTGAGTGCAGCGTCAACCTTGGCCGCAGCGGTGCGGGTGTACAGGTCGTTTTCCAGCACCACGATCGCGTCGGCACGGCCGTCGGTCACCGCTTGCAGGGCCGCGTCCACGGACTCGCCACCGAGCATGGCCAGGCCAAGGCTGTTGGCTTCCGGTACAACCAGGCTGATGGAGCCGTTCTTGTCGCGCAGCTTCAGGGCCTTGGCGATGTTGGCGGCGGCTTCGATCAGCGCCTTGGAACCCAGCGACGTACCGGCAATGATCAGCGGGCGCTTGGCGGCCAGCAGGGCGTCGGCGATGCGCTGGGCCAGTGCCAGGGCTTCAGTGTCTAGGCCGTCAACGGCTGGCGCGCTGGCGTCGAGGGCGTGGGCCACGGCGAAGCCGATGCGCGCTAGGTCGTCCGGTGCGGCGTGGACGCATTCTTCGGCGATGTCGTCGAGCTTGGTTTCAGCCAGGGAGGCGATAAACAGCGGGTTCAGCGCGTGCTGGCCGATGTTTTTCACCGCGGCGTCGAGCCAGGGCTGGACGCGCATGGCATCGGCCATTTCCTCGGCCTTGCCTTTGACCGACTGACGCAGCGACAGCGCGATACGCGCGGCGGTCTGGGTCAGGTCTTCACCGAGCACGAAGATCGCATCGTGGTCTTCGATGTCGCGCATGTTCGGCACAGGCAGCGGGCTGTCGTTCAGCACTTGCAGGACCAGGCGGATACGCTCCAGTTCGCCGGCTTCGATACCGCAGTAGAAGTGCTCGGCGCCGACCAGTTCACGCAGCGCGAAGTTGCTTTCGAGGCTGGCGCGCGGCGAGCCGATACCGACGATGTTACGCCCACGCAGCAGGTCGGCGGCCTTGTCCAGCGCGGCGTCCAGGCTCAGCTTGGCGCCATCGGCCAGCAGCGGCTGGCGTGGACGGTCTTCGCGGTTGACGTAGCCATAGCCGAAACGGCCACGGTCGCACAGGAAGTACTGGTTGACCGAACCGTTGAAGCGGTTTTCGATACGGCGCAGCTCACCGTAGCGCTCGCCCGGCGAGATGTTGCAACCGCTGGAGCAGCCATGGCAGATGCTCGGGGCGAACTGCATGTCCCATTTACGGTTGTAGCGCTCGGAGTGGGTCTTGTCGGTGAACACACCGGTCGGGCAGACCTCGGTGAGGTTGCCGGAGAATTCGCTTTCGAGCACGCCGTCTTCAACGCGACCGAAGTACACGTTGTCGTGGGCGCCGAACACGCCCAGGTCGGTGCCGCCGGCGTAGTCCTTATAGAAACGCACGCAACGGTAACAGGCGATGCAGCGGTTCATCTCGTGGGAAATGAACGGGCCGAGGTCCTGGTTCTGGTGGGTGCGCTTGGTGAAGCGATAGCGGCGCTCGTTGTGGCCGGTCATCACCGTCATGTCTTGCAGGTGGCAGTGACCGCCTTCCTCACAGACCGGGCAGTCGTGAGGGTGGTTGGTCATCAGCCATTCGACGACACTGGCGCGGAACGCCTTGGATTCATCATCGTCGATGGAGATCCAGGTGTTGTCGGTGGCTGGGGTCATGCAGGACATGACGATACGACCGCGGGTGTCGTTCTCGTCGGTGTACTGCTTGACCGCACACTGGCGACAGGCACCGACGCTACCGAGCGCGGGGTGCCAGCAGAAATACGGGATGTCGAGGCCGAGTGACAGACATGCCTGTAACAGGTTGTCCGCCCCATCGACTTCGAGCGCTTTGCCGTCTACGTGGATAGTGGCCATGGTTCAAAGTTCTTCGTTGGCCCGTTGTCAGCGGGCGTGGCTAATGGAATCTTGTTATTCATGTGCATCTACACAGCCATCAAGGCGTCCGCACATGAGAAAAGCGAAAGGCATGAACCCTTCGCTTCTTTAAGCGCTACGCACCGACCATGGTCGGTGATACCACCTGAGTGAGTTCGCCCGCGCGGTTTGGCGCGATGCCGGCCTCGAATTCAGGGCGGAAGTATTTGATTGCGCTGCCCAGTGGTTCCACGGCGCCCGGTGCATGGGCACAGAAGGTCTTGCCTGGGCCGAGGAAACCGACCAGGCCCAGCAGGGTTTCGATGTCACCCTCGCGGCCTTCGCCATTTTCCAGGGCCATCAGCAGCTTGACGCTCCACGGCAGGCCGTCACGGCAAGGGGTGCAGAAGCCGCAGGATTCACGCGCAAAGAACTGCTCCATGTTGCGCAGCAGCGAGACCATGTTCACCGTGTTGTCCACCGCCATCGCCAGGCCGGTACCCATCCGGGTGCCCACCTTGCCGATGCCGCCGGCATACATCTGCGCGTCCAGGTGCTCGGGCAGCAGGAAGCCGGTGCCGGCGCCGCCTGGCTGCCAGGCCTTGAGGGTGTAGCCGTCGCGCATGCCGCCGGCGTAGTCCTCGAACAGCTCGCGCGCGGTCACGCCGAACGGCAGCTCCCACAGGCCAGGGTTCTTGACCTTGCCGGAGAAACCCATGAGCTTGGTGCCCATGTCTTCACTGCCTTCGCGGGCCAGGGATTTGTACCAGTCCACGCCGTCGGCGATGATCGCGGGCACGTTGCACAGGGTCTCGACGTTGTTCACACACGTCGGCTTGCCCCACACGCCAACGGCGGCAGGGAAGGGCGGCTTGGAACGCGGGTTGGCGCGGCGGCCTTCGAGGGAGTTGATCAGTGCGGTTTCTTCACCGCAGATGTAACGCCCGGCGCCGGTGTGCACGAACAGCTCGAAGTCGAAACCCGAACCGAGGATGTTCTTGCCCAACAAGCCCGCCGCCTTGGCTTCAGCCACGGCACGGTTGAGGTGCTTGGCGGCGGTGGTGTATTCACCGCGCAGGAAGATGTAGCCACGGTAGGTTTTCAGCGCGCGGGCGCTGATCAGCATGCCCTCGATCAGCAGATGGGGCAGTTGCTCCATCAGCATGCGGTCTTTCCAGGTGTTGGGCTCCATTTCATCCGCGTTGCACAGCAGGTAGCGGATGTTGATGGATTCGTCTTTGGGCATCAGGCCCCACTTCACCCCCGTGGGGAAGCCGGCGCCACCGCGGCCTTTGAGGCCCGCGTCTTTCACGGTCTGGACGATGTCGTCCTGGGCCATTTCGGCGAAGGCCTTGCGCGCGGCGGCGTAGCCGTTCTTGGCCTGGTACTCGTCGAGCCACACAGGCTCGCCGTCGTCACGCAGGCGCCAGGTCAGCGGGTGGGTCTCGGCCGAACGCTTGATCAGGTTGGCCGGGCCGAAGGAGGTCAGGGTCATGGGTAGCCCTCGAGCAATTGGGTCACGCCAGCAGGCTGCACGTCACCGAATGTGTCGTCGTCGATCATCAACGCCGGCGCCTTGTCGCAGTTGCCCAGGCAGCACACCGGCAGCAGCGTGAAGCGGCCGTCGGCGGTGGTCTGGCCCAGGCCGATGCCCAGCTTGGCCTGGATTTCGCTGACCACGGACTCGTGGCCGCCGATGTAGCAGACCATGCTGTCGCACACGCGAATGATGTGGCGGCCGACCGGCTGGCGGAAGATCTGGCTGTAGAACGTCGCCACGCCTTCAACGTCGCTGGCTGGGATGCCGAGGATCTCGCCGATGGCGTAGAGGGCGCCGTCCGGCACCCAGCCACGTTCCTTCTGCACGATCTTCAAGGCTTCGATCGACGCCGCGCGCGGGTCTTCGTAGTGATGCAGCTCGTGCTCGATGGCCGAGCGCTCGGTTTCACTCAAGGTGAAACGGTCTGTCTGGATAAGCGTGCTGTTCATGCTTAGCGGTCCACGTCGGCCATAACGAAATCGATACTACCAAGGTACGCAATCAAGTCCGCGACCATCTCGCCTTTGATCACCGAAGGGATCTGCTGCAAGTGCGGGAAGCTTGGGGTGCGAATCCGGGTGCGGTAGCTCATGGTGCCGCCATCGCTCGTCAGGTAATAACTGTTGATGCCCTTGGTCGCTTCAATCATCTGGAAGGACTCGTTGGCCGGCATGACCGGGCCCCACGAAACCTGCAGGAAGTGCGTGATCAGGGTTTCGATGTGCTGCAGCGTGCGCTCTTTGGGCGGCGGCGTGGTCAGCGGGTGATCCGCCTTGTACGGGCCTGCCGGCATGTTGCGCATGCACTGCTCGATGATCTTCAGGCTCTGGCGCATCTCTTCGACACGCACGATGCAACGGTCGTAGGCATCGCCGTTCGCGGCTGTCGGAATTTCAAACTCGAAGTTCTGGTAGCCGGAGTACGGGCGCGCCTTGCGCAAGTCGAAATCGCAACCGGTGGAACGCAAGCCGGCACCGGTGACGCCCCATTCCAGGGCCTCTTTGGTGTTGTACTGGGCCACGCCGATGGTACGGCCCTTGAGGATGCTGTTATCCAGCGCAGCCTTTTGGTATTCGTCCAGGCGCTTGGGCATCCAGTCGATGAATTCCTTGACCAGGCGCTCCCAGCCATTGGGCAGGTCGTGGGCCACACCGCCAATGCGGTACCAGGCCGGGTGCAGGCGGAAGCCGGTGATGGCTTCGATCACCTTGTAGGCGCGTTGACGGTCGGTGAAGGTGAAGAACACCGGGGTCATGGCGCCGACGTCCTGGATATAGGTACCCAGGAACAGCAGGTGGCTGGTGATCCGGAAGAACTCGGCCATCATGATGCGGATGGTGTCGACGCGGTCCGGTACCGTGATCCCGGCCAGCTTCTCGACCGAGAGCACATACGGCAGGTTGTTCATCACGCCGCCGAGGTAGTCGATACGGTCGGTGTACGGGATATAGCTGTGCCAGGACTGGCGCTCGCCCATCTTCTCAGCACCACGGTGGTGGTAGCCGATGTCCGGAACGCAGTCGACGATCTCTTCGCCGTCCAATTGCAGGATGATACGGAACGCACCGTGAGCCGAAGGGTGGTTCGGGCCCAGGTTGAGGAACATGTAGTCCTCGTTGGTGCCGGAACGCTTCATGCCCCAGTCTTCCGGGCGGAAGCGCGCAGACTCTTCTTCGAGCTGTTGCTTGGCCAGGTTGAGGGTGAACGGATCGAATTCGGTGGCGCGGGCAGGGAAGTCCTTGCGCAGCGGGTGACCTTCCCAGGTTGGCGGCATCATGATACGCGACAGGTGCGGGTGGCCGGGGAAGTCGATACCGAACATGTCCCAGACTTCACGCTCGTACCAGTTGGCGTTCGGCCAGATACCGGTCACGGTCGGCACGCTCAGGTCGCTTTCGGACAGCGCGACCTTGAGCATCACGTCGCTGTTACGTTCCAGCGACATCAGGTGGTAGAACACGGTGAAATCGGCGCCGCTCGGCAGGCCTTGACGCTTGGTGCGCAGACGCTCGTCCACGCCGTGCAGGTCATAGAGCATGACGTACGGCTTGGGCAGGTTGCGCAGGAAGGTCAGGACTTCGACAAGCCTGGCACGCGCCACCCACAGCACCGGCATACCGGTGCGTGTGGCCTGGGCGGTGAAGGCGTCAGGGCCAAAACGGTTATTGAGTTCGACAACCACATCCTGGTCGTCTGCCTTGTAAGGCGGGATATACAGAGCACTGCCTGTAGTCATGGTTTTTTATCGCTTTCGGTCAACGTAAAGAATGAGGCCAGGTTTTCGTTCTATAAAAAGAAGCGGGCTGGATCAGACTTCGTCGGGGCTGCGCAGGTTGGTGACTGCGATTCGCTGTTCGCGGCGCTGTTCCTTTTGCGAAGGCATCTCGGCGCGGTACACGCCTTGATCACCGACGACCCAGGAAAGTGGGCGACGCTCCTTGCCAATCGATTCCTGCAGCAGCATCAAGCCTTGCAGGAATGCTTCGGGACGGGGCGGGCAGCCAGGCACGTAGACGTCCACGGGCAGGAACTTGTCCACCCCTTGAACGACCGAGTAGATGTCGTACATGCCACCGGAGTTGGCGCACGAACCCATGGAAATCACCCATTTCGGTTCGAGCATTTGCTCATAGAGACGCTGAATGATCGGCGCCATCTTGATGAAGCAGGTACCGGCGATAACCATGAAATCCGCCTGGCGCGGTGATGCCCGGATAACTTCGGCGCCAAAGCGCGCGATGTCGTGGGGCGCCGTGAAGGCGGTGGTCATTTCCACGTAGCAGCACGAAAGGCCGAAGTTGTACGGCCACAGGGAGTTTTTACGCCCCCAGTTGACCGCGCCACTCAGCACGTCTTCCAGCTTGCCCATGTAGATGTTTTTGTGGACTTGATCTTCTAACGGATCGGAAACGGTTTCCCGTTCGCCGATGGGGTACTGCTCGTTAGGAGCATCCGGGTCGATCCTGGTGAGATTGTATTGCATCGCCAAAGCCTCATTGTTTCAGCTTCGCTTGCCGCTTACGACGAGCTTCCGGAGCCCAGTCAAGGGCGCCCACTCGAAATAGGTAGACAAGGCCTGCCAACAGAATTGCTATGAAAACGAGGGCTTCGACGAATCCGGTCCAGCCGCTTTCGCGAACGGACACAGACCAGGCAAAGAGAAAGAGGGCTTCGATATCGAAGATCACGAAGAGCATCGCGACCAGATAGAATTTGGCTGAGAGCCGCAAGCGGGCGCCACCTGTAGGCAGCATGCCGGACTCGAACGGTTCATTCTTGCTGCGGCCCCAGGCTTTTGACCCGAGGAGGCTGGAGACGCCGAGCATGAAGGCGCAAAGGCCTACAACACCGAGGAGGAAAATGGCAAAGCCCCAGTTGTGGGCCATGAGTCCTGTCGCGTCGGTCATGCTGGAAATCCTTAACAGAGAGCAAAGGTCTCTGAGCTCGAAAAAGTAACGATGCAGTGACGATATGTCGCACTGCAATCAATCGCGGTGATTTTATGGCTAAACACCGGGCAAGTAAAATTCCTGTGGCGAAATTATTCGATGGAATAAGCACATAGTGCACCTTTGTGGGGCTCAAGCCCTTGCGTAGCGGGCATTAGGGGGCTTTTTATCAAATGTGTTTTGTTTTAGCTGTAACGAAGTTTTTGCGCGCCAAATGATAATGAATATTGTTTGCGCAGGATTTAAGCGAATGTTTCTCATGTGGCGGGGAAGTTACCGTTACTTGCTTGAATGCTGTTTAGTTGCCGCAGCGGTTCTTTTAACCGATCGGACGTGGACGAATACCGCTCTGGATCAATCTTTTGCGCAAAAAAACCGGTATTGAACGCATTCACCTGTGGGAGGGGGCTTGCCCCCGATCGCGGTGTGTCAGTCGAGGCTTTGTGGCTGATTCACCGCAATCGGGGGCAAGCCCCCTCCCACATTTGATTTCTGGTGTTGCTGAAATAAAAAACGCCCCGAGCCAGTCGGGGCGTGATGGTTGTGCGGCACTGCGGTTAGGTCTTCCCTGGGGCCGCAATGGCCGTGTACGCGGTGCTTAGTGGAACTGCTCTTCCTCGGTCGAACCGGTCAGCGCGGTCACGGACGAGGTGCCACCCTGGATGACGGTGGTCATGTCGTCGAAGTAGCCAGTGCCCACTTCCTGCTGGTGCGCCACGAAGGTGTAACCCTTCGATGCGTCAGCGAACTCCTGCTCTTGCAGCTTCACGTAGGCGGTCATGTCGTTGCGGGCGTAGTCGTGCGCCAGGTTGAACATGCTGTGCCACATGTTGTGAATGCCGGCCAGGGTAATGAACTGGTGCTTGTAGCCCATGGCAGACAGTTCGCGCTGGAACTTGGCGATGGTCGCGTCGTCCAGGTTCTTCTTCCAGTTGAAGGAAGGCGAGCAGTTGTAGGACAGCAGTTGGTCCGGGTATTCCTTTTTGATCGCTTCGGCGAAGCGGCGGGCTTCGTCCAGGTCCGGCTTGGCGGTTTCGCACCAGATCAGGTCGGCATAGGGCGCGTAGGCCAGGCCCCGGGCGATCGCCTGGTCAAGACCGGCGCGCACTTTGTAGAAACCTTCCTGGGTGCGCTCGCCGGTCACGAACGGCTGGTCGTACGGGTCGCAGTCCGAGGTCAGCAGGTCGGCGGCGTTGGCATCGGTGCGCGCCAGGATGATGGTCGGCGTACCGGCAACGTCAGCGGCCAGGCGGGCAGCGGTCAGCTTCTGTACGGCTTCCTGGGTGGGCACCAGAACCTTGCCGCCCATGTGGCCGCATTTTTTCACCGAAGCCAATTGGTCTTCGAAGTGCACGCCGGCAGCGCCAGCCTCGATCATGCTCTTCATCAACTCGTAGGCGTTGAGTACGCCGCCGAACCCGGCTTCAGCGTCCGCCACGATAGGCGCGAAGTAGTCGATGTAGCCTTCGTCGCCTGGGCCTTTACCGGCTTTCCACTGGATCTGGTCGGCGCGACGGAACGAGTTGTTGATGCGCTTGACCACGGTCGGTACGGAGTCCACCGGGTACAGCGACTGGTCGGGGTACATGGATTCAGCGGAGTTGTTGTCCGCTGCCACTTGCCAGCCGGACAGGTAGATCGCCTGGATACCGGCTTTCACCTGTTGCACTGCCTGGCCGCCAGTAAGGGCGCCCATGCAGTTGACGAAATCTTTGTCGGGGCGGAAGGACGGCTTGGCACCTTGGGTGACCAGGTTCCACAGCTTCTCGGCGCCGAGTTTTGCAAAGGTGTGCTCAGGCTGGACCGAGCCACGCAGGCGGACGACGTCAGCAGCGGAATAAGCGCGGGTCACGCCTTTCCAGCGTGGGTTTTCAGCCCAGTCTTTTTCAAGGGCTGCAATTTGCTGTTCGCGTGTCAGTGCCATGGGGAAAAACCTCGTCGCATAGGTCTAGGTGGAAAATTCCGTGTGCCAGCCGCGTAGTGAGTACGTGGTTATGGCTGCTCGCTGACCAGAAGCTTAGGCGGTCAAGCCGGGTTTGACGGGGAGGGCGACGGGATGAACGATCGGCTCAAAGGGGGAATTGAGCAGGTAAGGGCAAACTGCGAACGGTCTTCGGGCATCGTGGGCCTTTGTACGATCCATCAGTGTGTAGCCGGGTTACCTGGTTAGCTTCCGTCCCTCGGGACAACTTCGTTCCAGTCGCAACCAACGTCAAACACACCTTGTGGGCGGTACAGACACGAATCGGCTCAGGTGGGTAGTTTAGAGCGGCGATCCGAAGGCCCTTGCCAGGGCCCCTGATTAGCGGGAGCGAGGCCATCATGCCCATGCTTTTTTGGCTCGTCAAACGTTTTGTAGTGCTTTTTTTATGGCACTACATCTTTGGTCTAATACGACTCGCCAGTCAGTTTTTGGTGCTTCAGTTCAATGTGTCCACTTTGACCCGTACCGTCAGGTCATCGCGGCCCTGAGTAGAGTAGCTGCGGGTTGTAGAGGATTTGTCGGCTTGAGTTTCACGGTTGATGCCCGCCAGCGTGATCCACTCGCCCAGGCGACCGCTGACGCTTGTGTCGGTACTTTGTACGTTCACTACATCGGGACGTTCCTGGCTCATGCGGTCACGGTTGGTACTGATGGCGAGGTGAACGGTCTCGCCGGTGACGCTGGCGGTCACGTAAAACCCCTGGGTGACGTTGCGATACTGGGTCTGGTTTTGCAGGCGCCCGTAGCTGTCCTGCTGGGTGGTGGTCAGCGGTACGCTTTGGCCGACCTGGATCAGCGCAGGCACGCCTTCACTGGCCTGGATCTGCTGAATGCCACCCTCGCGGCTGGTGGTGCCGTAGCTGATGATGCGGGTCTGGCTGTCGCCGGTGTTGTGCTGATTGTTTTCATTGGTATCGACGGTGATCAGCAAGCGCTTGGCGGGCGTATCCAATTGGCCAAGCAGTGTGCGCAGCGCCTCGATCTTGCCCGGCTCGGCGTTGACGATCAGTTGGTTGCCATAAACGCTGACGGTGCCGTCCTTGCCGATGAAGTTCTGCGCGACCGGCAGCAGGTCGGCGCTGGTGCGGTTGCTCAGGTCGACGACCTGGGTGTCGGCCATGGTCGAGGCGCTTGCGGTCAGGATGAGGGCGGTGAGCAGGGTGCGTAGGGACATGTCCGTTATCTCTGCGAGTCATTTGGCGTGATAGTGCCAGTTTGTCGGCGTGGCAGCGCGCAAGTTGAATCGTAGACGGCAAAATGCCCTGGCTGGCAGGGCATTTGGGGTGTTGCTGAAATAGCCATCGGGGGCAAGCCCCCTCCCACACTGACCACGCGGTCAAAATGTGGGAGGGGGCTTGCCCCCGATGGTGGCGACGCGGTCTGGAATCAGCCCTCACGCACCATATCAACATGCGGAATCCCGACCTCGAGGAATTCCTCGCTGACGATCTTGAAGCCCAGTCGCTCATAAAACGGCGCCGCGTACACCTGCGCACTGAGAAACTGCCTGCTCTGGCCACGTTGCTCGGCCTGGCCAATCACCGCTTCCATCAGCTTGTCGCCGACCTTCAGCCCGCGCCAGTCCTTGAGCACCGAGACGCGTCCGATCTCGCCGCTGGGCAGCAAGCGAGCAGTGCCGATCGGAAAGTCGCCTTCGTATGCAAGGAAATGCATGGCGCCGGCGTCGTCCGCATCCCACTCCAGCTCCGGTGGAACCGATTGTTCAGCGATAAATACCGCTTCACGAATGCGCCGAATCTCGTCGATATCCTTTCGCCAGTCCGCGACACTTACGTGAATCTTATTCATCCGCAAACCCCAGGCTGCCTTGCTTGACCAGTTCGCACAGCAGGTCGCGACCGTCTTCGTCGGCCAGCCAAACGCCGAGGTTTTCGCTGTGCAGCGCGTCTGCCGAGCACACCAGCTTCAGCAGTTCGCGCAGCTTGCCCGGCAGGTAACGGCTTTGGCCGCTGGCGAACAGCAGTACATCGTCGTCCACTTCCGACCAGGCCAGGCGCGCGCTTGGGTTGCGTACCAGGATCGCGCCGTCTTGCAGGCTGCTGATGAAATCCTCCTCGCCCACCTCTTCGCCCGCCACCAGCTCCGGGTAGCGCGGCTCGGTCATGAACTGGCCGAACCAGGTCAGCAGCATGCGCTCGTCGCTCATGTGCTCGGCCAGCAGGCTCTTGAGGCGGTCCAGTGCATCGCTCTGGATCTGGTGCGGGTCGCTGACCGGCTGGGCATCGGCGTCGGTGTAGCGCTCTTCGTCGGTCAGGTACTGGCTGAGGAAGTCGGTGAAGTGGGTCAGCACTTCGGCCGCGCTCGGGGCACGGAAGCCTACCGAGTAGGTCATGCAGTCGTCTTCGGCAATGCCGAAGTGCGCCAGGCGCGGCGGCAGGTACAGCATGTCGCCCGGTTCGAGTACCCATTCGGCGCTTTCTTCGAATTCGGCGAGGATGCGCAGGTCGGCGTGCTGCAGCAGCGCGCTTTCGGAGTTGCACATCTGGCCGATCTTCCAGTTGCGCTTGCCTTGGGCTTGCAGCAGGAACACATCGTAGTTGTCGAAATGCGGGCCGACGCTGCCACCTGGCGCGGCGAAGCTGATCATCACGTCGTCGATGCGCCAGCTCGGCAGGAAGCGGAAGTGCTCGAGCAATTCGGCGACTTCTGGCACGAACTGGTCAACCGCCTGCACCAGCAACGTCCACTCACGCTCGGGCAGCGTGCTGAAGGCGTCTTCGGCGAACGGGCCGCGACGCAGCTCCCACGGACGTTCGCCGTGTTCGATCACCAGGCGCGACTCGACTTCTTCTTCCAGGGCCAGGCCGGCCAGTTCGTCGGCGTCGATCGGGCTTTCGAAATCGGGGATGGCCTGGCGGATCAGCAGTGGTTTTTTCTGCCAGTAGTCGCGCAGGAATTCCCGTGCCGTGATGCCGCCCAGAAGTTGAAGAGGAATATCAGGATTCATGTGTAACCTATTGAAAAAAAGCACTTTTAAGACAGGAATAAAAACGCCCGGCGCGGCCGGGCGTCTCAAAGGGTCGTGCGCTGATCAGATGCGTTTGGCTTGCTCAACGGCGTTGCCAATGTAGTTGGCCGGGGTGAGCAGTTTCAGCTCGGCCTTGGCTGCGGCTGGCATGTCCAGGCCGTCGATGAAAGTTTGCAGTGCGTCAGAGGTGATCCCCTTGCCGCGCGTCAATTCTTTCAGCTTCTCGTAAGGGTTTTCGATGTTGTAGCGGCGCATCACGGTCTGGATCGGCTCGGCCAGGACTTCCCAGCAGGCGTCCAGGTCAGCGGCGATCTTCTGCTCGTTGAGTTCCAGCTTGCTGATGCCTTTGAGGCTGGCTTCGTAGGCGATCACGCTGTGGGCAAAGCCCACGCCAAGGTTGCGCAGTACGGTGGAGTCGGTCAGGTCGCGCTGCCAGCGCGAGATCGGCAGTTTGCTGGCCAGGTGCTGGAACAGCGCGTTGGCGATGCCGAGGTTGCCTTCGGAGTTTTCGAAGTCGATCGGGTTGACCTTGTGCGGCATGGTCGACGAACCGATTTCACCGGCAATGGTGCGCTGCTTGAAGTAGCCCAGGGAGATGTAGCCCCAGATATCGCGATCGAAGTCGATCAGGATGGTATTGAAACGCGCGATCGCGTCGAACAGCTCGGCGATGTAGTCGTGGGGTTCGATCTGCGTGGTGTAGGGGTTGAAGCCCAGGCCCAGCTCGTCTTCGATGAACGCGCGGGCGTTGGCTTCCCAGTCGATCTCAGGGTAGGCCGACAGGTGGGCGTTGTAGTTGCCTACCGCGCCGTTGATCTTGCCCAGCAATGGCACGGCGGCGACCTGAGCGATCTGGCGCTCCAGGCGGTACACCACGTTGGCCAGTTCTTTGCCCAGGGTAGTTGGCGATGCCGGCTGGCCATGGGTGCGCGACAGCATCGGCACGGCGGCGAAACGGATCGCCAGCTCGCGGATGGCGTCGGCGGTTTGGCGCATCAGTGGCAGCATCACGTCATCACGGCCTTCGCGCAGCATCAGGGCGTGGGACAGGTTGTTGATGTCCTCGCTGGTGCAGGCAAAGTGGATGAACTCGCTGACCTGGGCCAGTTCCGGCAGCTTGGCCGCTTGCTCCTTGAGCAGGTATTCGATGGCTTTGACGTCGTGGTTGGTGGTGCGCTCGATCTCTTTCACACGCTCGGCGTGTTCCAGAGAGAAGTTTTCCGCCAGGGTGTTGAGCACAGCGTTGGCTTGGGCGGAAAACGCCGGCACTTCGCTGATGGCAGGGTGAGCGGCCAGGCGCTGGAGCCAGCGCACTTCAACCAGGACACGGGCACGGATCAGGCCGTACTCGCTGAAAATAGGGCGCAGGGCCTGGGTTTTGCCGGCGTAGCGGCCGTCAACAGGGGAAACCGCAGTGAGCGAAGAAAGCTGCATGGGGTGTTCTCGGACAGTCGGGCAACGAAATGGGGCGCGTATCATACATGAAAATATCCGCCGGTCCGTCGCCAACTGACCGGCGTATTACGCGTAACGGCTTGAAAAGGGTCTGCTGATACGACTTATTCGTTGCGCATCAACGGGTAAAGCTCTTTGAGCAATTTGCGTCGGCTGATCACCAACTGCCAGCGATGGCCGCCCAGTTGGCGCCACAAGCGCGCCGAACGAATCCCCGCCAGCAGCAGGGCGCGGATTTTCGAGGCGTTGTTCGGTTGCTGCAGGTTGCGCATGTCGCCGTGCACCTGGATGCGCTGGCGCAAAGTACTTAAGGTGTCCTGGTACAGCGCGCCGCAGGCGGCGATCACGTTTTCGTGGGCTGGGCCAAAGTGCTCCACCTGGGACTGGATCTGTGGCAGGCGTTTGCCGATGGTCTCGAGCATGTCCTCACGCTTGGCCAGTTGGCGCTCCAGGCCGAGCATCGACAACGCGTAGCGCAACGGCTCGCGCTGCAGGGTGCTGGGGTCGCGCTCCAGGGCGCCGATCAGCGCGCGGTAACCTTCACGCAGCGCCAGGTCGTCACCACCGTAGACTTCCAGGGTGTCCTTGGGGTCGCGGATCAGCAGGCTGCCGAGCATGCAGGTCAGGCCCGCCTCGGTGACCTGGCCGGTCTTGGCGATCTTGTCCACCAGCACCGCGGCGAGGAAAACCCCGCCCAGCGCGGTCAATTGCTCCTGGGTCGGGCTCATGCCGGGTTGCTCCAGGCTTGCGCCACTTCAATCACACCGCCGCCAAGGCAGACTTCGCCGTCATAGAACACCACGGACTGGCCAGGGGTGACTGCGCGCTGCGGGTCGTCGAAGGTGGCTCGGTAGCCTGTAGCGGTTTTTTCCAGGGTGCAGGGCTGGTCGCTCTGGCGATAGCGCACTTTGGCGGTCAGGCGGCGCGGGGTGCTCAGGTCGATCGGGTTGACCCAATAGATTTCCGAAGCGAGCAGGGCGCCGGAGAACAGCAGCGGGTGCTCGTTGCCCTGGCCGACGACCAGCACGTTGTTTTCCAGATCCTTGACCAGCACGTACCATGGTTCTTCGCCGGCGTCTTTCAAGCCGCCGATGCCGAGGCCCTGGCGCTGGCCAATGGTGTGGTACATCAGGCCGTGGTGACGGCCGATCACTTCACCTTCGGTGGTCTTGATCTCGCCCGGTTGTGCCGGCAGGTATTGCTTGAGGAAGTCGCTGAAGCGGCGCTCGCCGATAAAGCAGATCCCGGTGGAATCCTTCTTCTTGGCGGTGGCCAGGCCGTGTTGCTCGGCAATCTTGCGCACTTCGGGCTTTTCCAGCTCGCCCACCGGGAACAGGGTCTTGGCGATCTGTTCACCGCCCACGGCGTGCAGGAAGTAGCTCTGGTCTTTGTTCGGGTCCAGGCCCTTGAGCAGTTCGGTACGACCATCGATATCGCGGCGGCGCACGTAGTGGCCAGTAGCAATCAGATCGGCACCGAGCATCATGGCGTAGTCGAGGAATGCCTTGAACTTGATCTCGCGGTTGCAGAGGATGTCCGGGTTCGGCGTGCGGCCGGCCTTGTATTCGGCCAGGAAGTGCTCGAACACGTTGTCCCAGTACTCGGCGGCGAAGTTGGCGGTGTGCAGCTTGATACCGATCTTGTCGCACACCGCCTGGGCGTCCGCGAGGTCATCCATGGCGGTGCAATATTCCGTTCCATCGTCTTCTTCCCAGTTCTTCATGAACAGGCCTTCCACCTCATAACCCTGCTCCATGAGCAGAACGGCGGAAACGGAAGAATCCACGCCGCCGGACATGCCGACGATGACGCGCTTCTTTTGAGTGTCAGAAGGGGCTGGATCACGCATAGGGTTTCAACGGGTGTCTTGAAAAAGGACGCGATTCTAGCAGGCCTGGGCCCGCAAGGCTAAAGAGAAGGGCGGATCAATTCCAGACTGTGGTGCTGACCGGCCAGATAATCATCGATACAGCGGATGATCAGTTCGCTGCGCCAGTTGTCGCGCAAGGCCATCAGTTCATCGCGGGTCAGCCAGCGGGCGCGCAGGATGCCTTCGTCGAGCTGATAGTCCGGGTGGTGCTTCAGCGTCTTGGCGATAAAGCAGACTCTCTGATAGGTCACGCCATTGCTGGGTGCGGTGTACAGGTAGATGCCGACGATGCCCGTGGCTTCGACGTCCCAGCCGGTTTCTTCCAGGGTTTCGCGCACGGCGGCTTCGGTCAGGGTTTCGTTCGGGTCCAGATGGCCCGCGGGCTGATTGAGCACGGCACGGCCGCCCTTGAGTTCTTCGACCATCAGGAAGCGGCCGTTGTCTTCGACGAGGGTGGCGACGGTGATGTGGGGGAGCCAGGTCATAGTTGCCTCGATTCAGGACGCGGTGCGGTCTTACAGAGGGAAAATACAGTCAGTGTGGGAGGGGGCTTGCCCCCGATGAGGGAGTGTCAGTAAATACATCTGGGGCTGACCCACTGCCATCGGGGGCAAGCCCCCTCCCACATTTGATCCGGTTTCTTCAGTTCGATAGTGGAAACAGAAACCCCGGCACAAGGCCGGGGCTTCTTTGCATCCTTACAACCTTACTTCAACTTGGCGATCGCCGCATTGAGCGTATTGCTCGGGCGCATGGCCTTGCTGGTCAGCTCCGGGTTCGGCGCGTAGTAGCCGCCGATGTCCACTGGCTTGCCCTGTACGGCGTTGAGTTCGGCAACGATGGTTGCTTCGTTCGCGGCCAGGGTCTTGGCCAGTTCGCCGAACTGCGCTTGCAGTGCAGTGTCTTCGGTCTGGGCGGCCAGGGCCTGGGCCCAGTACAGCGCCAGGTAGAAGTGGCTGCCGCGGTTGTCGATGTTGCCGACTTTGCGCGATGGCGACTTGTTGTTGTCCAGGAACTGGCCGGTGGCCTGGTCCAGGGTCTTGGACAGTACCAAGGCTTTCGGGTTGTTGTAGGTCACGCCCAGGTGCTCGAGGGACGCGGCCAGGGCCAGGAACTCGCCCAGGGAATCCCAGCGCAGGAAGTTTTCTTCCAGCAGCTGCTGCACGTGTTTCGGTGCCGAACCACCGGCGCCGGTTTCGAACAGGCCGCCGCCGTTCATCAGCGGTACGATCGACAGCATCTTGGCGCTGGTGCCCAGTTCCATGATCGGGAACAGGTCGGTCAGGTAGTCGCGCAGTACGTTACCGGTCACCGAGATGGTGTCCAGGCCCTTGCGGGTGCGCTCCAGGGTGAACTTCATCGCGTCGACCGGGGCCATGATGCGGATGTCCAGGCCTTCGGTGTTGTGGTCTTTCAGGTAGGCCTGAACTTTCTCGACCACGACGCCATCGTGCGCACGCTTAGGGTCCAGCCAGAAGATGGCCGGGGTGTTGCTGGCGCGGGCGCGATTGACGGCGAGCTTGACCCAGTCCTGGATCGGCGCGTCTTTGGTCTGGCACATGCGGAAGATGTCGCCGGCTTCGACTTTCTGTTCCATCAGCAGGTTGCCCTTGCTGTCGGTGACGCGGACCACGCCGTCAGCCTTGATCTGGAAAGTCTTGTCGTGGGAGCCGTACTCTTCGGCTTTCTTCGCCATCAGGCCAACGTTTGGCACGCTGCCCATGGTGGTTGGGTCGAAAGCGCCATTGGCCTTGCAGTCTTCGATGACCGCCTGGTAGATGGTGGCGTAGCAGCGATCCGGGATCACCGCCTTGGTGTCGTGCAGCTGGCCGTCGGTGCCCCACATCTTGCCGGAGTCACGGATCATGGCCGGCATCGAGGCGTCGACGATCACGTCGCTCGGCACGTGCAGGTTGGTGATGCCTTTGTCGGAGTTGACCATCGCCAGGGCAGGGCGAGCGGCGTAGACGGCCTGGATGTCCGCTTCGATCTGCGCCTGCTGGTCAGCTGGCAGTGCCTTGATGCGGGCGTACAGGTCGCCGATGCCGTTGTTCAGGTTGAAGCCGATCTGTTCCAGCACGGTAGCGTGCTTGGCCAGGGCGTCTTTATAGAACTCGGCAACGATCTGGCCGAACATGATCGGGTCGGAGACCTTCATCATGGTGGCTTTCAAGTGAACCGACAGCAGTACGCCTTGTTTCTTGGCGTCTTCGATCTCGGCGGCGATGAACGCGCGCAGGGCCTTCTTGCTCAGTACGGCGGTATCGATGATCTCGCCGGCCTGTACGGAGGTCTTTTCTTTCAGGACGGTGGCGCTGCCGTCTTGGGCGATCAGCTCGATTTTGACAGCGTCAGCGGCTTCGATCTGTACGGCTTTTTCGCTGCCGTAGAAGTCGCCGTTGCTCATGTGGGCAATGTGCGACTTGGAGTCGGCAGCCCAGGCGCCCATCTTGTGCGGGTGCTTGCGTGCGTAGTTCTTGACCGACAGCGGTGCGCGGCGGTCGGAGTTGCCTTCGCGTAGTACCGGGTTCACGGCGCTGCCCTTGACCTTGTCGTAACGGGCACGGGTTTCTTTTTCCGCGTCGGTGGTTACGGTTTCCGGGTAGTCCGGCAGAGCATAGCCCTGGGCCTGCAGTTCCTTGATCGCGGCTTGCAGCTGCGGGGTCGAGGCGCTGATGTTAGGCAGCTTGATGATGTTGGCTTCAGGCGTAACGGCCAGGTCGCCCAGTTCGGCGAGGTGGTCCGGGATGGCCTTGGCGCCCAGTTGCTCGGGGAAGCTTGCGAGGATGCGCCCGGCGAGGGAAATATCGCGGGTTTCCACGGCAATATCAGCGGAAGCGGTGAAGGCCTCTACGATAGGCAGCAGTGAATAGGTGGCGAGGGCTGGGGCTTCGTCGGTGAAGGTATAGATGATCTTCGAGCGGGTGGGCATATTCGGATTAACTCTCTTCTTTGCTGAAAGCGTGCGCAGAAACTCGAGATGCGCCGGGTGGAGCGCGTTCGTTCAAAGTCATCCATGAGCGAAATGTCGAGGTTTCTTCGCGGTGATGTTGGGTTGCATCAGTCGAGCGTCAAGCGTTTGGACTATTGTAATAGTCCTGCTTTCTGGCTGAAGGCTACTGTCTAGAGCGGTCAACCGTCGTGACTCTTGGGTCAGCGGCGGCATTATACATAGGTCGCTATGCTTACGCTGAGCCTTCATACAAAAGGTGTGTCGTCCATTGGTCTAAAGGTCGCAGGTGGCTCGGGTGTGCGCTATGTCGCACGTTGTGCTCAAGATTGGCGGTTTTCCCTTTGATTTCAGGCTTGTAGGCGACAATTTATGCTGTTTTCGATGCAAATGAGCATGGCGCAAGGTTTCAGTCGCCATATATCTGGAGTAGGCTCGAACGCAGCCAGATGTTCAATCCATAGATGGAGTTCAGCATGGGATACAAGAAGATTCAGGTTCCGGCAGTCGGCGACAAAATCACCGTCAATGCAGACCATTCTCTCAATGTTCCTGACCAACCGATCATCCCCTATATCGAAGGTGACGGTATTGGCGTCGACATCAGCCCGGTGATGATCAAGGTGGTCGACGCCGCTGTTGAAAAGGCCTACGGCGGCAAGCGCAAGATCTCGTGGATGGAGGTGTATGCCGGCGAGAAGGCGACTCAAGTCTACGACCAGGACACCTGGCTGCCCCAGGAAACCCTGGATGCGGTCAAGGATTATGTAGTGTCCATCAAGGGCCCGCTGACCACGCCGGTCGGCGGCGGCATCCGTTCGCTGAACGTGGCCCTGCGCCAGCAACTCGACCTGTATGTGTGCCTGCGCCCGGTGCGCTGGTTCGAAGGCGTGCCCAGCCCGGTCAAGAAACCGGGCGATGTGGATATGACGATCTTTCGCGAAAACTCCGAGGATATTTACGCCGGCATCGAGTGGAAGGCCGGTTCGCCTGAGGCGATCAAGGTGATCAAGTTCCTCAAGGAAGAAATGGGCGTAACCAAAATTCGTTTCGACCAGGATTGCGGGATTGGCGTGAAGCCGGTTTCCAAGGAGGGCACCCAGCGCCTGGCGCGCAAGGCGCTGCAGTATGTGGTGGATAACGACCGCGACTCGCTGACCATCGTGCACAAAGGCAACATCATGAAGTTCACCGAAGGCGCCTTCAAGGAATGGGCCTACGAAGTGGCGGCCGAGGAATTCGGCGCGACCCTGCTCGATGGCGGGCCGTGGATGCAGTTCAAGAACCCGAAGACCGGCAAGAACGTGGTGGTCAAGGATGCGATCGCCGATGCGATGCTTCAGCAGATCCTGCTGCGCCCGGCTGAATATGACGTGATTGCGACACTTAACCTGAACGGCGACTATTTGTCCGATGCCCTGGCGGCGGAGGTGGGCGGTATCGGTATCGCGCCGGGCGCCAACCTGTCCGACACCGTGGCCATGTTCGAAGCCACCCACGGTACGGCGCCCAAGTATGCAGGCAAGGATCAGGTCAACCCGGGCTCATTGATCCTGTCGGCGGAAATGATGCTGCGGCACATGGGTTGGGTCGAGGCGGCTGACCTGATCATCAAGGGCACCAACGGCGCTATTTCGGCGAAGACCGTGACCTATGACTTCGAACGCCTGATGGATGGGGCGACCCTGGTGTCATCGTCAGGCTTTGGTGAGGCGCTGATCAAGCATATGTAAGCAGGGCATGAAAACCGGCCATCCGATGACTGGAGTGGCCGGTTTCTTTGTCCGATGGAGAATCAGGCAGTTTCTTTTTTTTCTGCTTGAGTGGCCAGTGCCACAGACGCTTCGGTTGCAGGGCTCATGGACGCAAAAACGCCCTCGGCTTGCTTTCCCTTGCGTCCTTCAACAATTTTTTCGAACTGTACAGGCTGGCCCGCTTTCAGCGTTTTATACCCATCCATTCTTATCTGCGAGAAATGCACGAAAATATCTTCTTCGTAGCCTTCTACCCTAAGGAACCCGAATCCTTTGGCGTTGTTGAACCAGCTGACCTTACCACTAGTCATTCCCTTATCCCTCTGCACCAGACTCCATCACTGGAGTATCATCCTGTCTATCCGTCCTAACCCGAATAAATAAGGTTGACTGCGCGGACCTTTTTTACCCACTGTGGGCTCTATTGGTTGTAACACCGATTTGCCGATAGTCAAGGCGACCAAAGGGTCAGAGTTGAAATTCTGACAGCTCGCCCCCACCACTGTATTTGAACCACTGACGAACCTTTCTTTCCATGCATGCAAATAGCCAGATTCGACTAACATTCAATCAGGATCGCCCGGATCAGGAACATGATGACGACGGTTCTGCAGGCATTGCTGTTCAGGAGGCCAAGCCTGCTTTACAGGCGCCGCCGATGTACAAGGTGGTTTTGTTCAATGATGACTACACACCGATGGATTTCGTCGTCGAAGTGCTCGAGGTGTTTTTTAACCTGAACCGCGAGTTGGCGACCAAGGTAATGCTGGCCGTTCACACAGAAGGACGGGCAGTATGTGGAGTGTTTACCCGCGACATCGCCGAGACAAAGGCCATGCAGGTCAACCAGTACGCCAGGGAAAGCCAGCATCCGCTACTCTGTGAAATCGAGAAGGACGGTTAACGCCGACCACTTGGGTATGAGGTGAAGCTATGTTAAACCGCGAGCTCGAAGTCACCCTCAATCTTGCCTTCAAGGAGGCTCGTTCGAAACGTCATGAATTCATGACCGTCGAACACCTGCTGCTGGCACTTTTGGATAACGAAGCTGCCGCCACCGTTCTGCGTGCGTGCGGCGCCAACCTCGACAAACTCAAGCATGACCTGCAGGAGTTTATCGACTCCACCACGCCACTGATCCCCGTGCATGACGAGGACCGTGAGACCCAGCCAACCCTGGGCTTCCAGCGGGTATTGCAGCGTGCTGTATTCCACGTACAGAGCTCCGGTAAGCGTGAAGTCACGGGCGCCAACGTGCTGGTGGCGATTTTCAGCGAGCAGGAAAGCCAGGCCGTGTTCCTGCTCAAGCAGCAGAGCGTTGCCCGTATCGATGTCGTTAATTACATCGCCCACGGTATCTCCAAGGTGCCTGGGCACGGCGATCATTCCGAGGGTGAGCAGGATATGCAGGACGATGAGGGCGGTGAGTCTTCTTCTTCAAGCAACCCGCTGGATGCCTATGCCAGCAACCTCAACGAGCTGGCGCGCCAGGGGCGGATCGATCCGCTGGTGGGGCGTGAACTCGAGGTTGAGCGCGTAGCGCAGATCCTCGCACGTCGTCGCAAGAACAACCCGTTGCTGGTAGGTGAAGCGGGCGTGGGTAAAACCGCGATCGCCGAGGGCCTGGCCAAGCGTATCGTCGACAATCAGGTGCCGGACCTGCTGGCCAACAGTGTCGTCTATTCCCTGGACCTGGGCGCCTTGCTCGCCGGAACCAAGTACCGTGGCGACTTCGAGAAGCGCTTCAAGGCGCTGCTCGGCGAGCTGAAAAAACGCCCGCAGGCGATCCTGTTCATCGACGAAATCCACACCATTATTGGTGCGGGTGCCGCATCGGGCGGGGTGATGGATGCGTCCAACCTGCTCAAGCCGCTGCTGTCGTCGGGTGATATCCGCTGCATTGGCTCGACCACGTTCCAGGAATTCCGTGGAATTTTCGAAAAAGACCGTGCCCTGGCGCGCCGCTTCCAGAAAGTCGACGTGTCCGAGCCTTCGGTTGAAGACACCATCGGCATTCTGCGCGGGCTCAAGGGTCGTTTCGAGGCGCACCACGGCATCGAGTACACCGATGAGGCCCTGCGTTCAGCCGCTGAGCTGGCGTCGCGCTACATCAATGATCGGCATATGCCGGACAAAGCGATCGATGTGATCGACGAGGCGGGTGCCTACCAGCGCCTGCAGCCGGTCGAGAAACGCGTGAAGCGCATCGACGTGCCTCAAGTCGAAGATATCGTGGCGAAAATTGCGCGGATTCCGCCAAAACACGTCACCAGTTCCGACAAGGAGCTGCTGCGTAACCTGGAGCGTGACCTCAAGCTGACCGTGTTTGGTCAGGATGCGGCCATCGACTCGTTGTCCACTGCGATCAAGTTGTCGCGTGCGGGCCTCAAGTCGCCGGACAAACCAGTTGGTTCATTCCTGTTCGCCGGCCCGACCGGCGTCGGCAAAACCGAAGCGGCGCGGCAGTTGGCCAAGGCCATGGGGATCGAGCTGGTGCGCTTCGACATGTCCGAATACATGGAGCGTCACACTGTGTCGCGCCTGATCGGTGCGCCTCCGGGCTATGTCGGCTTCGACCAGGGCGGCCTGTTGACCGAGGCGATCACCAAGCAGCCGCATTGCGTGCTGCTGCTCGATGAAATCGAAAAGGCGCATCCGGAAGTCTTCAACCTGCTGCTGCAGGTGATGGACCACGGCACCCTGACCGACAACAACGGGCGCAAGGCGGACTTCCGCAACGTGATCGTGATCATGACCACCAACGCCGGCGCTGAAACCGCTGCGCGGGCGTCGATCGGCTTTACCCATCAGGACCACTCTTCCGATGCGATGGAAGTGATCAAGAAGAGCTTCACGCCGGAGTTCCGCAACCGTCTGGACACCATTATCCAGTTTGGTCGCCTCAGCCACGAGGTCATCAAAAGTGTGGTGGACAAATTCCTCACCGAGCTTCAAGCGCAGTTGGAAGACAAGCGCGTGCAGCTGGAGGTGACGGATGCGGCGCGCAATTGGCTGGCCGAAGGCGGTTACGACGCGGCAATGGGCGCTCGCCCGATGGCGCGCCTGATCCAGGACAAGATCAAGCGGCCGCTGGCCGAAGAGATCCTGTTCGGCGAGCTTTCCGACCATGGCGGCGTGGTGCATATCGACCTGAAGGATGGCGAGCTGACCTTCGAGTTCGAAACCACGGCTGAAATGGCCTGATCGTTCCTGCAATAACAAAAAGGCGCCGAAAGGCGCCTTTTTACTATCTGAAATGCCATTACCGAAACGATGAAGCTCCAATGTGGGAGGGGGCTTGCCCCCGATAGCGGTAGTTCAGCCAGTACATGGGTGACTGATACATTGCTATCGGGGGCAAGCCCCCTCCCACATTGGGTTGTGTATGGATGACAAATCCTGCACACACAAAAACGCCCGGCATAACCGGGCGTTTTGTATTGACTTGCTTAGCGAGCGCGGTAAGTGATGCGCCCTTTGCTCAAGTCATAGGGCGTCAGCTCGACGCGCACTTTGTCACCGGTAAGAATACGAATGTAGTTCTTGCGCATCTTGCCGGAGATATGCGCGGTTACGACGTGCCCATTTTCCAACTCCACACGAAACATGGTGTTGGGCAGGGTGTCGACGACAGTGCCTTCCATTTCGAAGCTGTCTTCTTTCGACATGCAGTAAAGCCCTCGGTATCCAGTGAATGGCCCGGTGCAACTGCGCCAGGCAAAAGCGGCGTGCATTGTGCCCGAAAAAGGGTGTTCAAGCCAAGGGGTTCTAGTTAAGCGTGACCCATCTTTGATTAATCAGCAGCTCAATGGGCCGATATTGGGTCTTGTAGTTCATCTTTTTGCAGTTCTTGATCCAGTATCCGAGGTACACCGCCTCAAGTTCCAGGCGCAGCGCTTCACCGATTTGCCAAAGAATGGCAAAGCGCCCCAGGCTGCGGCGCTCTTCGGCGGGTTCATAGAAGGTGTACACCGCCGACAGGCCATTGGGCAGCAGGTCGGTCACCGCCACCGCAACCAGCCGTCCGTTGAGGCGGAATTCGTAGAAGCGCGAAAAAGGCAGGTCGCGCACCAGGAATGTGGAAAATTGATCGCGGCTGGGCGGGAACATATCGCCGTCGGCGTGGCGTTGTTCGATGTAGCGTTGATAAAGATCGAAATATTCTTCGCTGTACTGCGGCTTGACCGCGTTCACCGTCAGGTCGGCATTACGCTTGAGAATGCGTTTCTGGTTGCGATCCGGTAAAAACTGCGCCACCGGAATACGCGCCGGCACGCACGCATTGCAGTTCTGGCAGTGAGGGCGGTACAGATGATCGCCGCTGCGCCGGAAACCCATCTCGGACAGGTCGGCGTACACATGCACGTCCATGGGCTGGCTGGGATCGAGGAACAGCGTGGTGGCCTGCTCGTCGGGCAGATAGCTGCAAGAGTGGGCTTGAGTGGCATAGAACTTCAAGCGCGCCAGCTCGGTCATGATCAACCCTCGGGATAAGCTTTGAAATAAGTGTAAGCCAGGTACGCGGATGTCGCCTAAGAAACCCACGGCCCAGAGCTGGGCTGGTCCAGATGATCGCGCAGGAACTGCGCGAATTCACTGCGCGGTATGGCGCGTGCGCCCAGGCTGTGCAGGTGGTCATTGGGCATCTGGCAGTCGATCAGCACAAAGCCCCACGCCTGCAATTGCCGGGTCAGCGTGGCGAAGCCGAATTTCGAGGCGTTGTCGGCGCGGCTGAACATGGACTCGCCAAAAAACAATTGGCCCATGGCCAGGCCATACAGGCCGCCGACCAGCTCACCCTGGTCCCACACCTCTACGGAGTGGGCGTAACCGCGCTGATGCAGCTCCAAATAGGCGCTCTGGATGCCTTCAGTGATCCAGGTGCCATCCGCGTAGGTGCGCGGCGCAGCGCAGGCCCGGATCACTGCGGCGAAATCCTGATCGAAGGTCACGCTATAGCGCTGCTGGCGCAATAATTTGCCAAGACTGCGCGAGACGTGCAGCTCGTCGGGAAATATCACCGTACGTGGGTCCGGCGACCACCAGAGGATCGGCTGGCCTTCGGAGAACCAGGGAAAGCAGCCGTGACGATAGGCCTGAATCAGCCGCTCGGCTGAAAGGTCGCCACCGGCGGCAAGCAGGCCGTTGGGTTCGCGCATGGCCTTGGCCAGTGGCGGAAAAGTCAGGGTGTCGCGTTGTAACCAGGTCAGCATGGCATCCAGGCTTACGGAAGGGGAGGGGAGTGGCAGGTCGGGCGCCTGCCCCAAGGCATGATTATTGTCGACCCGGCGCCACGGGGCCAGCCCGAATGGGTTTTTGGCCACGATTAGCGTGTAGGGGTGTTTCTGCAACTCTGTGCATAAGGTGCGGTCGTAATCGGGGCTGGCCAATGCAGGCCATCTGCCAAGCTTGCCTGGATTGGCAAATACAGCGCATAAGCCTTTGTCAGCAAAGACAATGCATGCTCAAATTGAGCGTGCTGCAACGTCTGGATGGTTGAGCTCGCTGCGTGACGGGGCAAGTGCGTGGCATCGCGCACGCAAACCCGTACAATGCGGCGATTGTGGCGTTATCGCCGTTTCGCCTATGGGTTAGGCGGTGTTAAAAGTAGATTCAGTAACATTCGTCATTTTTCACCTGCTCGGGATAGAGCAGTCGTGTGCAGTCATTCAACAGATGGACGCGCCAGAAGGCGCAGGAAAAGACCCGTTTTGAAGAAATCCGCCGCAACACCCAAAGCAGCAGTCGTGCCGGCCTGGCGCCAGCACCTGCATTACCGACTCAAGGAAGGCGCGCTGATCGCTATCGGCGCGCTGTGCCTGTTCCTGATGATGGCCTTGCTCACGTATGGCAAGGACGATCCCGGCTGGAGCCATAACAGCAAAATCGACGATGTGCAGAATTTCGGTGGCCCTGTGGGTTCCTACAGCGCCGATATCCTGTTCATGATCCTCGGTTATTTCGCCTACATCTTTCCGCTGCTGCTGGCGATCAAGACCTGGCAGATCTTCCGCCAGCGTCATGAGCCGTGGCAGTGGAGCGGCTGGCTGTTCTCCTGGCGCCTGATCGGGCTGGTGTTCCTGGTGTTGTCCGGCGCGGCGCTGGCGCATATCCATTTCCATGCGCCCACCGGCCTGCCAGCGGGCGCGGGCGGGGCGCTGGGCGAAAGCCTGGGCGATCTGGCGCGCCGCACCCTGAACATCCAGGGCAGCACACTGATGTTCATCGCGCTGTTCCTGTTCGGTCTCACGGTATTCACTGACCTGTCATGGTTCAAGGTGATGGACGTGACCGGCAAGATCACCCTCGACCTGCTCGAATTGTTCCAGGGTGCCGCCAACCGCTGGTGGGCCGCGCGTGTCGAGCGCAAGCAGATGGTTGCCCAATTGCGCGAAGTGGACACCCGCGTCAACGAGGTGGTGGCCCCAAGCACGCCGGATCGTCGCGAGCAGGCCAAGGTCAAGGAGCGCCTGATCGAGCGCGAACAGGCCCTGAGCAAGCACATGTCGGATCGTGAGAAGCAGGTGCCTCCGGTGATCGCTCCCGCGCCGCCCAAGGCGCCGGAGCCAAGCCATCGCGTGCAGAAAGAGAAGCAGGCGCCGCTGTTCATCGACAGCGCCGTCGAAGGCACCTTGCCACCGATCTCGATCCTCGATCCGGCGGAAAAGAAACAGCTCAACTACTCGCCGGAATCCCTGGCGGCCGTCGGCCACCTGCTGGAAATCAAGCTCAAGGAATTCGGCGTCGAGGTGTCGGTGGACTCGATCCACCCAGGCCCGGTGATTACCCGCTACGAGATCCAGCCGGCCGCGGGCGTCAAGGTCAGCCGTATTTCCAACCTGGCCAAGGACCTGGCCCGTTCCCTGGCCGTGACCAGCGTGCGCGTGGTGGAAGTGATTCCCGGCAAGACCACCGTGGGTATCGAGATTCCCAACGAAGACCGCCAGATCGTGCGCTTCTCCGAGGTGCTGTCGACCCCGGAATACGACAACTTCAAATCGCCGGTCACCCTGGCCCTCGGCCATGACATCGGCGGCAAGCCGGTGATCACCGACCTGGCGAAGATGCCGCACCTGCTGGTGGCCGGTACCACCGGTTCCGGTAAGTCGGTGGGTGTGAACGCGATGATCCTGTCGATCCTGTTCAAGTCGGGTCCGGATGACGCCAAGCTGATCATGATCGACCCGAAAATGCTTGAGCTGTCGATCTACGAAGGCATCCCGCACCTGCTGTGCCCGGTGGTAACCGACATGAAGGACGCCGCCAACGCCCTGCGCTGGAGCGTCGCCGAGATGGAACGTCGCTACAAGCTGATGGCGAAGATGGGCGTGCGTAACCTGTCCGGCTTCAATGCCAAGGTCAAGGAAGCCCAGGACGCCGGCACACCGCTGACCGACCCGCTGTACAAGCGCGAAAGCATTCACGATGAAGCGCCGCTGCTGACCAAGCTGCCGACCATCGTGGTGGTGGTCGACGAATTCGCCGACATGATGATGATCGTCGGCAAGAAGGTCGAAGAACTGATCGCGCGTATCGCCCAGAAGGCACGTGCGGCCGGGATCCACCTGATCCTCGCCACACAGCGGCCGTCGGTGGACGTGATCACCGGCCTGATCAAGGCCAACATCCCCACGCGCATGGCGTTCCAGGTGTCGAGCAAGATCGACTCGCGGACCATCATTGACCAGGGCGGCGCCGAGCAACTGCTGGGCCACGGTGACATGCTCTACATGCCGCCCGGCACCAGCCTGCCGATCCGTGTCCACGGTGCCTTCGTTTCCGACGATGAAGTGCATCGCGTGGTGGAAGCCTGGAAACTGCGTGGCGCGCCGGAATATAACGACGACATTCTTGCCGGCGTTGAAGAAGCCGGCAGCGGCTTTGATGGCGGCAGCGGTGGTGGCGGCGACGATGACGCCGAAACCGATGCGCTGTACGACGAAGCCGTGGCGTTCGTGCTGGAAAGCCGCCGCGCGTCGATTTCCGCCGTGCAACGCAAGCTGAAGATCGGCTACAACCGCGCCGCCCGCATGATCGAAGCCATGGAAAACGCTGGCGTCGTCACCGCAATGAACACCAACGGCTCGCGTGAAGTCATCGCCCCCGGGCAGATGCGCGACTGATCCCGCGCCGCGTGGCAGCACGCGGCGTGCCCTGACCATTCAATGAGGACTCCCATGCGCATTATCCGCATGCTGTTGTTGCCGGCACTGGCCCTGACCGCTGTTTCGGCCCACGCTGACCCGGCTTCCGTGGCCAGCCTGAAGAACCTGCTGGACAAATCCCAGACCCTGACGGCGCGCTTTTCCCAGCTGACCCTGGACGCCGGTGGCACCCAGTTGCAGGAAACCGCGGGTGAAATGGCCGTGCAGCGCCCTGGCCTGTTCTACTGGCACACCGAAGGCAAGGCCGAGCAGACCATCGTTTCCGACGGCCAGAAAGTGACCCTGTGGGACCCGGACCTGGAACAGGCGACCATCAAGAAGCTCGACCCACGGCTGAACCAGACGCCGGCGCTGCTGCTGTCGGGCGATGTATCGAAGATCAACGACAGCTTCGACATCACCTCCAAGCAAACCAGCAACGTGATCGAATTCACCCTGAAGCCCAAGTCCAAGGACACGCTGTTCGACAGCCTGCAACTGTCTTTTGGGAACGGCGTGATCAACAACATGCGTTTGATCGACAGCGTCGGCCAGCGCACCGATATCCTGTTCTCCGGGGTCAAGGCCAACCAGCCGGTGCCCGCCTCCAAGTTCAAGTTCGACATCCCCAAGGGTGCCGACGTGATCCAGGAATAAACTCCCCAGAGGTTTCAAACGCTGCCCATGGACCTGTTTCGAAGTGACCCGATTGCCCAGCCACTGGCCGCGCGCCTGCGCTCGACCAACCTGGATGAGTACGTCGGTCAGGAACACCTGCTCGCTCGCGGCAAGCCCTTGCGCGAAGCCCTGGAGCAGGGTGCGCTGCACTCGATGATTTTCTGGGGGCCGCCAGGGGTGGGTAAAACCACGCTGGCGCGGCTGCTGGCAAAGGTCTCGGATGCGCACTTCGAAACGGTGTCGGCGGTACTGGCCGGGGTCAAGGAGATCCGTCAGGCGGTGGAAGTCGCCAAGCAGCAGGCCGGGCAATACGGCAAGCGCACCATCCTGTTCGTCGACGAAGTGCATCGTTTCAACAAGTCGCAGCAGGACGCGTTCCTGCCGTATGTCGAAGACGGTACGTTGATCTTTATCGGCGCCACCACCGAAAACCCTTCGTTCGAATTGAATAACGCGCTGCTCTCGCGGGCTCGCGTGTACGTGCTCAAGAGCCTCGACGAAGCCGCCATGCAGAAGCTGCTGCAGCGTGCGTTGAGCGAAGACAAGGGGCTTGGCAAGCGCCAGCTGAGCGTGAGCGAGGAGGGCTTCAAGATCCTGCTTACCGCTGCCGATGGCGACGGACGGCGGTTTCTCAACCTGCTGGAGAACGCCTCGGACCTGGCTGAGGATGGCGGCGAGATTGGCGTCGACCTCCTGCAAAGCCTGCTGGGGGATACGCGCCGGCGTTTCGACAAAGGCGGCGAGGCGTTCTATGACCAGATATCGGCGCTGCACAAATCCGTCCGTGGCTCCAACCCGGACGGCGCGCTGTACTGGTTTGCGCGGATGATCGACGGCGGTTGCGACCCGTTGTACCTGGCGCGTCGGGTGGTGCGCATGGCCAGCGAAGACATCGGCAATGCCGACCCTCGCGCCTTGAGCCTGTGCCTGGCGGCCTGGGACGTGCAGGAACGCCTCGGCAGCCCGGAAGGCGAGCTGGCGGTGGCCCAGGCCATTACCTACCTGGCCTGCGCGCCCAAAAGCAACGCGGTGTACATGGGCTTCAAGTCGGCGCTGCGCGCGGCGGCCGAACACGGTTCCCTCGAAGTGCCGATACACTTGCGCAACGCGCCGACCAAGTTGATGAAGCAGTTGGGTTACGGTGATGAGTATCGCTATGCCCATGATGAGCCCGACGCTTACGCGGCCGGCGAAGACTACTTCCCCGATGAACTGGAGCCGCTGGCGCTGTATCAGCCGGTGCCCCGTGGCCTGGAGCTGAAGATCGGCGAAAAGCTCAACCATCTGGCCCAGCTCGACCGTCTCAGCCCACGGCAGCGGAGAAAGTAGTGCTCAAGACGATTCTTGCCGTGTCCATCGCCGGCATCGCTGGTACATTATTGCGTTTCGCCACCAGTACCTGGGTCAGCGCCCATTGGCCAAGGCATTTCTATGCGGCGACCTTGGCGGTCAACCTGGTGGGTTGTTTGATTATCGGGCTGTTGTACGGCTGGTTCCTGTTGCGCCCGGAAGTGCCGATTGAAATACGTGCCGGCTTGATTGTCGGCTTTGTAGGCGGTCTGACGACCTTTTCATCCTTTTCACTGGATACGCTGCGCCTGCTGGAAAGCGGGCAGGCCCTGACTGCCTTCGGGTACCTGGGCATCAGCGTGTTCGGCGGGCTGCTCGCCACCTGGGCCGGCCTGTCCCTGACCAAACTTTGATAAACGAGAGACCGACATGCTCGATTCCAAACTGTTACGTAGCAACCTTCAGGACGTAGCGGACCGCCTGGCATCCCGTGGCTTTGCCTTGGATGTTGCGCGCATCGAAGCGCTGGAAGAACAGCGCAAGACCGTCCAGACCCGCACCGAAGCACTGCAGGCTGAGCGTAATGCGCGTTCCAAGTCCATCGGTCAGGCCAAGCAGCGCGGCGAAGACATCGCGCCGTTGATGGCGGACGTCGAGCGCATGGGCAGCGAGCTGTCCGACGGTAAAGTCGAGCTGGACAAGATCCAGTCCGAGCTGGACTCGATCCTGCTGGGCATCCCTAACCTGCCACACGAGTCCGTGCCGGTGGGCGAGGACGAAGACGGCAACGTTGAAGTGCGCCGCTGGGGCACGCCAAAAGCCTTCGATTTCGAGATCAAGGACCACGTCGCCCTCGGCGAATTGACCGGCGGCCTGGATTTCGAAACCGCCGCGAAAATGTCCGGCGCGCGTTTTGCCTTGCTGCGTGGCCCGATCGCCCGCATGCATCGCGCCCTGGCGCAGTTCATGATCAACCTGCACACCGCCGAGCATGGTTACGAAGAGGCTTACACCCCGTACCTGGTGCAAGCGCCGGCGCTGATGGGCACCAGCCAGTTGCCCAAATTCGAGGAAGATCTGTTCAAGATCAGCCGCGACGGCGAAGCCGACCTGTACCTGATCCCGACCGCCGAAGTGTCGCTGACCAACATCGTCGCCGGCGAAATCCTCGACGCCAAGCAACTGCCGCTGAAGTTCGTCGCACACAGCCCGTGCTTTCGCAGTGAAGCCGGCGCATCGGGCCGCGACACCCGCGGCATGATCCGCCAGCACCAGTTCGACAAGGTGGAGATGGTCCAGGTGGTCGAGCCGTCCCAGTCGATGCAAGCGCTGGAAGGCCTGACCGCCAACGCCGAGCGCGTCCTGCAACTGTTGGAGCTGCCGTATCGCGTATTGGCGCTGTGCACCGGCGACATGGGTTTCAGCGCCGTAAAAACCTACGACCTTGAAGTGTGGGTGCCGAGCCAGGACAAGTACCGCGAGATTTCGTCGTGCTCCAACTGCGGCGATTTCCAGGCCCGCCGCATGCAGGCGCGTTTCCGTAACCCGGAAACCGGCAAGCCGGAACTGGTGCACACCCTCAACGGTTCGGGCCTGGCGGTAGGCCGTACGCTGGTGGCGGTACTGGAAAACTACCAGCAGGCGGACGGTTCGATCCGTGTACCTGAAGTGCTCAAGCCGTACATGGCGGGCGTTGAGGTCATTCGCTAAATGGAATTTCTGCCGCTGTTTCATAACCTGCGCGGCAGTCGTGTGTTGGTCGTCGGCGGCGGGGAGATTGCCTTGCGCAAATCCCGGCTGCTGGCCGATGCCGGTGCGTTGCTGCGGGTGGTTGCTCCCCAGATCGAAGACCAGTTGCGTGAACTGGTGCTGGGCAGTGGCGGGGAACTGACATTGCGCGGTTATCAGGAGGCGGACCTCGACGGTTGCGTGCTGATCATCGCGGCAACCGACGATGAGCCACTGAACGCGCAAGTGTCCAGTGATGCCAAGCGTCGCTGTGTGCCGGTCAATGTGGTGGATGCGCCGGCCTTGTGCAGCGTGATCTTCCCGGCGATCGTCGACCGTTCGCCGCTGGTGATCGCGGTGTCCAGTGGCGGCGATGCGCCGGTGCTGGCGCGCTTGATCCGGGCCAAGCTGGAAACCTGGATCCCGTCCACCTATGGCCAGTTGGCCGGGTTGGCGGCACGTTTTCGTGCCCAGGTCAAAGGCTTGTACCCGGACGTCCAGCAGCGTCGGGCATTCTGGGAAGAAGTTTTCCAGGGCCCGATTGCCGACCGCCAACTGGCCGGGCAGGGCGATGAGGCAGAGCGCCTGTTGATCGAAAAGGTCAATGGCGCTCCGCCTTACGCACCGGGTGAGGTGTACCTGGTGGGCGCAGGCCCGGGCGATCCGGACCTGCTGACTTTCCGCGCCTTGCGCCTGATGCAGCAAGCCGACGTGGTGCTGTATGACCGTCTGGTTGCCCCGGCGATTCTGGACCTGTGCCGTCGCGACGCCGAGCGCGTATATGTCGGCAAGCGTCGCGCCGACCACGCCGTGCCGCAAGACCAGATCAACCAGCAACTGGTGGACCTGGCCAAGCAAGGCAAGCGCGTGCTGCGACTCAAGGGTGGCGACCCGTTCATTTTCGGGCGGGGCGGCGAAGAAATCGAAGAGTTGGCGGCCCACGGCATTCCGTTCCAGGTGGTACCGGGCATTACGGCGGCCAGTGGTTGTGCGGCGTATGCGGGCATTCCGCTGACGCACCGTGACTATGCGCAGTCGGTGCGCTTCATCACCGGGCACCTCAAGAACGGCACCTCGGACTTGCCCTGGCAGGACCTGGTGGGCCCGTCGCAGACCCTGGTGTTCTACATGGGTTTGATTGGCTTGCCGATCATCTGCGAACAGTTGATCAAACACGGGCGCGCGGCGGACACGCCGGCGGCGTTGATTCAGCAGGGCACCACCTCCAACCAGCGCGTGTTCACCGGCACCCTGGCGGACCTGCCGCGCATGGTGGCGGAGCATGAAGTGCATGCGCCGACGCTGGTGATCGTGGGTGAGGTGGTGGTGTTGCGCGAAAAGCTCAAGTGGTTCGAAGGGGCTCAGTCCCAGGTCTGAGAACACAAGCATCGGGGCAAGCCTTGATGCCAGGCAGTCAAGAAGTACCCTGTGGCGAGGGAGCTTGCCCCCGATGAGTCCTTCAAACACACCGCATCTTTTGGATCAGCTCCAGACGCCCTTGCCACTCAAACGCTGACGATCATGCGCGGTATCAAACCTCTGCAACGGCCCCCTCGGCACAATCCCCGTCGGATTGATGGTGCGATGGCTGGCATAGTAATGCCCCTTGATGTGCTCAAAATCCACCGTCTCGGCCACCCCTGGCCACTGATACATTTCCCGCAGCCAATTCGACAAATTCGCATAATCGGCAATCCGTCGCAGGTTGCATTTGAAGTGGCTGTAATACACCGCATCAAAACGAATCAACGTGGTGAACAGCCGCACATCCGCCTCGGTCAGGTACTCGCCCGCCAGGTAGCGATGCTCGCCCAGGTGGCGCTCCAGGTGGTCCAACTCCGCAAACACGTCATCGAATGCAGCTTCATACGCCTGCTGCGAGGTGGCGAAGCCTGCGCGGTACACGCCATTGTTCACGGCCGGGTAGATGCGTTCGTTCAGCGCGTCGATGCTCGGGCGCAGGGCTTGCGGGTAGAAGTCCAGGGTGTTGCCGGTCAACCCGTTGAACGCGCTGTTGAACATGCGGATGATCTCCGCCGATTCATTGCTGACGATGCGTTTGAGCTGTTTGTCCCATAGCACCGGTACCGTGACGCGACCGGTGTAGTCAGCGGTGTCGGCCGTATAGCGCTGGTGCATGAAGTCGAAACCGTCCAGCGCGTCGCCGCTGGAGCCGTGGGCCTTGTCGAAGGTCCAGCCGTTTTCCAGCATCAGCCAACTGACCACCGAGACGTCGATCAAGTCTTCCAGGCCCTTGAGCTTGCGCAGGATCAAGGTGCGGTGGGCCCATGGGCAGGCGAGGGACACGTAGAGGTGATAACGGCCAGCCTCGGCCTTGAAGCCGCCTTCGCCACTTGGGCCGGGTTGGCCATCGGCGGTCACCCAGTGGCGGCGTTGCGCCTGTTCACGCTGGAAAGCGCCGTCCGCGCTACTTTCGTACCACTGGTCTTTCCAGTGTCCTTCGATCAGCAAACCCATGACTGGCTCCTTGGCTAATAAGCGTTGGAGCCCAGTCTAAAGGGATGAGTTCGAACTAAAAGCGCAAAGACCGGAGGTCAATGATCGATTAAATCGATCTGTCCCGTGCATCCCAATATTGTTGGGCCAGTTCGAACGCCTGCTCGCGGCTGCGTCCGAGGCCGCGCAAGGCCAGGGCCATGGTCGCGATCAGTGCCAGTTGCGGGTAGCTGTCCTCGACATCGCCACGCCATACGGCCTTGAGATGCTCAGGCTCCAGGCTCGCGGGTTTGACGTGGCGCTGAGCGGAGAGGGCGGGCCATTCTTCGTCCCAGCTCTGGCCACCGCTGGTGCCGTACAGGTGGCTGAGGGTGTCGGGGTTGATTTCGATCTCGCCGCCATCGCCCTTGACCACAATCACGTTGTCGCCCAGCAGGCCGCTGGCGTCGCGGTGTACGCCCTGGTAGCCGGGGTGGAAAATGCTTTGCAAGCCGCAACGGGCCTTCAGCGGGTTGAGCAGACGTGCCAGGGAATGGATCGGCGAGCGCAGGCCCAAGGTATTGCGCAGGTCGATCATGCGCTGCAACTGCGGCGCCCAGTCACCCAACGGGATAAACGCCAAGTTGCCGTGTTCATACGCCGCTTCGACCTGCTGCCAATTGCGGCACAGCGGTATCTGCAACTGCTCCAGCAACTGCTCGGTGTACAAGCGCCCCGCCGTATGCGCGCCGCCGCCGTGCATGAGGATGCGCACGCCATTGTGCGCCAGGCATTTGGCCGCCAGCAGGAACCACGGCAAGTGGCGCTTTTTGCCGGCGTAGGTCGGCCAGTCGATATCCACATTCAGGGCCGGCGCATGCAAGCGCTCGCGTACCGCTTCGGTGAAGCCGGCAAGCTCCTCCGGGCTTTCTTCCTTGTGGCGCAGCAGCATGAGGAAGGCGCCCAGTTGGGTGTCTTCGACTTTTTCGTCGAGCAGCATGCCCATGGCTTCGCGCGCTTCCTCACGGGTGAGGTTGCGTGCGCCGCGCTTGCCTTTGCCGAGGATGCGCACGAAGGGCGCAAACGGATGTTCTTCAGGGGTGGAGAGGGTCAGGGGGGCAAAGTCGGTCATAAGCAATTCGTCGGCCTGGGCAGGCCCGCCAGCTTGGCGGCGAGTTTGGCGGGAGTGCCGTTGAACAGTTTGTTGAGGTGCAGGCTGTTGCCCTTTTGCGCGCCGAGCTTCAAGGCGGTGTACTTGATCAGCGGGCGCGTGGCGGGGGACAGCTGGTACTCGGCGTAAAAGCCGCGCAGCAGTGCGAGGATTTCCCAGTGGTCCGGGGTCAACTCCAGGGATTCGGCGGCCGCCAGGGCAGTGGCCACTTCGGCGGACCATGCGTTGAGGTCGACGAGGTAGCCGTCCTTGTCCAGTTCCAGGGTACGCGTGCCGACGGTCAGGGTGTTCATAGCCAGCTGTTGACCTTGTCGTAGTCGATGGACAGCTGCACGAAACCCGGATAATCCACGCTGTCGGCCCAGTCCGGCAGAGGCAAGTTGCGCGCCTGCAGGTCTTCAGCCAGGACGAACACTTTTATGCCCTTGGTGGGCAGGACCGGGTTGTGCAGGCCGTAGGCGCCATCGCCGCACAGCAGGATGGCGTCCGCGCTGCCACAGACACGCAGGCAGCTGTCCAGGCGGCTATCGGTAAACGGAGAGTGGGAGACTACATGTAAGGTCGCCATCAGAGGGTCATCACCTGGTCGTAACGATCAATCAGTTTGCAGATATCTGCGCTGTCCAGCGCCTGGGCGCTTGCCGGCGAAGCTAGCCCGCGCTCGGCCAGGCTGTGGCGGCAGGCGAACACGTCATCAATGCCGAACAGGCCCAGGGCTTGCAGATTGGCGCTCAAATCCTTTTGCTGCACGGCCTTGGCGTCCTGCTGCGCCGCCAGTTGGAACACGCCGTCATCGAGAAACAGCAGGCCGATCGGCAAGTCGAACGCGCCCCCGGCCAGCACGATGTCCAGCGCTTCCCGTGCACTTGGCCCGGACCACGGCGCCTGGCGGCTGATCACCAACAATGATTTGGCCATCTCACGAGCCTCCAAAACAGATCAGGCGGTCGGCGTCCTGGATGGCATCATGCAATTGCCCCAGGCCCGACAGCGCCCAGGGCGCATCCAGATTCACCGCGCTGCGTTGATAGCGCGCGGCTTCCTCGGCGTTGAGCACCCCACGGCGCAAGGCCGCGGCGATGCACACCACGCCGTCGAGCTGGTGGGCGCTGACAAACTCGCGCCATTGGCGGGCGATGTCTTGCTCATCCTGGGGCGCGACGATGTTATTGGATGCGCTGTATACGCCATCCTGATAAAAAAACAGCCGCACAATCTCATGCCCGCCGGCCAAAGCCGCCTGGGCGAACAACAGGGCGCGGCGCGAGGAGGGCGCGTGGGCGGCGCTAAACACTGCAATCGCGAACTTCATGAAAGACTCTGCCAACAAACGTGGGCCAATGATAAAGCCGCCGCGACGAAAAAGCCCGCCGTGATCAAAACGGTCACTGCGGTTGATCGTTCTGACGATTGTCGTCAGCACTGAAGGCTGACTACGCTGTGGTCAGTCGAATCGCAAACGGAGCGTGTATGACAGGTCCCTTGGCGTCCCTCAAAGTGCTGGATTTTTCTACCCTGTTGCCCGGCCCGTTCGCCTCGCTGATGCTGGCGGACATGGGCGCCGAGGTGCTGCGCATCGAATCACCGACGCGCACCGACCTGCTGCGCGTGCTGCCGCCCCACGATCACGGCACGTCGGCAAGCCATGCCTACCTCAATCGCAACAAGCGCAGCCTGGCGCTTGATCTCAAGCAGGCCGAGGCGCTGCAGATCGTGCTTGAGCTGGTCAAGGGCACCGATATCCTCATCGAACAATTCCGCCCCGGCGTGATGGAGCGTCTGGGCCTGGGCTACACGGCATTGAAAGCGATCAACCCCAGGCTGATCTACGTGTCGATCACCGGTTACGGCCAAACCGGCCCTTACCGGGATCGCGCCGGCCACGATATCAACTACCTGGCCGTGGCCGGCGTGGCCAGTCACACCGGGCGGCGCGACAGTGGGCCGTTGCCGCTGGGCGTGCAACTGGCGGATGTCGCGGGTGGGTCATTGCATGCCGTGGTGGGCCTGCTCGCGGCGGTCGTTGCGCGGCAGCACAGCGGCGTCGGCCAGTACCTGGACGTAAGCATGACCGACTGCTCGTTCAGCCTGAACGCCATGGCCGGCGCCGGTTACCTGGCCTGCGGGGTGGAGCCGGAGCGGGAAAACCATTTTCTCAATGGCGGCAGTTTCTATGACTATTACCGCACGCGGGACGGGCGCTGGATGTCGGTGGGTAGCCTGGAGCCGGCATTCATGCAGCAGTTGTGCGAAACCCTGGGGCGCCCGGAGCTGGCGGCGCACAGCGTGAAGCCTGAGCAGCAGCCGGCGCTCAAGCGGGCGCTGCAGGTGGAATTCGAAAAGCGCAGCTTGGATGAACTGTGCACCATGTTCGCTGAGGTGGATGCGTGCGTGGAACCGGTGTTGAGCCTGAGTGAAGCCCTGGAGCATCCGCAGTTGAAGGCGCGGGCGCTGGTCAGCCAAGTGCTGAGGGGCGATGGCTCGACCCAGGCGCAGATGGCCTGCCCGCTGAAGTTCTCCGAGGGGTTGCCGGCACCACGGCATATTGGCGCGGCGGTAGGGGCGCACAGTGATGAGGTGCTGGCGGAGTTGGGGTTCAGTGCTCAGCGGATTGCGGATTTGCGCCAGGCCAAGGTTATTGGATGACTGTTCTGGTGCTATCGGGGGCAAGCCCCCTCCCACACTTTGATGTGTGAATACATTCAAAATGTGGGAGGGGGCTTGCCCCCGATGAGGCCCTCACTCCACCCGAGTCTCCCCAGTGAACACCAGAGTCTGCCGACACCGCCGGCACAAATACCGCCGCCCCTGGCCCACCAGCCCATGGCGCTGCGGTGAAAACGGAAAGTCGCTGTCGGCACACGGGCAGCGGTAGATGTAACGTGTCACCTGACGACGCTTGACCTCATAGGTGTGGCAACGATCCGGCGGCAGTTCGTAAACCCCGCGCATGATCAGCTGCCATTCCTCGCCATGGGGCTGGATGCGCTCGCCAAAAAGCTGGTGGGCAATCAGGTGCGCCACTTCGTGGGCCACGGTCTGTTTCAGGAAGTGCTGGCTGTTTTCGCGGTAGAGCTGTGGGTTGAAACGCAGCAGGTTTTCGTGCAAATGCGCGACACCGGCTTTCTGGCCCCGCAGCTTGAGGCTGACCTTGGGGCGTTTGAAGCTTCGTTTGAAAAAGGATTCGGCTTGCAGGAAACAATCTTCGACGCGGGTATTGAGTTGCTCGGGCATGCTGTACATATCTCCAGAGACGCCCAGTATGCCGCAAAGCGGGGTGTTTCCGAATCTGTCAGGCGCCGAATGGTCATGCATAACGCACAAAGCCACCTTGTCGGTGGCTTTGCCTGCGGTAAAAAGGCTTAACTGGTGTAGATAGGCCCAACGCCCAGGCCCCAGACGATCACGGTAAAGGCCATGATCGCCACCAGCACCACCAGACCCACGGCCAGTACCGAGCTGGAAAACAGAAAGCCTTCATCCGGGTCGATACTCATGAACGTCGGCAACCCAACGTACAGCAGATACACCGTGTAGCAAATCGCCGCCGTGCCTACGACCATGCCCAGCCACATGTGCGGATAGAGCGCCGCCAAGCCGCCGATGAACAGCGGTGTCGCCGTGTAGGTGGCAAACGCCACGCAGCGCGCCATGCTGGGGTTGGCGTCATAGGTGCGGGCCATCCAGTGAATGAACGCGCCCATCACCGCCACGCCGCCGAGCATCGCCGCGTAAGACATCAGGGTCATCCACAACGCGCTCTCCTGGGTGAGCATGACCGGGGCACGGTTGCCGATGACCCAGCCAACCTGGGTGGTGCCGATAAACGCAGAAACGGCGGGAATCGCCGCGAGAACGAGGGTATGGGTGAGGTACATGTGGCTGATGCTTTCTTCTTTATCGCCACGAATTTCCCGCCATTCCTGGTCGGGATGGGTAAAAAGCCCCACGACGTGATGGATCATGCCAGTCACTCCTGTCGTTATTACTATCGCTCCGCATGGAAGCGCCCACCGGCCAAATGGCCTGCAAGGTCTGGATAGTTGTGCGACCTCACGTCGCAGTATAGGAAGTGATGTCCCGGAAAACCGTAGGGCCTTTAGAGTAAATCGCGCTGTAAACCCGGGTGCTAATCGCGGCGCGGTCTGTGGCTGGCAGTGCACTCAAAGGTGGGAGGGGGCTTGCCCCCGATAGCGGTGTATCAGTGACTGATACTGGGACTGGAACACTGCAATCGGGGGCAAGCCCCCTCCCACATTGAATCTCTGGCGCTCACGTCGTTAAAATACCCCGCTTTTCGTCACACACTTCCAGCGGATCCAAGCGCCATGGGCACTCTTACGGTCAATCAGAACAAACTGCAAAAACGCCTGCGTCGCCTGGCCGGTGAAGCCGTCGCCGATTTCAACATGATCGAGGAGGGCGACAAGGTGATGGTTTGCCTCTCCGGCGGCAAAGACAGCTACACCTTGCTCGACGTGCTGCTGCACCTGCAAAAGGTTGCGCCAATCAAGTTCGAGATCGTCGCTGTGAACATGGACCAGAAGCAGCCGGGTTTTCCCGAACATGTGCTGCCGGCCTATCTCAAGGAACTGGGCGTTGAATATCACATCGTCGAGAAAGACACCTATTCGGTGGTCAAGCAGCTGATTCCCGAAGGCAAGACCACCTGCTCGCTGTGCTCACGCCTGCGGCGTGGCACGCTCTATACCTTTGCCGACGAGATCGGCGCAACCAAGATGGCCCTGGGGCATCATCGCGACGATATCGTCGAGACCTTCTTCCTGAACATGTTCTTCAACGGTTCGCTCAAGGCCATGCCGCCCAAGCTGCGCGCCGATGACGGGCGCAACGTGGTGATCCGCCCGCTGGCGTATTGCAACGAGAAGGACATTCAGGCGTATTCGGACTTCAAGCAATTTCCGATCATTCCGTGCAACCTCTGCGGCTCCCAGGAAAACCTGCAGCGCCAGGTGGTCAAGGACATGCTGCTGGACTGGGAACGCAAGACGCCGGGGCGCACCGAAAGCATCTTCCGCAGCCTGCAGAATGTGATCCCGTCGCAATTGGCCGACCGCAACCTGTTTGACTTCACGAGCCTTAAAATCGATGAAACCGCCGCATCGCGTTTCGTCAATGTAGTGAACCTCTAACGCCCAATAACGCTCTGAAAGACGGCGCTTACGGGCGCCGTTTTCATTTCAACTGCCAGGAGAGGGCATGCGCGATTACAAGTGGCTGCACGAATATTGTTTGAACCGCTTCGGTTCAGCAGCCGAACTGGAAGCCCATCTGCCGGTACCCAAGACCCCGGCGCAACTGCGCAAGATCAGCGATGACCGCTACCTGTCGACCCTGGCGCTGCGCGTGTTCCGTGCCGGGTTGAAGCACAGCGTGGTGGACGCCAAGTGGCCGGCGTTCGAACAGGTGTTCTTCGGTTTCGACCCGGAAAAGGTCGTGCTGATGGGCGCCGAGCACCTGGAGCGGCTGATGCAGGACACACGCATCATTCGCCACCTGGGCAAGCTCAAGAGCGTGCCGCGCAATGCGCAGATGATTCTGGATATCGAGCAGGAGAAGGGCAGCTTCGGTGCGTTTGTCGCCGAGTGGCCGGTCACCGATATCGTCGGGCTGTGGAAGTACCTGAGCAAGCACGGCCACCAGCTCGGCGGCCTGTCAGCGCCGCGCTTTTTGCGCATGGTGGGCAAGGACACCTTCGTGCCGAGCTATGACGTGGTAGCAGCGTTGAATGCACAGAAGATCGTCGACAAGGCGCCCACCAGCCTGCGCGACCTGGCGACCGTGCAGGGGGCGTTCAACCAGTGGCATGCCGAGAGCGGGCGGCCGATGTGCCAGTTGTCGATGATGCTGGCCTACACAGTCAATCACTGACCATGTGCCGGCATTCTGTGGGATGTGATCAGGTGGGCAGTGGCTCAACCGCCAACCGCCGATTCAACTGATGCCGCCAACGCACATACAACAACGCCGTACAAAACAGCGCCAGGCTCGCCGCCATCTCCAGCACCCCGAACCCTTGCCGGTTCGGGTCATACGCCGCCAGTGCGCCCTTGATGAAGTACAGGTTCACCACAAAGCACATCCACGAATGCCCGCGCGCGCTGCCCATGATCATGCCCGGCGCCAGTACCAGCAGCGGCACCAGTTCGATCAGCAGGATCACCCACGGACGCGCCCCGTGCAGGTCGGCCACGAACAGGTAGTACACGCACAACAAGCCGACCAGGGCGAAAAACGCCAGAAGGCTCAGTGCGCGTGCAAACTTGACCCGCGGTTCCAGCCAAGCCTGGGGCGGCAGTACCTTAGGCTTCCTGGCCACGGCCGTTCTCCAGCAGCGTGGCGGTTTTGGCCAGGCGCAGGCCCAGGGCGCGGCACAGGGTAATTTCATGGGGGTCGAGCATGCGCTTGCCGTCAGGCCCGGCGTGGTGGCTGGCGCCATAGGGCGTGCCGCCGCCCTGGGTGTCGAGCAGCGCCTGTTCGCTGTAGGGCAGGCCGGTGATCAGCATGCCGTGGTGCAGCAGCGGCAGCAGCATCGACATCAGCGTGGTTTCCTGGCCGCCGTGCAGGCTGGCGGTGGAGGTGAACACACCGGCGGGTTTGCCCACCAGGGCACCGGTGAGCCACAGGTTGCTGGTGCCGTCGAGGAAATACTTGAGCGGCGCGGCCATGTTGCCGAAACGCGTCGGGCTGCCGAGGGCCAGGCCCGAGCAGTTTTTCAGGTCATCCAGGCTGGCATACAGGGCGCCCTCGTCGGGGATGCTCGGCGCCACGGCTTCGCACTCGGTGGAGATCGCCGGCACTGTGCGCAGCCGGGCTTCCATGCCGCCTTGCTCGATACCGCGGGCAATCTGCCGGGCCATTTCGCTGACCGAGCCATTGCGGCTGTAATACAACACCAGCACATAGGACGTCGTCACGGCAGAATCTCCAGTACGTTTTCCGGCGGACGGCCAATAATGGCTCTATCAGCGGTTTCCAGGATCGGGCGTTCCATCAGCTTGGGGTGCTCGGCGATGGCGGCGATCAGTTGCGCTTCGCTGAGGCCGGCGTCGGCCAGGTTGAGGCTTTTGTATTCCTCTTCGCCGGTGCGCAGCAATTGGCGCGCGCCCAGGCCAAGTTTGGCCAGCAGGGCCTTTATTTGCGCAGCGTTCAGTGGGGTTTCCAAGTAGCGCACCACAGTGGGCGTCAAGCCCCGGGCTTCGAGCAGTTCAAGCGCACCGCGGGATTTCGAGCAGCGCGGGTTGTGATAAAGCGTCAGATCGGTCATGTGCGGGTCGCATCTTGCGTAAGGTGGCGGGTATTCTACCTGCGCTGCGGGCCGTCCTTAAACCGTAAGAGGCGATAGGTCGCAGCCAACGTTCATTTTTACGAAGGATTACCCCATGACAAGGCGACTGATCGGTGCATTGGCGATCATCACAACCCTGCTGCTCAGCGGCTGCGGTAACGATTACGGCGTGGACCAGTACGGCCAGAAAGTCCCGGCCGAACGCCTCGACAAGCAGTGGCTGGTGGTCAACTACTGGGCCGAATGGTGTGGCCCGTGCCGCACGGAAATTCCCGAACTCAATGCCCTGGCCGAGCAGCTCAAAGCGCAGAACGTAGGCGTGTTCGGGGTCAATTTCGACAATGTGCAGGGTGAAGAGCTCAAAGCGGCCAGCGACAAGCTGGGCATCAAGTTCACCGTACTGGCGCAGAACCCCGAAGCGATCTTCGATATTCCCCGCAGCGAGGCGCTGCCGGTGACCTACATCATCGATGACAAGGGCAAGGTGCGTGAGCAACTGATGGGTGAGCAGACGGCGCAAGGGGTATTGGCCAAGCTCAAGGCGCTGCGCGGTTAAGACAACGCCTCAAAAGCAAATGTGGGAGGGGGCTTGCCCCCGATTGCCATGTAATAGTCAACTAATGCATTGACTGGCACACCGCTATCGAGGGCAAGCCCCCTCCCACATTTGGATCCCCATTGATTCAGCGACTGGGGATATCAGCCTTCTTCGAGCCACAGCCGAATCGGCTTGCCGTCGGCGGGCCAGAAGCGGGTCTGCTCGATCGGTGAGATGTCCCAGCGCTGTACGCCTTGCAGGGCCTGGAAGAAGCGGTGCTCCTGCTCCATCAACGCCTCGGCGCACAGTTTGCGGGTACTGCCGATCGGGCCGAAGCTGAGCGAGTTGCCTTCAAGGGTGTACGGCGCAAACCAGTGGTTGCAGCCGCCGTTGCCATAGGCGCGCCCATCGGCACCGAGGGTGACGGTCAGGTGCGCGTAGTCCATCAAGGGCCGCTCGCCGATCCATTCCACCACGTAGCTGTGATCCTGCTTGAGCTTGACTGCATCACCGGCGCAACCACCCAAAGCCGCACCCACGGCGGCGAGCAGCAACAGGCGCTTCATTGCGCGGCCCGCTGGCATTTCGGGCAACGGTGCGTTTCGCCTTCGCTGGCCCAGCCGAGCTCTTTGATGCGCGCATTGGCGGCCGGTTGCAGCGGTTCCTTGGTGAGCTTGGTTTCCACCGCGAATTCGAACTCCAGCACGCTGTCGCAGCTGTCGCAATTGACCTTCCAGGTGTGAATCTCCAGCTCGCCGAATTTCGGCCCCTGGGCCATGGCGACCCATTGGCCCGCCGGGCGGATGGAGTAACGCGCATCACCTTCCACGGTCAGGCGCATCGACAGGGTTTTACTGCCGCGCAAGGTGACGATCAGCACGTCGCCATGCTTGATCGAGCCCCCATTGCCGGTGACTTGATAACGGCCAGGCACCAGGGCGCGGCATTCGATCAGGGTGTGTTGCGGGCTCAGCAAGCTGAAGCGGAAATCGTGTTCGGCCATGGATCCTCCAAATAGGCGCGGCATCCTATCACGGGTGCTGGCTCATCATGAGCCCGGTATGTGACCGCTGATCATCCCTCGACCAGGTTCTGCGCACGGCCCTCGGTCCAGGCCGCAATATTGGCCAGCGTAGTGCCGGCAATCCCCGCCAGTGCCTCGCGGGTCAGGAAGGCCTGGTGCGCGGTGATGATCACATTGGGGAAGGTCAGCAGGCGGGCGAGCACGTCGTCTTGCAGGGGCAGGTCCGAACGGTCTTCGAAAAACAGCTGGGCCTCTTCCTCATACACATCCAGGCCCAGGTAACCGAGCTGGCCGCTCTTGAGCGCTTCAACCAGTGCCGGCGTGTGGACCAGGCCGCCGCGGCCGGTATTGATCAGCATGGCGCCCGGTTGCATGTGCGCCAGGGAGTCGGTGTTGATCAGGTGCTGGCTGTCGGCGGTCAGCGGGCAATGCAGGCTGATGATCTGCGCCTCGGCGAGCAATTCGGGCAGGCTCACGTAGCGCGCGCCCATGGCCTGGACCTGCGGATTGGGGAAGGGGTCGTAGGCCAGCAACTGACAGCCGAAGCCGGCCATGATTTTGGCGAAGGTGGCGCCGATCTGCCCGGTGCCGACCACGCCGACGGTCTTGCCGACCAGATCGAAACCGGTGAGCCCGTGCAGGCTGAAATCGCCATCGCGGGTGCGGTTGTAGGCGCGGTGCAGGCGACGGTTAAGGGCCAGGATCAGGGCCGCGGCATGTTCGGCCACGGCGTGGGGCGAGTAGGCCGGTACGCGCACCACGCTCAGGCCCAGGCGTTTGGCGGCCGGCAAGTCGACATGGTTATAGCCGGCCGAGCGCAACGCAATCAGGCGGGTGCCGCCCTTGGCCAGTTGCTCGAGCACAGGGGCGCTGAGGTCATCATTGATAAAGGGGCAGACCACCTCGTGCTGTTGGGCCAGGGCGACGGTGTCGAGGTTGAGGCGGGCGGGCTGGAACTGCAGCTCGATGCCCTGAGGGCGCGGTTCGCCGAGAAAACTGTCACGGTCGTAGGCCTGGCTGCTGAAAAGAATCACGCGCATTAAAAAGCTCCCTGCAATTTGCGAATTGAAAAAATGCGAGCTGAATGTGGGAGGGGGCTTGCCCCCGATAGCGGTGTATCAGTTACGAATATTGCGACTGACACACTGCAATCGGGGGCAAGCCCCCTCCCACAGGGTTGAGCGGCGGCCATAAAAATCGGGTCAGGCGCTGACCCGCGCCTCACTGGCCAATCGCGCGATCGCCATGTCCAGCTCATCCAATGCGGCCATGGCCTTGGCGTCGTCCTGCTTGAGCAGGGTTTCGGCGCGTTGGCAGGCCGCGCGCAATTGCGGCACGCCGCAGTAGCGAGTGGCGCCATGCAGGCGGTGGACGCGCTCGATCAGGGCGTGGTTGTCGTTGGCTTCACGAGCGACCGTAATCGCCAGCCGATCGGCTTCCAGGGAGGCCAGCAGCATGGCGAGCATGTCGGCGGCAAGATCCGCCTTGTTGGCGGCCAGGCGCAGGCCTTCCTCATGGTCCAGCACCAGCAATTGCACGCCTGGGCCAAGGCCTTCGGTGACGCGCTCCGGCCCCTGGTTGCGCAGGGCCAGGCCGGTCCATTTCAGCACCACCTGGGCCAGCTGCCGCTCGCTGATGGGTTTGGTCAGGTAATCGTCCATGCCGCTTTGCAGCAGCGCACGTTTTTCATTGGCCATGGCATGGGCGGTGAGGGCCACCACCGGCAGTGGCGTGCCATGGCGTTCGCTTTCCCATTGGCGAATCGCTTCGGTGCTCTGGCGCCCGTCCATGCCGGGCATCTGCACGTCCATCAGCACCAGGTCGAAAGTTTCCTGCTTGACGGCGTCAATGGCCGCATAGCCGCTTTCCACGGCCTGGACCTTGGCGCCCATGTCTTCAAGCAGGGTTTGCACCAGCAACAGGTTCGCCGGGTTATCGTCCACGCACAGCACGCGCGGCGCACGGCTGGACAACGGCTCACCTGGCTCGCTGCGCGAAGGGCGCGGGCTGATCAGGTCGGCCAACGCGCGGCGCAGCTTGCGCGTACAAGCGGGTTTGGCCTGCAACTGGCTGTTAGGGTTGGGCACCGATTGATTGAACAGCATTTGCTCGGTGGTCGGGCACAGTACCAGCACCTTGCAGCCCAGGTGTTCGAGGTCCCACAGGTGCTGGTTGAGGCGCTCGGGCGGGATGTCGTTGGCGGTGACGCCGAGCACCGCCAAGTCTATCGCCTGTTCGGTCTGGTGCGCGCTGGTGATGCCGTTGGTCAGGCTTTCCAGGGTATTGAACGGCGTCACTTCCAGGCCGCAGTCTTCCAACTGGTGCTGCAGGGCCTGGCGCGCCAGCTCATGGTTCTCCAGCACGGCCACGCGGCGCCCGAGCAGCGGCGCGCTGGGCAGGTCTTCGACGTCGTCGCGGGTCTTGGGCAGGTTCAGGCTGATCCAGAACTCCGAACCTTCGCCCGGCGTGCTGTCGACGCCGATTTCGCCGCCCATCTGTTCGATCAAACGCTTGGAAATCACCAGGCCCAGGCCTGTGCCACCCGGCTGGCGCGACAGTGAGTTATCTGCCTGGCTGAAGGCCTGGAACAGGGCGCGCACGTCCTGGTTGGACAGGCCGATGCCGGTGTCCTGCACACTGATGCGCAACTGTACGCTGTCTTCCTGCTCATCCTCGATCATCGCCCGGGCAACGATGGTGCCTTCGCGGGTGAACTTGATCGCATTGCTGATCAGGTTGGTCAGGATCTGCTTGAGGCGCAGCGGGTCGCCCACCAGCGCCAGCGGCGTGTCGCGGTAGACCAGGCTGACCAGTTCGAGCTGCTTGGCGTGGGCGGCGGGGGCGAGGATGGTCAGGGTGTCCTGCAGCAAGTCGCGCAGGTTGAACGGCACGCTGTCGAGCACCAGTTTGCCGGCCTCGATCTTCGAGAAGTCGAGAATTTCGTTGATGATGCCCAACAGGTTGTCGGCGGATTTTTCGATGGTGCCCAGGTAGTCCAGCTGGCGTGGCGACAGCTCACTTTTTTGCAGCAGATGGGTGAAGCCTAGGATGCCGTTGAGCGGCGTGCGGATCTCATGGCTCATGTTGGCCAGGAATTCCGATTTGATCCGGCTGGCTTCCAGGGCTTCCTTGCGGGCCAGGTCCAGCTCGATGTTCTGGATCTCGATGGTTTCCAGGTTCTGGCGCACGTCTTCGGTGGCCTGGTCGATGCTGTGCTGCAATTCTTCCTGGGCATTTTGCAGGGTTTCGGCCATGCGGTTGATGCCCGAGGCCAATTGATCCAGCTCTTGGCTGCCCAAGGGTGGCAGGCGGGTTTCCAGATTGCCGTCCTTGAGCTGGGCCACGGCTTGCTTGATCAGGCCGATCGGCGAATTGATGGTGCGGCTGATGCGCAGCGCCAGTGCCGCCGTGCAGATCAAGCCGATGGCGATCAGCAGCAGGCTGGCGAACAGGCTGCGATAGCCGCGCAGCAACATGCCGTTGTGGGACAGTTCCACCTCGACCCAGCCCAACAGGCGGTCGGACTCATCCGGAATTACCTCGCCCGCCAGGTTGCGATGGCGGCCGAACACGGGCATCAGATAACGAGTGGCATCATTGCCGGTACGCTGCAGCAGGTGTGAACTGTTGCCGGTGGGCGGTTGATTGAGCATGGTCGGGCCGGCATGGGCCAGGGAAGAGCGATCCGGTGCCAGGAACGACACTGCGCGCACATCGGGTTGTTCAAGGGATTGGGTCGCGATGCGTTCCAGCAGGTCGGCGTTCCTGCTGCTGAGGGCGGGCGCGACCAGCGGCGCCAATTGCTCGGCGATCATTTCACCGCGTTGCAGCAATTGGGTTTGAAGCTCGGAGAGCTGCATCCAGGTGAAATAGCCCCCCAACAACAGGGCCATCAGGCTGGTCGGTAATAAAGTCAGCAACAGTACGCGGCCTTTTATCCCCATTCTTCTAAGCACGCCACTCTCCTGCTACCACATTGATATCAATCATCCACGCGGGCATCCGGCCCGCGCCACCTGCGCAGTGTAGCCATTTGCGCCGGCAGGAATCTCGTAAATTAATGACGCAGGGCAATCTTCGGGCCATTCGGCGGCGGACGGCGATTGCCTGTAACACTTTAATCTTGAATAATCAGTCATTGAGAATGACTTGCAGACGCTAATGAATCCCGCAGCCGTTGGCCTACCCAGTATCCTGACCATCGAAGACGACCCCGTGCTGGGCGCCTACGTGCATGAGCACCTGGGCCGCTGTGGCTTTGAGGTCACCTGGTGTCAGAATGGCCAGCAAGGTTTGCAACTGGCACGCGACCGGGCGTTTGACCTGATACTGATGGACGTTCTGCTGCCAGGGCTGGATGGGCTCTCGGTGCTGACGCACTTGCGCCAAAGCCATGCCATGCCCGTGATCCTGATGTCGGCCCTGGGCGCCGAAGCCGACCGTATCAGCGGCTTTCGCTTGGGTGCGGACGATTATCTGCCCAAGCCGTTCAGTATGGTTGAGCTGCGCGTACGCATCGAAGCCATTCTGCGCCGGGTGGCCCTGGATCGTCGCCCCCAGCCGAGCCTTGCGCCCTTGCGTGAGGATGCGCATCTGCTCGGTTTTGACGATGAGCGCTGCGATGTCTGCTACCAGGCGCACTGGGCCGGCCTGACGCGCAGTGAATACCGTCTGTTGGAAACCCTGCACCGCAATGCTGAAGAAGTCCTCAGCAAAGCCTTCCTTTATCAGCACGTGCTGCAGCGCGGTTATGCCCCGCACGACCGCAGCCTGGACATGCACGTGAGCCAGATTCGCCGCAAGCTCAAGGCGCTCGGCTACACCGAGCGCGAAGTGCGCACGGTGTGGGGCAAGGGCTATGTGTTGAGCGGTCACGATGAAGGGCTTTGAGCGGCTGCCGAGCAGGCACTCGTTGTTCTGGAAGCTGGCGTGCCTGCTGATCGCCTTTTGTTTGCTGATGATCTGGCTCAGTTGGTCCTGGGGCCGCTACATGGAGCAGCAAAGTGCGTACCTCTCTGAAGAGGCCCGCGCTACGCTGCGCGGCTATGCAGCGGGAGCCGAGTTGGCCTGGAGCACCCAGGGCAGCGCCGGGGTGGATGCCTGGCTGCAGCATATGAATGACCGCGAAACCACCTGGCTGGGTGTGATCGGCAACGACCTGCAATCCCTTGGCAGCGCACCGCTGAGCGACAAGGAAAGCCAGCGGCTGACCTTTTTGCGCGGATTGGACTGGCCGGTGAGCCGTCATACCAAAGGCCTGCCCTGGTTGAAGATCGGCTTTCCCGTCGATCCCGATGCCGGGTCACTGGTGATCGAGTTGCCCCAGCGCTTTATGCCGGGGCGCTATCAATTATTCTGGCGCGTCATGACCAACGGCGTGATTCCCGGGTTGTTTACCTTATTGCTGTGCATTGGCTTGTATCGACTGCTGATCATGCCCCTCAATCAACTGCGCGAGCAGGCCAATGCCTGGCGTGCCGATCAACTGAATGCACGGATGTCCGGGGACGCGACCAGTCGCCAGGACGAGTTGGGTGAACTGGGACGCGCCTTCGACCATATGTCCGAACGCTTGCAGGGCACTGTGCAGTTGCAGCAACAGTTGCTGCGGGACATGTCCCATGAATTGCGCACGCCCTTGAGCCGCCTGCGCGTGGCCTGTGACAGCGAGCAGGATCTGGCGCAGTTGCGCGAACGGCTGAATCGGGAAATCGACGCGATGCAGCGCCTGGTTGAAGACAGCCTGCAACTGGCCTGGCTCGACAGCGACAGGGCGCCGTTGCCCCAGGAAGACATTCAACTGCCGGCGCTGTGGGACATGCTGCGCGAGAACGCCTGTTTTGAAAGCGGCTGGCCGGCATCGCGCTTGCTGTGCTTATTGCCAACGCAGTGCTGGGTGCGCGGTAATCTCAATGCACTGGCCCAGGCCTTGGAAAACATCCTGCGCAACGCAATACGCCACTCTCCGGATCAGGGAAGGGTCACAGTGGACGGCGTGCGCGAGGGCGAACACTGGCATGTCTGGCTGGAAGATCAGGGGGCCGGCATCGATGAGGCCGACCTGGAACGTATCTTCGCGCCCTTTACCCGGCTGGACGGTTCACGGCCCGGCGACGGCGGCTTCGGCCTGGGCTTGAGCATTGCGCGCAACGCTGTCCAGCGTCAGGGCGGACTTCTATGGGCAGAAAACACCGGCCAGGGCCTGCGTATACATCTGCGTCTGCCTGCGCGGTAGCCATCAGCGTCGGCGCAGTTTGCGTTTCTTCCACTGGTGCGCAACCCACCAGCGCCAGTACCCCATGGTCAGGCAATAGGCCAAGGCGCCCAGCACCAATCCACTGACCACCGACCCCAGCAGGAACGGTTGCCACATCGTGCTCAGCTCGCCGCTGATCCATTCCCAGGTGAGGTTGTCCGGCAGGCTGCGCGGCGGCACATTCATCAGCCAGGCGCCGGTCATATAGGTGCAGAAAAACACCACCGGCATGGTGATCGGGTTGGTCAGCCACACCAGGCTGACGGCAATCGGCATGTTGCCGCGCACCACAATCGCCAGGACCGCGGCCAGCAACATTTGCAAGGGAATAGGGATAAACGCGGCGAACAAGCCCACGGCCATGGCGCGGGCTACCGAATGCCGGTTGAGGTGCCAGAGGTTCGGGTCATGCAGCAGGGTGCCAAGAAACTGTAATGACTTGTGTTCCCTGATGCTGCTGGGGTCGGGCATGTACCGTTTGAATAAGCGCCGGGGCATAAGGGGTCCAGGTCAGTTCGAGGGGCAAGTATGCGCGCATTCTATAAACAGATAATTCAGACTTTGTGACAAAACATCAAAGGCGCCGCTGGGAACCCCGACTAAGACTGAATGGATCATCGAAAGGAATGATCCATGAGGACAGGGATGTGCGCGCTTGCGCTGGGGTTGCTGGCCCTGCGTTTTCTACCCACGTTGCCGCCCACCGGTTGGCTGTTGGCCATGTTGGTGCTGGCCTTGATGCTATTGCCGTTTCGTACTTACCCGCTGGCGTTTTTCCTGTTGGGTTTGAGCTGGGCTTGCATCAGCGCGCAGTGGGCGCTGGATGATCGATTGCGACCGGCGCTGGACGGCGAGACGCGTTGGTTGGAAGGGCGCGTGGTGGGGTTGCCCCAGCAGACAGACACGGGCGTGCGCTTTGAATTGGCCGACAGCCGGTCGCGCAAAGCCAGGCTGCCCAAGCGCATTCGCGTGTCCTGGCACGGCGGGCCGGCGGTGCGCAGTGGGGAGCGCTGGCGCCTGGCTGTCACGCTTAAAAGGCCGTCCGGTCTGCTCAATTTTCACGGTTTCGACCACGAGGCCTGGCTGTTGGCGCAGCGCATTGGCGCTACGGGCTCGGTGAAAGACGGTGAGCGCCTGGCACCGGCCCGCCACGCGTGGCGCGACAGCCTGCGCCAACGCCTGCTGGCGACCGATGCGCAAGCCCATGAAGCCGCCGTCGCGGCGCTGGTGCTGGGGGATGGTTCCGGGCTGGAAGCTGAGGATTGGCAGGTGTTGCAAGACACCGGAACCGTGCACTTGTTGGTCATTTCCGGCCAGCACATCGGCTTGCTGGCCGGGCTGATCTATGGGCTGGTGGCCGCGATGGCACGGTTTGGCTGCTGGCCACGAAACCTGCCATGGCTCCCCTGGGCGTGCGGCCTGGCCTTTGTCGCAGCGTTGAGTTATGGCCTGCTGGCCGGTTTCGGCGTGCCGGTGCAGCGGGCCTGCGTAATGGTTGGCCTGGTGTTGCTATGGCGGCTGCGCTTTCGGCATCTGGGCGCCTGGTGGCCGTTGTTGCTGGCATTCAACGGCGTACTCCTGCTTGAGCCGCTGGCCAGTCTGCAACCGGGCTTCTGGTTGTCGTTTGCGGCGGTTGCGGTCCTGGTCCTGGCGTTCGGCGGACGGCTGGGGCCATGGAGTGTCTGGCAGGTATGGACGCGCCCCCAGTGGCTGATTGCCGTCGGCTTGTTTCCATTGCTGCTGGTGCTGGGATTACCCATTAGCCTCACTGCGCCTGTGGCCAACCTGTTCGCCGTGCCGTGGATCAGCCTGGTGGTATTGCCGTTGGCGCTGCTGGGCACCGCGTTGCTGTGGGTGCCGCTGGCCGGCGAGGGCCTGCTCTGGCTGGCCGGTGGAGCGCTGGAGGTGTGGTTCAAGGGCCTCGCTCTGCTGGCTGGGCAGTTGCCGGCCTGGACCCCGGCTGAGGTGCCGCTGGCTTATTGGCTGGTCAGCTTGGCGGGCGCGGTGCTGTTGCTGCTGCCCAAGGGGGTGCCGTTCCGCTTGCTGGGCTGGCCGATGCTGTTGCTGGCGGTGTTTCCACCCAGGCAGCCACTCCCCCATGGGCAGGTGACGGTGGTACAGCTGGATGTCGGCCAGGGGCAGTCACTGATCCTGCGCACCCGCAATCATGCCTTGCTTTACGATGCGGGGCCTCGTTCAGGGCCGGTCGACCAGGGCGCGCGGGTGGTCTTACCGTCGCTGAAAAAATCCGGCATAGAGCGGCTGGACATGCTGCTGCTGAGCCATGCCGACGCCGATCATGCCGGTGGCGCGGCAGCTGTTGCCCGCGGCTTGCCCATCAGGCGTGTGGTAGGTGGCGAAACCGAGGGATTGCCGGATTTTCTGAAGACTGAGCCTTGTGTCAGCGGCGAGCGATGGGAGTGGGATGGCGTGTCGTTCGTGTTATGGCAGTGGCCTGACGCCGTAAGTGGCAACTCGAAATCCTGTGTGTTGCAGGTGGTGGCCAACGGCGAACGGCTGCTGCTCACCGGCGATATCGACCGTGCGGCGGAGCGCGCACTGCTTGATACAGCATTGGCGGTGCCCACCGATTGGCTGCAAGCGCCCCATCATGGTAGCCGCAGCTCTTCATCCAGACCCTTTGTGCAGAAGCTTGCGCCCGAGTCGGTGCTGATCTCCAGAGGCAGGGGTAACGCGTTCGGTCATCCCCATTCACAAGTGCTGGAGCGCTATCAGGCCCTGGGCAGCCGGATATATGACAGCGCCGAACAAGGTGCGGTGCGTGTTCAATTGGGGGCCTTCCAACCAGCCGTTGTTGCGCGTAGTCAACGCAGGTTCTGGCGCGAACCGTTACCGTAATTCGGCGTTACCAAACACGGCGGGCTGCGACGGTCTGGTCTGTGGCCGACGAACCCCGCCGCTTAACCTATATGATAAAGTGGCGCACTTTTTCGAGGGGGCATTCACTGTGTGGGAATTGGTCAAATCCGGCGGCTGGATGATGTTGCCGATCATCATGAGTTCCATTGCCGCACTCGGCATCGTCGCCGAACGCCTGTGGACCCTGCGCGCCAGTCGCGTCACCCCCGAGCACTTGCTGGGGCAAGTCTGGGGCTGGATCAAGAACAAGCAGCTCGACAAACAGAAACTCAAGGAGCTGCGCGCCAATTCGCCGCTGGGTGAAATCCTCGCCGCCGGCCTGGCCAACTCCAAGCATGGTCGCGAGATCATGAAAGAGTGCATCGAGGAAGCCGCTGCGCGGGTGATCCATGAACTGGAGCGCTACATCAACGCCCTCGGCACCATTGCCGCCATGGCGCCGCTGCTCGGTTTGCTGGGCACGGTGCTGGGCATGATCGACATTTTCAGCTCGTTCATGGGCTCGGGCATGACCACCAACGCCGCCGTGCTGGCCGGTGGTATTTCCAAGGCCTTGATCACCACGGCCGCGGGCCTGATGGTGGGTATCCCTTCGGTATTCTTCCACCGTTTCCTGCAACGGCGCATCGATGAACTGGTGGTCGGCATGGAGCAGGAAGCCATCAAGCTGGTGGAGGTGGTGCAGGGCGACCGTGATGTGGACCTGGTCGAGGGCAAAGCGTGAAATTTCGCCGCAAGCAACGGGAAAACGTCGATATCAACCTCGCGTCACTGATTGACGTGGTGTTTATCCTGCTGCTGTTCTTTGTCGTCACGACCACATTCACCCGGGAAACCCAGCTGCGTGTCGACTTGCCCGAAGCGGTGAGCGGCTCGCCAGCCGAAGACCAGCAGGTCAAGCAGCTGGACATCGCCATTAGCGCCGACGGGGTGTTTTCGGTGAATAACCAGTTGCTCGAAAAGAACGACCTGGCCAGCTTGATGGGCGCCTTGCAGAAGGAATCCGGGGGTGACACCAGCATGCCACTGTCGATCAGTGCAGACGGCAAGACCCAGCACCAGGCTGTGATCACCGCGATGGACGCTGCCGGCAAACTCGGCTTCAGCCACCTGCGCATGACCACTGTCGAGGCGGCGAGCCCACCCTGATGGCCATGTCCGATCGTTTGCTCAAGGCCTGGTACGAGGGGCATCCGGCCCTCACGCTGTTACGGCCGCTGGAGTCTTTGTATCGCCGGGTGGTGCAGCGCAAGCGTGCGCGTTTCCTGGCGGGTGAGGGCACTATCTACCAGGCGCCAGTACCGGTTGTGGTGGTGGGTAATATCACCGTAGGCGGTACTGGCAAGACGCCGCTGATCCTGTGGATGATCGAGCACTGTCGGCGCAGTGGGCTGCGCGTAGGCGTGGTCAGCCGTGGGTATGGCGCCAAGCCGCCACACTTGCCATGGCGGGTCGAGGCCAGCCACAGTGCCGAAGTGGCCGGCGACGAGCCTTTGCTGATCGTGCAGCGCTGCGGTGTACCGTTGATGATCGACCCGGATCGCAGCCGTGCGGTACAAGCGCTGCTGGCCAGCGAAACCCTGGACCTGATCCTTTCCGACGACGGCCTGCAACACTACCGTCTGGCCCGCGATCTCGAACTGGTGCTGATCGATGCAGCCCGTGGCCTGGGCAATCGCCGCTGCCTGCCGGCCGGGCCGTTGCGCGAGCCGGTGGAGCGCCTGCACAGCGTCGATGCGCTGCTGTATAACGGTGCCGCCTCGGACCGCGAAGACGGCTTTGCCTTCCGCCTGCAGCCTTCGGCGCTGGTCAACCTGCAGAGCGGCGAGCGACAGCCGGTCAGTTATTTTCCGGCAGGCCAACCGGTGCACGCGGTTGCCGGTATCGGTAACCCGCAACGTTTCTTCAATACCCTCGAAACGCTACACTGGCAGCCGATTCCCCATGGGTTTGCCGACCACGCGCCCTACAGCGCCGAGGTGTTGAATTTCACACCGCTATTGCCACTGGTCATGACTGAAAAGGACGCGGTGAAGTGCCGCGCCTTCGCCCGGCCCGACTGGTGGTACCTTGCGGTGGATGCGCTACCGTCGCCAGCGTTTGTCGCCTGGTTCGACACGCAGCTGATGCGCTTGCTGCCCAACCGTCTTTTGCCTTGAACCGCTTATCTCCAGGAATTACTCATGGACACCAAATTGCTCGACATCCTTGCTTGCCCGATCTGCAAAGGCCCGCTCAAGCTCAGCGCCGACAAAACCGAGCTGATCAGCAAAGGTGCCGGCCTGGCTTACCCCATTCGTGACGGCATTCCGGTGATGCTGGAAAGCGAAGCCCGCACCCTGACGACCGACGAGCGCCTGGATAAATGAGTACCGCCTTCACCGTGGTGATTCCCTCGCGCTATGCATCGACCCGCCTGCCGGGCAAGCCGCTGCAAATGATCGGCGCCAAGCCGATGATCCAGCTGGTGTGGGAACAGGCCTGCAAAAGCAGCGCTGAACGGGTGGTGGTGGCCACCGACGACCCGCGTATCATCGAAGCCTGCAAAGGGTTCGGCGCCGAGGCCGTGCTGACCCGCGAAGACCATAATTCCGGCACCGACCGCCTGGCCGAAGTGGCCACGCAACTGGGCCTGGCGCCCGACGCCATCGTGGTGAACGTGCAAGGTGACGAGCCGTTGATCCCGCCCAGCGTCATCGACCAGGTCGCCGCCAACCTGGCGGCCCATGGCGAAGCGCGCATGGCGACCCTGGCCGAACCGATCGAAGACAGCGAAACCTTGTTCAACCCGAACGTGGTGAAGGTCGTCAGCGATATCAACGGCCTGGCCCTGACGTTCAGCCGCTCGACGCTGCCCTGGGCACGGGATGCCTTTGCCAGCAACCCCGGCGTACTTCCGGAAGGTGTGCCATATCGCCGTCATATCGGCATCTACGCCTATCGCGCCGGTTTCCTGCATGACTTTGTCAGCTGGGGCCCGTGCTGGCTGGAAAACACCGAGTCGTTGGAGCAACTGCGGGCCCTGTGGCACGGCGTGCGTATCCACGTGGGTGATGCGCTGGAAGCGCCGCCTGCAGGCGTCGATACACAGGAAGATCTCGAGCGCGTTCGTCGCCTGCTGGGGGCTTGATGGAGGTCCTGTTTGTCTGCCTGGGCAATATCTGCCGTTCGCCCACTGCCGAAGGCATCTTGCGCCACAAGTTACGCGACGCTGGTTTGGCCGACCAGATCGAGGTGGCGTCAGCAGGGACGGGGGAATGGCATGTGGGCAATCCTCCGGATCAGCGCAGCCAACGTGCGGCCCTGGCGCGGGGCTATGACTTGTCATCCCAGCGTGCCCAACAGGTCTCCCGCGCCGACTTTGCGCGTTACGACCTGATCCTGGCCATGGACCACAGCAACCTGCGCAACCTCAAGGCCATGCAGCCTGCGCAGGGCAAGGCACAGCTGGATTTGTTCCTGCAGCGTTTCGATGGCGAAGTGGACGAGGTGCCAGACCCTTACTACGAAGGCGAACAAGGTTTTGAGCGGGTCCTGGACCTGATCGAGCGTGCCTGTGATTTATTGGTGATCGAATTGAAGGGGCGGTTATGACCTTGCAAGTACAGGCGCAGGTATCGCTCAAACCCTTCAACAGCTTTGGCATCGATGTACGCGCCCAACTGTTTGCCGAGGCCCGCAGTGATGCCGATGTGCAGCAAGCCCTGGCCTACGCCGAGGCGCACGGTGTGCCATTGCTGGTGATCGGGGGCGGCAGCAACCTGCTGCTGACCCAGGATGTGCCTGCCCTGGTATTGCGCATGGCGACCCAGGGTATTCGCGTGCTGCACGACGACGGCGTGCACGTGGTGGTCGAGGCTGAAGCGGGCGAAGCCTGGCACCCCTTTGTGCTATGGACCCTTGAGCAGGGTTTTTGCGGCCTGGAAAACCTCAGCCTCATTCCGGGCACGGTGGGGGCGGCGCCCATGCAAAACATCGGTGCCTACGGCGTTGAGATCAAGGACGTGTTTGCCGGCCTCACTGCGCTGGACCGCCAGACCGGAGAACTGCGGGACTTCAGCCTGCAGGAATGCAGGTTTGCCTACCGCGACAGCCTGTTCAAACATGAAGTCGGGCGTTGGTTGATCCTGCGCGTGCGTTTTGCCCTGAGCCGCGCCAGCCACCTGAAACTCGACTACGGCCCGGTGCAGCAGCGCCTGGCCGGGCAGGGGATTACCGACGCTACGCCGACGGACGTAAGCCGGGCGATTTGCAGTATTCGTCGCGAAAAATTGCCAGACCCGGCAGAGCTGGGCAATGCCGGCAGTTTCTTCAAAAATCCGCTGGTACCCCAGGCCCTGGCTGCCGAACTGAAAGGCCAGTATCCGGACCTGGTGGCCTACCCACAGGCAGACGGGCAGACCAAGCTCGCCGCCGGTTGGCTGATCGACAAGGCGGGTTGGAAGGGCTTTCGCGATGGCGATGCCGGCGTGCATAAAATGCAAGCGCTGGTGCTGGTGAACTATGGCGCGGCCAGCGGCCGTGACATTGCCAACCTGGCGCTGCGTATCCAGCGGGATATCGCCGAACGTTTCGGGGTAGAGCTCGAGATGGAGCCCAACCAGTACTGATCGGCCAACACCGCGGCCAATAAAAATGCCCCGTATCTCGCGATACGGGGCATTTTTTACAGCGTTAACAATCAGTCGTCGCGGCTCATGATGCCGAAGATCTGCAACAGGCTGATAAACAGGTTGTAGATCGACACATACAGGCTGATGGTGGCCATGATGTAGTTACGCTCACCACCATGGATGATGGCGCTGGTCTGAAACAGGATGCACACCGAGGAGAACAGCACGAAACCTGCGCTGATCGCCAGTTGCAGGCCGCTGATCTGGAAGAACATGCCGGCTACCACAGCCGCCAGCAACACGAAGAAACCAGCGGTAATGAAGCCGCCCAGGAAGCTCATGTCCTTACGGCTGATCAGCACGTACGCCGACAGGCCACCAAACACCAATGCGGTCATGGCAAACGCCGAACTGACCACCTCCGCGCCGCCGGCCATGCCGAGGTAACGGTTGAGGATCGGGCCGAGGATAAAGCCCATGAAGCCGGTCAAGGCAAACGCCGACACCAGGCCCCACGCCGAGTCACGCAGCTTGTTGGTCAGGAAGAACAGACCATAGAAGCCGATCAACACGACAAAGATATTCGGGTAACCGACGCGCATCTGCTGGGCCACGTAAGCCATCACGCCGCTGAATGCGAGGGTAAGGGCGAGCAGGCCGTACGTATTGCGCAAGACGCGGCTGACTTCAAGCTGCTCAGCCTGCGCGTTGCCATTCACTGCGTAATTCTGTTCGCGCATGGCGACACTCCTTCAGTTTTGAAACGTTCAGTCGCAAAGATCATAACAGACGCTCTGTAACAAGCTATGCAGAGAGTTTGACAGTGTGTTTCATTCGGGTATTATGGCGCCCGCTGAGACGGGATGAGCTATCATAATCCTGTGACGCACAAGGGAAATTGGCAGAGTGGTTGAATGCACCGGTCTTGAAAACCGGCGAACGTTAATAGCGTTCCCAGGGTTCGAATCCCTGGTTTCCCGCCAAGATTGACACGAAAGCCTCGCGAAAGCGGGGCTTTTGCGTTTCTGGGGTTCGTCCCAGCGCAGACCCCACAGCCGCTTGCCCGTGTGCCTCAGCATGCGGATGGCATCGCCCAAGTCCAGGATCTCACTGGCAGCTTTCGGGCAGGATCACCTCAACCTGGAGTTTCGGCAGCTTGGTTTAGACTTCTTCGCGCTGCTCGTGAAGCTTGCGGCCTGCGCCTCCCATTCGTAGCCGGGCTTGGTCATTGCCGGTGGGCGCGCAGGTGCAAGTGCTGACGTAATAGGGTTGTCGTGCGTGGAAATTTCGACCAACTGAATCCGCTGTACACCAATAGACGCGACGAAGCATTGCACGCGGTGGCCTTGGCAAGAGGGCAGCGCTACGTTTAATGCATAAATGCATAAATGCATAAATGCATATTTGAAAAGGGCGTGTATTTTAGACAGGCATATATGTCTAAGTGCCATCACTCAGATACAATCCGCGCCGGCCGTATCTCGGCTATGCCAATGAAGGCGCAATGGAGTGATTGTATGAAGATGGGAAAGGTGGCAGGTGCCGTAGCGTTTGCTGCGATGGTTGTCATTAGCGGCTGCGCCAGCATCGTGAGCGATAGTAAGCCGAAAGTGGGTCTGTACAGCGTGCCGACAAATGCAAACTACGTAATCAAGAACAGCAATGGAGCTGTGCTGTCGAAGGGCGTCACGCCAGGCACAGCATTGCTGGAGACGAGCAGGGGCTACTTCAAAAGCCAAAGCTACACCGTCACATTTCAGAAGGAAGGCTACACAGAGACGACTGTTCCTCTGAAATCGACTGTCAGTGGCTGGTACTGGGGCAACCTGCTGATTGGTGGCTTGATAGGCATGCTGATCGTTGACCCACTCACAGGCGCCATGTACACGCTCCCAGATGACGCTACTGGGAAGTTGAGCGCTGTGAGTCTTCCAGCATCATCGCAGCCACAAGCCTCTACTTCAGCAAAATTAATCGCAAATTAAGAAAAGCCCGCTCGATTGCGGGCTAGGTATAAGACAGGACTGATTAAAGGTCAGTGTGATGACACGAAGGGCGACGGGGTTGTCGGTGCCGGCAACGCATAGGTCCGTTTCATCCACGCCACCTCCGCTATTGGTGTGCGGCCGAAGAGGCGCTTGAAGTCGCGGCTAAATTGCGAAGCACTTTCATACCCCACCAGAAATGCCGACTTGGACGCTGTCAGGTCGTTACGCAGCATCAGTAATCGCGCTTGATGCAAGCGTGTCGACTTGAGGTACTGCATCGGCGATGAATCGGTCACCTTGCGAAAATGCAGATGAAAGTTGGGCACGCTCATCTGCGCTTCCTGCGCCAGTGCTTCTACATCCAGATGCTCGTGGTAACAGCTGTGGATTTTGTGAATGGCGCGCGTCACCTTGCCGAATTGGCCCTGCTGGGCAATCGCGGCGCGTAGCGTGCCGCCTTGTTCGCCGGTGAGGATGCGGTAGTAGAGTTCGCGCAGCATCGCCGGGCCTAGGATTTGCGCGTCGGTTCGGTCGGCCATGACCTCCAGAAAACGCAGAGTCGACCGCCGCAGCGGTTCGTCCATGGGCGAGGCGTACATGCCCATGGGCTGAGCCGAGCGGAAGTTCCATATCTCGTCCACCTGCTGAATCAGCTCGCCGGCCAGGGGGAAATCCAGACGCAGGTACACCGCCAGCATTGGCTGTGCCTCGCTGGCGTCGGTCTCCATCGTGAAGGGTACCGGCACCGACACCACCAGATAATGCTGGGCGTCATAGACGTAAACGTCATCACCCAGATAGCCGCGTTTGCGCCCCTGACAGAGGATAACGATGCCCGGTTCATACAAAACCGGCGTGCGTGTCAGCGGCCGGTTGGAACGCAGAAAACGCACATCATCCAGCGGGCTCAGGTTGTAACCCTCCAGTGGCGCAAGCTGGCCCATCAACTGCACCATACGCAATGTGCTCGGGTCCTTGGGTCTCGACATCGACTGCACGCTCTCCACATTCATGCTCAGCCATCCGTAGAACAGCTAAGCGCCTCCCATTGCTTAATACTCTCCGCGGTCCGGCGCAGCTTGTCACGCACCAGGGCCAGGGCGTCGCTGCCCAGCAGCAGGTGAGCCGGCGGGCTGGAACTGGCGATAACCGTCAGCATGGCGCGTGCGGCTTTCTGCGGGTCGCCCGGTTGATGGCCGTTTTTTTTCTCACGGGCTTTGCGCACCGGGTCGAAACTCGCATCGTAGTCACGGATACTGCGCGGCGTACGCTGCATCGAACGGCCTGCCCAATCCGTGCGAAACGACCCTGGTGCCACGGCCGTGACAAAAATATCGAAGGGTGCAAGCTCCTTGCTCAACGTGTCAGAGATGCCCTCCAGCGCGAATTTGCTAGCGCAGTAATAGGCAATGCCCGGCATGGTGATGTAGCCGCCCATGGACGTGATATTGAGGATATGCCCCGCCCGCCGCTGGCGAAAATACGGCACAAACGCCTTGCTCACCGCCACTGCGCCAAATACATTGACGTCGAATTGGCGGCGCATCTCTGCCAGCGACGACTCCTCGAAAATCCCCTCGTGGCCATAACCGGCGTTGTTCACCAGCACGTCTACCGGGCCGTGCCGTTCCTCAACAGCCGCGACCACCGCGTCGATGGCATCGAAGTCGGTAACGTCCAGAAGCACCCCATGGACCCGCTCAGGCGAGAGCGCCTCAAAGGCTGCCAGAGAGGATTCGCTGCGTACAGTGCCGATCACTCGATGGCCCTGAGCGAGAGCTTCCTTAGCCAGGGCCTGGCCAAAGCCGCTACTGACGCCGGTGATAAAAATGGTTTTTTCTGCACTCAAGGGGCGCACTCCTGAAGATATAAGGCGAGGCCATGCTAGGTGGGAGAGTGCTGGGGGGCTATGCCGGATTGAATTTGAGTATTGCCTGATCCTATCGGTGTTCTGCATTGCGCGATGAGGGGCACGACGACGCTGGAGCGGTGCCATTGTCCAAGCGCGGTACACTAACTGGTAAGGTGGTTTTTAAAGCCCAGCTCAATCAAGTGCCTCCACGCCGCCTCGACTTTTTTCGGTAACTCTTCTCCGATCTGAAAGCCCTTTTCTGGATACAGCATAATGCGCTGTACATCACCCACCATTTCGTCGATTAATCCCAGCACCCCCACCTGATTGGAAGTTTGTTCAGGGAAACAATAGCTCGGAGCATCAACCCATGCATCAAGGCCGGGCCATTGGATAGGTAAAGTCAGTTTTACCCGGCGAATTGAGTTTGGCTTGGTAAGAAAAGTAGCACTTTTTATTTGTGGAAACATTTCTTTAGTGAAGGCAATGTTTTCAGCAAAGTTGGTTGCTCGCTTTTCCAAGCTGAATTGCTCATGCAGAATCCCAAGGTCGAGCGCGCGTCGAGCAAAAACTTCGGCTTCGGTTTTATCCCATAAGTGTCTCGTCCAATTCCCCGTATTGCCTGTGAATAATAGGTGGCCAGCTACTCCCTTGCGAAGCAGTTCACAAGCGTAGTCGCAGACACGAAGATCGTATGACCCACAGACTACGAGCAAATCACAGGTCTCATGCTGACGCCCTTCGGACAAGTACTCCCAAAGAATAGCGGCATATTTCAGTGTGGATGTCATTAAGAAGGTAATCTCCTGGAACTATGGCTACCGACAACCAAGCCCTTTTCAGTAAACAGAGAGGTCGGCGTCGAGCTTTCTATGCTTGGCAGAGCGTCAAAGTCGATGTACACCGCCTTAGCGCCGTAGTTGATTAGCGAAACGTCATTGCCGATACCGAGACATTTCGCACCGCTGCTTACCGCCGACTGGACTCCGCTTACGGAGTCTTCGAAGACAAGGCATTCATTGATGGGGGTGTTTAATTTTCGAGCCGCTAGCTGATAGCAATCGGGAGCTGGCTTTCCACGGCTGACATCTTCGCGTGAAACGATACATTCAAAGGCAGTTTCCAGACCGTGATGACTGAGTACATAGGCGATACGAGCGGGCCAACTACTGGTTACCAGTGCCAACGGAACTGATCGTTCCCGCAGTTGAGCAATCAGCTTTGCCACCCCAGGTACTAACGAACAGACTGCCACCTCTTCTGCAGCATCTACTTGTTCTTTGATAGTGCGCCGGGTTGGTTGATTGAAGTTGGGAAAGAGAGCCTGCAGCGTATACTCCCCAGGTCGACCATGGATATGCTCATGTATGAAGTCTTGACTAATTTCAATGCCATATTCCCGCGCCACACTAGACCAGGCATGTTCAATAACTTCGCGTGACTGAATAAGGACGCCGTCCATATCAAAACAGACCGCTGTAAACGTGTGTGTCGTCATGCTTGAAGTTCCGCGTTTTTTGATAAGCAATCAAGGCTAGTAGCGCGCCGAGTAAGGCTATGGTGGCCATTACATAAAAAGACCCATTGGGCATTTTCTCATAAAGATAACCGGAAAACGGCGTGGCTATCCCCATGGGTATTGCTACCGCGAAAGAATAATAGAACCCCTGGGTTAAAGTCTGTATGTCGTGCGGAGCGTGATCGCGGATAAAGCGCATAATCGCCGTGTGATAAGCAGCAAAACTCAGAGCGTGCATGCATTGCCCTACGATGATGAGTGATAGGGCGTCGCTGTTAGAGAAGAGTGCCCAGCGAAGCGACGCACATAAACTGGACAAAATCACGATAGATAAGGGAGAGAAGGATTTGAGGATTTTATTCGAGAACGCAAAATAGGTAATCTCAGCAATCACAGCAACTGACCAAAATAATCCAACGGTAGTCGATGAATAACCTTTAAGTCCCCAGTTTATTGAGGCTGTGGCAAAGTACAATGTATGGCTTAACTGAATGATGCTTGCCGAAGCAATTGCCAATAGCAGCGTTTTGTTTTCGAATAGCCGCCGCCAGTCTGGTTTTTTAGCGCGCTGAGAATTGTTAGAGACGTTTTTATTTGGGACTCGATGTCTTAACCATAAACAACTCAATGCTGTAAAAAACATGCTTGCTGCAACGCTGATAGGCACCCATGAAAGCCCATAAAAAGTAAAAAAAACACCACCCAGTGTCGATGTTAAAATGAATGCTGAAGAGCCAACTGCTCTTACCCAACCGTAATTTTGAATGGATTGTTTATCTCGTTTAAGCAGATACGACTCGCACAGGGGCAGCACGACCATCCACAGGCCGCCGAACGAAATGCTCAACGCGATGAAAGTGAATAGAGAGGTGGGTAGGAAATAAAACAGCAGCGTACTGATGGCTGCTGAAAAACTTAGGAATGCGGCCAGGTAAATTTGATCGATGCGCCAGTCCGCGGCATAGGTAATCAACACCCCGGTCACAATTTGAGGCCAATAAGCTGCCGCGATTAGCAAACCTATCTGACTGGCGCTGAACCCCAGCGTGTCTAGCCAGGTCGGCCAGAACGGATAGATAATGCCCTCGGCTGCAAAGAAACCAAAAAATATCAAGTACATCGGCCACCACATAAAAACAGTTGATTACCCATTTGAAAAAAAAAGGGGCTTGGAAAGCCCCTAGGCGCGTCGGTTTTACTCAAAACGCTGCAAGGCGAAACTGTTCTTGTTTTTACGCCAGATGATTAACGACTCGCTCATGACTACCAAGTCGACCATGCCTTCTTTAAGCGCAGCCAGGGCATCTTGTGAAGTGCATACAATCGGCTCTTCATGACGATTGAAGGAGGTGTTTATTAACGCTGACTGCCCTGTTCGAGCGTGCCAGGCAGTTAGAAGCTTGTGCATAAACCCGTCTGCCTCAGGACGAATTACCTGTGGTCTGGCAGTACCGTCAACATGCACAACGGCGGGGCTGGCCTCGATAAACTGTGGATGGCAATCATAGGTCATCGTCATGGTGTCTGCGGCAATATGCTCTTCGGTCCAGTCAATGTAGCATTCGGCGGCCTGTTCGATAGCGGTCACCGGGCCAAATGGCATGAACTCGGTTCGGTGCATACGTTTGTTGAGCCAGTCGTTCACATCAGCATCTTTGGCATGGTAAACGATGCTCCTGTTGCATAGCGACCTCGGGCCAAACTCCATTTTTCCTTTGAACATTCCCAGCACTTGGTTTTGCATCAAAGCGTCTACGAGCGTCTCAATGATGTTAGTGGGGTTGTGATAGCCCAGCTCAGGGTAGTCGCGATTTATGAGGTTTATGTTTTGCGAAACACTACGTGCGGCCGGGCCCAGCGTCATCGCCGGGTTCTTGAATCGAGTGCCGTTTTCCAGGTAAGCCGCGCCCACTGCAGCGGCCAGTGCCAGACCGCCGTCTCCCATGCATGGAAGCACATAGACGTTATTCACATTAGGGATTTCTCGTAAACGCTGGTTAAGCTTTACGTTGCCAAACACACCACCCGCTAAGCAAAGATTACGACTCCCTAGCCTTCCTAAATGGTAAGTGACGATTGTAACAAGCATGTCTTCAACATGGCGTTGAACGGCGGCTGCAATATCTTCCGGCTTTTCATTTGCCAGTAACGTTTTTAGCGTGTCGCTGTAACCATTATACGAAGGCAGGAAGAGATCCCCGCATTTGGCCCTGATGCGCCCACCCTCGACATTAATCATTTGTTGCATGACGGGCAGCAGTTTTTCGGGATCGCCAAATGCAGCCAAGCCTGTGATCTTGCCTTCATGGCGGTTAGGTTTGTAACCCATCAGATGGGTGATACGTCCGTAGAAGTACCCCAGACTGTCGATGCTTGTTTCACGCTGTAATATCGTGGTTTCGTTGGGTGTGTAATGTGTCAGCGTCAGCGATTGGAAGTCACCTCGCCCATCACATGTCAAGGTTAAAGCTTCATCGAATGGGGAGCATACATAAGCACCCAATGCGTGACATTCATGGTGATCTATATAATAGGCGGACAGCGCATTGTCTGAGATAAACTTATCGAACTCAGCTCTTTTTTCTTTATCATTGGATATTTCGTCAACAATGCGTTGTCGGAAAAGTGGTAGCCCATCAGGGTTGTTATTAACTTCATCTACAATACGATCGAAATATAAGGGTAAATGCTTTTCAGCAGTGAATCCTGCGTTCCAACCATAGGCTACATAGTCTACGTCCTCTAAACTCATACCCGCCTCAGCCAGTACAAACGAAATAGATTGCGCAGGCCAGACTTTGTCATCCTTGATACGGGTGAAACGTTCTTCACTTACCGCTGAGAGAATTCGGTCGTCGCGGACCAGGCAGGCACCTGATAAATCATTGTTAGTAATTCCTAAAACGATCATAACAACTCCATGTTTTTGCAATTCAGTGATTTATCAGAGATCACTGCATCAGCACCGCCCATCATTCTGTCCTCAGAATGTTCCCTGGCGTCCAGTGAGCCGTTTAATAGCGCCCAAGTGGGCGATCCTGCCCTCTGACACAGGCAGCGTAGCAGTGGGTTGTGACACCTATATGAAAAACCTTCATGAAAAAACGGGACAATTGGTACGTCAAACTATGCCATCCACCATGTGTTTACGCATTGTGAGACCGATAGGCTGAAGTCCGATAAGCAAAGGCTTGTCCCCCAATTCCACCGCAAACCCATAAGTATTAGCGGCATGTTAATTAATCTAATGCCCGCTCCCGGTGGCGTTGTTCAGTTAGCCTAGCGTCAAGTGATGTAAGGGCCCTAAAAAATACGGCCCCTACGCGCCTTGTTCAGTGTCAGTCAAAACGCCCTGCAACCTTGAATTTTTCGGTAGCTTCGATCAGCGTGCTCAAGATGCCCGGCTCCGAAGGTGAATGGCCCGCATCCGGCACCAGTTTCAGCACCGAGCCCGGCCATGCTTTATGTAAGCGATAAGCGGAGTTGGGCGTTGCAATCATATCGTGGCCACCCTGAACGAGCGTGCAGGGTAGATGGCGGATCGCCGCGATGTCGCGAATTAGCTGATCTTCTTCAAGGAACAGATGGTTGAGAAAATACCACGCATCCAGTGTCGCCATGCCGATGCTGGTCTCGTCGTCCGCCGCCTGCTCCTCAACGCCTTTCGGGTCATGGCGCAGCAACGAGCAACTCGCCGAATAGCGGATCCAGCCGCGAATGGCCTCCATGCGGATCGACTCGTCTTCCCCGGTCATGCGGTTCAGGTAGGCCTGCAGCAGGTCGGCGCGTTCGGCTTCGGGAATGAGGTTGACGAAGTCCTCATGTGCCCTGGGAAAGAAGCGCCGCATGCCGTGGATGAACCAGTCGATCTCGTCACGTGTGCCGAGGAACACGCCACGCAGGATGAAACCCAGGCAGCGCTGCGGGTTCGCTTCGCCATAGGCCAGCGCGAGGGTCGTTCCCCATGACCCGCCTGTGACCAGCCAACGCTCGATGCCCAAGTGTTCACGCAGCGTCTCGATGTCGCCGACCAGCGCTTGGGTCGTGTTGTTGTGCAGCGCCGCGAGCGGCGTCGAGCGCAGGGCGCCGCGCTGGTCAAAGAGCACGATTCGGTAATGATCGGGGTCCCAGAACTGCCGCACGCTCGGTGGTGCGCCCTCACCGGGGCCGCCATGCAGGTAGATAACCGGCACGCCGTCGGGGTTGCCGCTTTCTTCCCAGTACAAGGTATGCAGTTCATCCACGGGCAGCATGCCGCTGCGCCTCGGGTCCTCGATGGGAGGGAACTGGCTGTAGGTGATCCGGCGGGATGCGTCCATGGCGCTGCTCCTGAGCGGGTTCTCAAAATGGGTTGTCCAGTTTCGAAAGGTGCCCCCAGCCCTTGGTTCACAGGCCCGACGAGCAGGGCAGACGAACGGAACATAAGCCGTGAACCGCCGTTTATCGCGCCAAAAAACCTTTGCTGATCCACACCAGTCATTACTAGCAAGGCTTATGGGGAGGAAAGAGTGATGGCTGGCGCGCAGGGTGAATACGAGGAGCTTTTTGATCAACCGGAATCGGCCTCGACCGATGCGGGACAGGTGGACTTCGATTGTCTGGTGATCGGAGCAGGCCCGGCAGGGCTGACCACTGCGGTTTACCTGAGCCGCTTCCACCGGCGTGTACTGGTGGCCAACGGTGGGCCCAGCCGCGCGAGCCTGATCCCGCTTTCCCATAACTACCCAGGCTTCCCGCCCGGCATCGCCGGCAAGGACCTGCTCGAGCGTCTATGCGAGCAGGCGCTGCGTTACGGGGCGATCATCGAGGCCGGGCGGGTGGAAAACCTGTCCTGCAATCGTATGGGGTTTGAGGCGCGACTCAACGGTCGAACGCTGAGCGCGCGTCGGGTGGTGCTGGCGACCGGTATCGTGGATACGCTGCCGCAGATGGCGCGCCCCTATGATGCGGTCGCGCAATCGGTCATTCGGCTGTGCGCGATCTGTGACGGTTATGAGGTTAACGGTGACAACGTTGCGGTGTACGGCGAAGCGCATTGCGCGATCAACCACGGGCTGTTCCTTCGCAATTTCACTGACCGTGTGACGGTGCTGGTGCATGGTGATACCCAGGCCTGCGAAGAAGCGGTGGAGCTGGCGCGGCACGCGGGCATACGTCTGATCGGCGACCGCGTCGAGCGCATCGAGGTCATCGATCAAAAAGTCCGGGTGCGCACCTGCAAAGGTGAGGCGCTTTGCTTTGACATTGTCTATCCGTCACTCGGGTCACGGTTCTGTTCCGAGCTGGCGACGCAGTTGGGTGCGCGGGTTAACAAGCAGGGGGCCTTGTGCGTTGATGCCCACCAACGCACCTCCATCAATGGGCTCTACGCGGTCGGTGATGTGGTGGATTCGCTCAAGCAGATCAGCGTCGCCACAGGCCAGGCGGCCATCTGCGCGACCGCCGTGCACAACAGTCTGCAAGTGCGCTTGTGGGATCGTGCACGGGATAGCAGCACCGCTTCGGATAGGGCTTGAGCCTGCTCCAGCCCTGCCGGGAATAATCTGGCGCCGCCGATTAGCGGATGCTTCAAACATGGAGCAGGTCGCGGGTCTCAATCGAGAAACTGCAGGGGGCTTTTCAATGGATGTTTTCCGTGTCGAATCCGAGGACGGCGGCTGGGTGCTGTATAAGGCTCACGGCTATAAACCGGTGATGCGCGCCGACTGCCAGGCTGACTTGATCCAGCATGTCCAGGTGATTACGGGCGGGAAGGGCGCGGTTATTCGGTTCTGGGCGCAAGCGGGCGTGCGAGAACTTCGAGTGGGCGGGGTCGGTGTAGACGATGCATGGGGACTTTAGGTCGCCGGCCCGGGCCCTGACCAGGCGTGGGGCAGCATGAATATGCAACGCTTTGCCATCGTGCGCATTCTTTCGCCCGCTCGTCGATGCGCCTGCACGTTCTCTCTACACCGCACCTCTCATACCTATGCGCAACCCTGCGCTACAGAGAGGAGGTAGTTATGGTCGATGATAATAATGGTCCGGCAGCGCCATACCCAGGACCCAAAAAAGAAGTGCCTGATGCCGGTGAAGGTCATGACTCAGGTCTTGACCAAACCAAATCCGAGCCCAAGCAGGCAATGGGCGAGCGCCCGGTGGACTGGAACCCGCCGCCGGGCAACCCTGGGTCTGATCAGGATGCTCAAACTGAACGCGAGAACAGTGGTTCGAAGTAAATGACAAGCGGGTGCACAGTCCGTCAACAACCCGGCCACAGGGCCGGGTTTTTTATTGACTGAGGTTCGCCTGTGGCTAGGGGCGGCTCTTGGCAAGCCTGGTTATTTCCCCAGGTTTTGATTCATCAAGTTATCCAGTACCGGAAACTTAGCTATCCCAAGTCCAAGCGCCACTCTGTTTGACGCCTCGGCAGCGCGCCAAGAAGGCCTTGCCTTTGCCGCTGAGGGTGCCAGGAAGTTTTTCCAGGCGATGGCGCTGCCAGGAAATTGAAACTTCTGCGGCCACGGGGCGATCTCCTGTGCATCAACCAACAGGAGGTCAGACATGAATTGCTATCTGTGCGGGCTTGAAGCGAAGCAGTCCGATGAGGGGCAGAGTACTAAGCTCGTTGACTGCTCCGACTGCGGTACTTACACAATATCGAGTCTGGTTCTGAAGGAACTGGAGACCAAGCGCTTCGAGTTCTCGAAGATGCGGGATGACCTGCACCGCCAGCGGCAGTTCAATGCCACTTCCGTAGCTGAGATCAATACAGAAACGGCGATCTGGTCTTGAATGTCACAGTCAAGTGAGCCGATGCTAGAATCCGCGCGCCAATCCTGAGCGAGTACAGGTGCGCGCAGGCGCTGTAGGGCGTCAATCTCACCGGATCGGGCCAATGGTGCATCATGTTTCTGAGTCTTGAAGTGCGCAGCTACGAGCGCGAAAACCACAACCATCACCATGACCACACTCAGTTGGTATTGCCGATCCATGGCCGCATGGAAATCGACGTAGGCGGCCGCGGAGGGTGCATCGATCCGTCAGTGGCAGCCCTGGTGACGCCTGGCGCGGTACATTCGCAGCACACCAGTGCCGATAGCCGCTTTCTGGTTCTGGACTGCGCGCCAACGGCGTGGGAGACGCTTCAGATCGAGCGCCTTGCTCGGCAGATATATGTTCCCATTCCCCCGGCGACACGCCGGCTGATCGAGTTCGCCGAGTTGGTAGGCAATGCACAACTGTCCATCACGGCTTCACAGCTGGGCCCATTGATGTTGTCATCCCTTAGCCCGGATGCCCCGCGTTCTTGCGACCCGTTCGAGCAGTTGATTGCCCGTCTTCGGGCAAATCCGGGGGCGAACTGGAGCAACGACGTCATGGCTCAAGTCGCAAGCATCAGCATGAGCCAACTGCACCAGCGCTTCCGCCAGGCGTTCGACATGAGCCCGCAAGCCTGGTTGACCGATGTGCGCATCCAGGAAGCTCAGCGATGGCTGCGCGCAACCTCATTGCCGATCTGCGAAATCGCCTTGCGCGCCGGTTTTTCCGACCAGGCCTCGCTGACCCGAGCCATGCAACGGGTCAGCGCCACAAGCCCGGCGGCTTATCGCAAAACGCAAAAACAGTCTGGGTAAAAAATCCCGCGTTTACCGACAATATTCCCCGAATCCGCTGCTGCAGACTCCCTCCATTACGCTTTGGGAGTGCGGATGAATGTTTGCTGATCGATCATTGCTCAAGGGCATCGTCTACGGCGTTTGCGCGGGTCTGTGCTGGGGGGTGATCTTTCTCGGCCCCCAGTTGACTCCGGGGTTGAGCGGGCTGCAGTTCGCCGTCCTCAGGTTTCTGTGTTATGGCGCGATTTCGTTGGTCTTGTTGATGCCGCGTTGGCGGCGGGTTTGCGCGAACTTGACGATTGCCGACTGGAAGTCACTGTTCTGGCTCAGCCTGGTCGGCAACCTTATTTACTATGCGCTGGTGGGCACCGGTGTGCAGCTGGTGGGCATTGCCACAACATCGCTTATCGTCGGGCTCATCCCGGTGTTCGTCACGTTGGCGGGGCGTCACGATGCCAACGCCGTTTCCCTGAGCAAGCTCGTCCCCTCGCTGTGCTGTGCCGTGGCAGGCGTGGTGCTGATCAGCTGGCATGCGCTGATCAATGGCGACAGGCCCGACACACTGACTAACATTGCAGGGATTTTATGCGCGACCGGCGCACTGGCGACCTGGAGTTGGTTCGCGGTGAGCAACGCTCGTCGGCTGGTTCAGGTAGTCAGCGTTTCCTCCCATGACTGGGCACTGCTGATGGGGGTGATGACCGGCGCGCAGTCGCTGCTGTTGGCGGCGCCGGTTTTGGGCTTGCACGCCGCCAGCCATGGCAGCGCCCAATGGCTGCACTTTTTCCTGGTGGCTGGCGGCGTGGCGCTTTTATCCTCGGTTATCGGTGGCGCGTGCTGGAATCAAGCCAGCAGGCTCCTGCCATTGGCGCTCAGCGGGCAAGTGCTGGTGATCGAGACGCTGGCGGCGCTGGTTTTTGGTTTTCTATGGGAGCATCGATTCCCCGATTCGTACGAACTCGCCGCGATCCTGCTGCTGGTCACCGGTGTCGTCTGGTGCCTGAACAGTCATCGTGTTCCCCAGCATATGCCGGCGAACGCTTAGCCCTCAGACTGTATGCCATCGCCCATGTGGATGCCCAGATCCTGACGGCCGGGCGCGATATGCGGCTTGAGCGTCAATGCCGGAATTTCATAGTCCCCGGCATTCTGACGACGAAACGGCAAAGGCTCATCATCGAACAAGCTATCCAGCCGCGCAGCATAGGCCGCGGACAGCTGTTCGAAACGAGCCGCGTCCATCTTGCTGGTTTTATAGACGGGGAAGGGCGGCATCACAGTGAACCCAGGATAGAACAGCACCCCATGCTGGATAGGAAACAGCAGGTCATCCAGCGCACCGTTCACCCCTCGGCCACTGTAGTGCGACGCCCAGCCGCCCATGGTGACCACCAGCATCGCCCGCTTTCCTTCCATGCGGCCTTCGCCGTAGCGATCGCCCCAGTGGCGTTCGCTGTGTTCGCCGACACCGTAGGCAAATCCGTAGGCGTAGACGCGTTCGACCCACCCCTTGAGGATCGCAGGCATCGAAAACCACCACAGTGGGAATTGAAAGATCACGGCATCGGCCCACAGCAGTTTGGCCTGCTCCGCCTCGATGTCTGCCGGTTGGGTGCCGGCGGCGAATACTCGCTGGGATTCTATCGCCGGGTTGAACGGTTTGCTGTCGTCATAGCCTGGGGCGTCGTTCACATCGATGGGTGCTTTCCACTGCATAGCGTACAAATCTGAAACCTCGACCTGGTGGCCTGCGGTTTCCAGGTGAGCAATCGCGAAATCCCTCAGCGAGCCGTTGAGCGAACGAGGTTCAGGGTGGGCGTAAATCAGCAGTAGCTTCATGAGGGGCTCCGAGTGGTTATGCCCCTCACCGTAACGACGAACCCGGTATGATAGAAATGAATTTCCGAAACATAGGGTATTTACATGCACAATACCTTGCGGCGTCTGGACCTCAATTTGCTGGTCACCCTGGATGCGCTGTTGTCCGAGCAGAACGTTACGCGGGCCGCTCGATTGCTCAACCTCGCCCAACCTACCGTCAGCCTGCAACTGGGCCGACTGCGAGAATTGCTCGACGATCCCCTGTTGCTGCCCGGCCCGCGAGGCATGTCGCCTACCGAGCGGGCCCGTGAACTGCGCGGGCCGCTGCGTGAAGCGCTGGTAGCGCTGGAAGGCGCACTCAGCCCTGGCGGCGCTTTTGAGCCCGCGCTGTCCAATCAGACGTGGAAGGTGGCGGCTAGTGATTATGCCGCGACCGCTTTGGTCTGGCCGTCGCTGGCGCTGCTCCGGCGCCTGGCCCCGAATACCCGCCTGGCACTGTTGAACAAACATCCCGTCAGCCTTGCCAATGAGCTGGAGAACGGCCAGCTCGACCTGGCGCTGCACACCCGCGATGACGCGCCGCCCAAACTGCGCCAGCGGTCTTTGGTTCATGAACGCTACGTGCTGGCAGGGCGGCGCGGCCATCCGGCGTTGGCAGACAAGCTAACGCTCAAAGCGTTCTGCGCCCTTGAGCATGCTGTCATGTCACCTGATGGCGCTGGGTTCGTGGGCAGTACTGACCAGGCACTGGCAGCAAAAGGGCTTGAACGACGCGTCGTATTGTCAGTGTCCAATTTCAACTCGCTCGTCTCGGCATTGGCGCACAGCGACCTGGTGGCGGTGGTGCCCGAAAGGTTGGTGCGAGATGAGCCGGCACTTCACGTCCAAGCGCCTCCACTGGCCATTCCCGGATTTGAAATGCTGATGTTATGGCCCGAACGACTGCACCGAGACCCCGCCCATATTTGGCTGCGCGACCTTATCGCCTCGACGTTGCAGGCAGCCTCCAACCCAAAGGCTCCCTTGAAGTGACTAGCCAGCCCGGTTCTCGATGACAGGACTGCTAAATCAACTGACGGATGCCCAACGACAAAATCAACCCGCCACACAGTCGGTCAATCGCTTTTTTCCGTCCTTGATATGCGCTGGCGATCCTGGGCTGGGAGAGGGCGATTGCTACCATTGCATACCAGGCCAGCGAAACTACCACTACGACTGCCAGCATCGACAAGAACGTGCCCGGCGAAACGTGGGCGGGGGCTGCGGCTGAGAATACAGCGGCATAGAAGGCCATGGACTTCGGGTTACCCAGGTTGGTAATCACACCTTGGGTGAAGGACTGTCGGCAACTGCCGGCGACGGCATCATTTGAGGGACCGATGGCATTCCTCCCGGCATTGAGTAGCAATCGGAACCCGAACCAGATCAGATAGGCTGCCCCGAGCACCTTCACAACCAGGGCGGCCCAGGGCAGAGCAGCGAATACGATCCCCAGCCCACCAATCGCACAGGTTGACCAGAACAGATTGACCACCACGATTCCCGCTACCAAAGCCAGGGCTTCAGCGCGTGTAGCGGCCACCGCCTTATGGACGACGGCAACGAAATTCGGGCCAGGGATGACGACACCCGCCAAGTAGACCAAGAACACTGTTAACACAGCGGAACCGTCGATCATGTGATTACTCGCAAGGTCTGCAGGGAGGCGGTGACTGTCACCAAAGCATGAGTTTTACACAGTCGCAGCAGATCGGGGCCTGTTTTATGTAGGCGTCCCTTGCGCAGTGCCGGAAGGTGCCAACGGCCGGCTACGCCGCCAAGCCGTCAGCAGTATGGACCGTTACTCGACCGTGCAGATCCAGCGGTGATTGTGCCGGTAGGGCGCGCGCGTGAAGTGGACATCGGAAACCAGATTCAAGCCGCGCTCTTTCAAGGCTTCGGTCAGTTGTACGAGTGTCTCTGCCTGGATAGTCATCACTGTTACCTCGTCAAATTTACCGCATTCATAATTCTTGACTGAGCGGGCAACTCGCTAATTCAAATTTTCTACAGGTTTAATAGTGGACGGCCGCGCCTGTAGTCCGATGCTTATCTAAACCCGTGGTGCTGCACTTTTTTTGATTTTCCTGATCTACCTCTGTCACTGCCATCCGCCTCCTGCGATTGGCCAACAGACACAGACCCGGTACCGATGGCTCGAACGTTCACTGTTTTTATCACCCGATGGCCGCGGTTGCTGGCTGCGCTGTTGGCGTTGTGTGTTGTCGGTTGCAGCCAGCAACAGGGGCGCGACATCGCCAGGCAGTTCAGCGATGGCAAGCCGGATGAGTTTTTTCAAACCAGCGTCGACCGCATGGCCACCCTGGGCATGCGCGACAACCTGCAAAGCCTGTATCTGCTGATGAGCAAGCTTTACCTGCGCAATCCCAACCAGTGGCGTCAGTCCGGGTATCCGGATGCGGTGAGCGCTGCGCGGGCTATTCGCCAGGCTATCGAAAACCGTCAGCCATTGCCTGCCCTGGGCGAACGGCGTGATCTGGCGGCCTTGAGCTACTCCTTGAGCCCGGAGTTTCGCGGTGACCGGGTAGGGGCGTTCATCTACGCCATCGGCAGTATGCTGGTGACCGCGCACGGTGGGCGTACGCAGTTCTACGTGACCGACTCGATCAACCCACAGTTTGTCAGCAACGCCGCACGCAATATCGAGAAAGCCACCTGGCTGCTCGGCCAGCGCCAGGACGCAAACGGTGTGTTGCTGCTGTTTTCCAATGAAATATCGGAGGAGGGCAGCAACCTCAGTTTCGCCGTCGAGTTCGGCAAGATCGTCGCGCGCCTGGACCTGCTCACCCAGATACTCGATGAGCGCTACCGACGTATCGGCCTCAACTATGCGCAAAGTCTGCTGCTGATGAATTTCCTGCCTGTGCAGTGACACGCGGGCGGCACGAACAGGCCTGTGGGTGGGGTGTTTCTCTTTCCTCTGTAGGAAGATGCCTATGATGCCCTGGACAGCTTGAAACACGCCCCCGGTCGGCCCTAGCCTCGGACTTTTCTTAAACACGAGTGCCTACCTTGGGTAAGCGAAAAACGGTTTGGCCTACTGATCGCGAAATCCGCCTGCGATTTATCCTTTTTGCTGTCATCGACGCCGCGAGTGCCCAGGGGGTGGCTGCGGACGTAGTACTTGCCGCGCACAAACTGCTGCGCGAATCACCTACCGAGGCGCAGCTATGCGATGCGCTTGCCAGCATTCTGGCCACCGATGAGATGTATGGGTTCAGATTTCCCGTCGGTTCGGACGCTGACGATCTGATGCAAACGCTTGCATTGCCGGGCAATGGGGGGCGCGGGTGATCTATTTGCCGTGGGTTAGATTGTTTATTTCCATCTGGACTATTTAAGTTCCTGGTTCGAATATCCATTGCGTCTATCTCGAAACTTACACGTCGTGTTTTGCCGTTGCAGCGTCGGTATCGCTGTCATGCCGGTTTTTCTGCTTGTTCAAACCGACCAAGTCGCCCTTGGAACATCCAATCCTGCTGCTCTGCCAGCGTCTTGCGCCGTTGCCTGGCGGCTCTAGAATCGGCGCCAGAACCTGGCCTTTCCTGTCGATTACGGAGTTTCGAACATGATGAACGCAATGCAGATGCCGATGAACACCTCCATGCCAATGATGCCGATGATGGGCATGCCCATGATGATGGCGACCATGCAGTGCGAAATGGCCGGTGACGCCATGATGTGCACCATGAAACCTGCCGCAGGCATGGACATGACCCAGTTCAAGACCAGCGCCGAGATGATGGCGATGATGATAAACTGCGGCATGCCGATGATGATGCAGTGCGCCAATATGAACATGATGTGCATGTCGGCGGACGCGATGAACATGCTGTCGAGCATGAACATGCCGATGGCCATGGGCATGATGAAATGCGTGATGGAGTGCACCCTGCAGGGTGACAGCATGCTGTGCAAAATGATGCCGATGTCGGGCATGAGCATGGGCATGATGGAAAACTGCTGCATGCTGATGAACAAGATGATGAACGACTGCGCCATGCCGATGATGATGAGCTGCAACGGCATGCCGATGATGTGCTGCACCTGCTGACAGCTCGCCTGTCAGAAAAAAGCCCCGAATCGTCGGGGCTTTTTGCATTCAGTCCAGACGTTCCGGGTAGATGATCACCAGGAACGCCACCGCCTCGCTGTCAGCCGGGTTGCGATAGCGGTGCGGCTGGTCGGCGAAAAACAGAATGGAATCGCCGGTGGAGAGCAGGTAGCGCTCATCGTTGACGCTGACCTCCAGCACCCCTTGGGCGACCACCAGATTTTCCTGGATGCCAGGTCCGTGGCCCTCGGAGACTTCTTCACCCAGGCCTCGCAGACGGATTTCATAAAATTCGGACTGACGCGCCCTGTCGAAAGGGAACAACGCGCGGCTGACGAACGCTCCGTCAGCGCTCACCAGGCGTTTGCTCTGTCGCGCCGGCAGCACTTCGACGCCCTCGAACGCGCGGTCTTCCAGAAAGGCCGCCACCGACACCTTCAAACCCTTGGCTATCTTGCACAGCACCTTGATCGACGGCACGCTGCGCCCGGACTCGATTTGCGCCAGCATTGCACGGCTCACGCCGCAGGCCCGCGCCAGCCCGTCCAATGACAGGTGGCGCTTGCCGCGCAGGCGTTGCAGGTTGTGCGCTACGCACAGGCTGATCACATCATCGTCGGTGCTGGGGGTGGGCAGCGGCTCAGGTGGTTCGGGAATGGCGTGAAGGAAGTTCATCGGCCTTACGCCTGGCGGGTATCGCTGTTTGTCGTGGCGTGCGCAGTAAACACGGCCAGCCCTGCACGCGCTGCGTACATCGCCCACATCAACTCGGCCGCCGCACGTGCCTGGCGGCGTTTACGGTGAAGGGTGAAGTCAATGAGGGTGGCGGATGTTTGCATGGGTAGGCTCTCGCGATGGAGGGGTTCGATGACCCACAGTAAGGCGTAGCGGTTATTTCCTTAAATACTGAATTTTTATTTGTTAATTCGATTTTGGACTTAACAGCGAATCCCGGTGCCCGCGTGACCTGGCGGGTGTGGGCGCCTTCCCATGACTGTTCGCGTGCCGGCGCTGCCGTCCACGCCCTGTCTATCAAGGACCCGCCCCATGCTGTTGCGACAACCTCCGCTGCTATTCGCCACCCTGGCCCTCAGTTCGCTGGTACAGGCCGACAGCCTGCAACTGGCGCCGGTCGAAGTCACCACGGCCCAGGCCAGTGCCGGCGACATTGCCCAGGCGCAGCTCAAAAGCGTGCCCGGCGGCACTAATTTCATCGACATGAACAGCGTGCAGCAGGGGCGGGTGAGCACCAATGAGGACGTGTTCAAATACCAGGCCGGGGTCTACGCCAAGGCGGCGAACAACGAAGGGGTCAAATTGTCCATTCGCGGTTCGGGCCTGAACCGCAGCCCCGGTGCCCATGGCTCGGGGCTGTACGAAATGTTCGACGGCCTGCCGCTCACCGGCCCTGGCGGTACGCCTTACGAACTGAAGGACCCGCTCTGGCAGAGCCGGGTGGAAGTACTGCGCGGCGCCAACGGTTTCGATCAGGGCGCGTTGGCCCTGGGGGGCGCCGTCAATTACGTCACCCGCACCGGTCTGGACGCGCCCAAACTGCAAGTGCGCTATGAGACGGGTAGCCGTGGCTACGCCCAGCGCGAGATCAGTTCCGGGCAGGTGCTCGGGGATGCCGATTACTACATCAGCCTCACCGATTCGCAGTCCGACGGTTTCCAGCACCAGAGCGCTGGCACCGGCAAGGGCGTCGCGGCCAACTTCGGCTACCGCTTCAACCCGGACCTGGAAACGCGTTTCTATTTCCGTTACCGCGAAACCACCAACGACACCCCAGGCAAGCTCACGCGCTACCAGATCAGCCATGACCCGCGTGCCGCCAACAGCCTCAACGCCGCCCGCGATTCCAAGCGCTTGCAACCGGGCTCCACCTGGATGGCCAACAAGACCACCTTGCAGTTGGATGACGCTTCGCGGGTCGAAGTCGGGCTGGCCTATCACGACTACCCGATGGACCTGCGCGAAGGCACCAACCGCCTGAAAGTCGCCTACACCGACATCAGCGGCACCCTCAATTACATCCGCCAGGACAGCCTGTTCGGCCACGCCAGCAACACCACGCTCGGCCTGCGCACCACCCAGGCGATGCCCAACAATGGCGCCTCGGAGTTCGTCCGCACCCCGACCGGGAACACAGCGGGCTTCGTGCCCGGCACCAAGACCCGTGATTACACCTACCTGGGTTCGGACACCGTGCTGCACGTCGGCAACGAACTGGAGCTGGTGCCTGACCTGTGGCTGACCACTGGCCTGGCCGCGATCTACACCCGCCGCGAAACCCAGGTCACCTATCCGGACGGCCAGGCGCCGACTCGCCAGCACGACTGGGACTATGCGCCACGCATTGGCCTGCGCTATGACTTCACCCCGCAATTGCAGGTGTACGGCAACCTGAGCCGTTCGGTCGAGCCGCCGCATGCCTGGTCGATGATCTGGGGTTCCAACAAATATTTCGGCCCCGGCAGTGGCGCGGCCACTGGCTTGCAGCGCGAAGGCGTGAAGCTGCGCAATCAGAGCGCTACGACGCTGGAAGTCGGTGGGCGCGGTGAGGCCTGGCTTGGCCAATGGGACCTGGCGCTGTACCGCTCCGAGGTGCGCCATGAACTGCTGACCGTGGAAGCCCAGGCCCAGACAGCCACCAGCAATGCCATCGTCGCCGAAGCCAATGCCAGCCCCACCGTGCACCAGGGCGTGGAGCTGAGCCTGCTCAGCCCGCTGTGGGACGGCGGACGCAACGGCCAGCTTGCGCTGCGCCAAGCCTATACCTTCAGCGACTTCCACTACCGCGACGATGAGCGTTTTGGTGGCAACACCTTGCCCGGCATGCCCAAGCACTATTACCAGGCGCAGCTGCGCTACAGCCACCCGACCGGTTTCTACACCAGCCTCAACAGCGAGCACGCCTCGCGGGTGGCGGTGGACTACGCCAACTCTTACTACGCGGCGGCCTACACCACCCTGGGCGCCACCTTTGGTTACGATGCGCCCAGGCAGGACTGGCAGGCCTGGGTCGACCTGCGCAACCTGACGAACCGGCGCTATGCCAATACCGTTACGCCGGGCTATGACGACAAAGGCGTGGATGTGGCGCGCTCCACCCCGGCCGACGGCCGCGGTATCTACACCGGCGTGTCATGGAGTTGGCGCTGAGGCGGTATCGGTAGGCGCGCGCAAGCTTGCTGCTTCAGGCTTCGTTCTGGCGCAGGCGCTTGTACAGGGTATTGCGGCTCACCCCCAGTTCGCGGGCGAGGTGGGATATGTTGCCGCCCGCTGCTTTCAGGCGCTGCGTCAGGTCGATGCTGTCATCCAGGCGCTCATTGGCGGGCTCCGGTGTCGGCCCCGGCCCCTGCAAATCCACAAAAAAGTCATCGGGCAGATGTTCCGGGCGGATGGGCTGTTCTTCGGCCATCGCCAGCGCCACCTGCAACACACTGCTCACCTGACGCAAATTGCCCGGCCACGGATGTTGTTCGAACAGCTTGAGCACCTCGGCGCTCAGCCCGGCCCACTGCGTGGGGTCGCGGTGCTGCTGCCACAGTTGCTGAAACAGCGCCTGCTTGTCGCTGCGCTCGCGCAATGGCGGCAGTTCCAGGGTCAGGCCGCCAATGCGGTAGTACAAATCCTCACGAAAACGCCCGGCTTGCACCAGTTCCCGTAATGCTCGGTTGGTCGCCGAGATGATGCGCAAGTCCACCGGGAACACTTCACTGCTGCCCACCGGCTGAACGCAACGCTCCTGCAGCACCCGCAGCAGACGGGCCTGGGTGGGAAGAGGCATGTCGCCGATTTCATCGAGAAACAGCGTGCCCTTGTCGGCCTTGCGGATCAGGCCGATGCTGCCTTTCTGGTTGGCGCCGGTGAACGCACCTTTTTCGTAGCCAAACAGTTCCGATTCCACCAGCTCAGCCGGAATCGCCGCACAGTTCACCGCGATCAATGCCTGCTGGCTGCGGGAACTGGCCTGGTGCAGGGCTTTGACGAACACCTCCTTGCCCACGCCGGTTTCGCCGTGGATCAACAGCGGGATGTCTTTCTCCAGCAGGCGTTCGGCCTGGCGCACGGCTTTCTCCACCCGTGCATCGCCAAAGTGCAGGGTCGTGAGGCTGACGGCGGTGGGCCTGGACGGCGCAGGTGGGTTGAACATCCGAGCCTGCACCGGCGTCTGCCGGGGCCGCTTGAGCAGGCATTGGAAGCGATTGCGTCCCGCCGCTTGCAGGGAGAACGGCAGGCCCTCCGGCTGATTGAGCAACTCCAGCAGCGAGACCTTGAACAAGCTGTCGATCATTACCCGCGACAAGCTGATGCCCAGCAGGTTGTCCGCGCGCCGGTTGGCCGACAGCACCTGGCCGCTTTCATCGAAGATCAGCAGGCCTGCCCACTGGCTGTCGAGGTTGCTCAGGCCGGTGTTGAACGTCAGCTGGAAGTGCTCGCCGCGAAACAGGTTGAGGATCAGCCGGTTTTCCACGGTCTGGCTCATCATCTTGACCATGCCCAGGGTGTGGGAGGGCGGCAGGTAGCTGTCGCTGGAGACGTCCAGCACCGCAATGATCTCGCGTTGAGCGTCGAAAATCGGCGCCGCCGAACCGGTCATGAAGCGGTTGGCCTTGAGGAAGTGTTCGTCGTGCTCGATATGCACGGCCTGGGCGCAGGCCAACGCGGTGCCGATGGCGTTGGTGCCGCTGGCGTGTTCCATCCAGCTGGCGCCTGCGCTGAAACCACGGGCCAGCCGCGGCTCGATAAACCGCTGAGTGCCCCACGAGGTCAGCACCTGGCCCTGGTTGTCGGCCAACATGATCAGGCAGTTGGAATTGCTCAGGATGTTTTCGTAGTAGGGCAGCACTTCCTGATGAGTGGTCTGCACCAGTGAATGCTGGCTCTCCAGCAACTGGCGAATGCCCTCGGCGGGCAACTGGTCAAAGCTGGGCGTGCTCTGGTGGTCCAGGCCGAAGGCGCGGCAACGGCGCCAGGAGTCCTGGATGATGGTGTCGTGAGTCAGTGGTTCGGCCATGTGTTGACCTTCATTTTTATTGTTTTGGGGTCTTGCACAATCCAGTGGATGTAACCAGGTCAGTGTGGGAGGGGGCTTGCCCCCGATAGCGGTGGGTCAGTCAGCACGTTTTTCACTGATGTACCGCCATCGGGGGCAAGCCCCCTCCCACATTTGACCTTTGCTGAGGTCAGAAGAGTGTTGTTCAGAACTGTTCATTGTCAACCCCCTGACTGTTCAGTTGATCAGTCAAATTGTTCACTCCCGAACAGCGCATTCATCCCATTTCCTTACGGATCAACCACCTGCCATTTCTGGCACGAAACTCGCTCTGACAACTGGCCAGATTCATTCCAATAATAAAAAGGTCGTGTCATGTCATTGACCCTGGAACATGTCTCCCGCGTTGTCGAAGGCCAAACCTGGATCGACGATGCCAACCTGCGTTTCGAAGCCGGTTCCTTCAACGTTTTGCTCGGCCGCACCCTGTCCGGCAAGACCAGCCTCATGCGCCTGATGGCCGGCCTGGACAAGCCCGACAGCGGCCGCATCCTGATGAACGGTGTGGACGTCACGCAAAAGCCGGTGCGCTTGCGCAACGTGTCCATGGTGTATCAGCAGTTCATCAACTACCCGACCATGACCGTGTTCGAAAACATTGCCTCGCCGTTGCGCCAGGCCGGTGTGGCCAACGAGCTGATCCAGAGCAAGGTGCTGGAAACGGCGCGAATGCTGCGCATCGAGAAATTCCTGCAACGCCACCCGCTGGAACTGTCCGGCGGCCAGCAACAGCGTACGGCCATGGCCCGGGCGCTGGTCAAAGACGCCGAGCTGATCCTGTTCGATGAACCGTTGGTCAACCTGGACTACAAGCTGCGCGAAGAACTGCGTCAGGAAATGCGCGAGCTGTTCAAGGCGCGCCACACCATCGCAATCTACGCCACCACCGAGCCCAACGAAGCCCTGGCGCTGGGCGGTACCACCACCATTCTTCACGAAGGCCGGGTGATTCAGAGCGGCAAGGCCGCCGAGGTCTATCACCAGCCACAAAGCGTATTGGCTGCCGAGCTGTTTTCCGAACCGCCGATCAACCTGATGCCGGGGCGCATCAGCGGCAATGAAGTGAGTTTCGCCAACTTCGTGCATTTCCCGCTCAACGTCGACCTGCGTCCCATCGGCGAAGGTGAATTCCGCTTCGGCGTGCGCCCCAGCCATATCAGCCTGGTGCCCAGCAACGACGATGACCTGGAGCTGGCGGTAACCGTGGAAGTCGCCGAGATCAGCGGTTCGGAAACCTTCCTGCACGTGCGCAGCGAACATTTCCTGCTCGTGCTGCACCTGCCGGGGGTGCATGAGTACGACGTCGACGCGCCGATCCGCGTGTATATCCCCACCCATAAACTGTTTGTGTTCGATGGCCAGGGCCGTTTGGTCCAGGCCCCCGGGCGCCGTGTCGCGAGGGTTGCCTGATGGCCGAGATCCACTTGCAGAACCTGGCGCACAGCTACAGCCCTACGCCGAGCGGCCCGGAAGACTACGCCATCCGCGCCATGAACCACGTGTGGGAGCAGGGCGGTGCCTACGCCTTGCTCGGCCCGTCGGGCTGCGGCAAGTCGACCTTGCTCAACATTATTTCCGGCCTGCTCAGCCCCTCCGAAGGCCAGGTGCTGTTCGATACCCAGGTGGTCAACGACCTCACCCCGGAAAAGCGCAACATCGCCCAGGTGTTCCAGTTCCCGGTGGTGTACGACACCATGACGGTGTTCGATAACCTGGCGTTTCCCCTGCGCAACCAGGGCATGGCCGAGGCGAAAATTCATAGCAAGGTGCAGGAAATCGCCGAGGTCCTCGACCTGCAGAACCTGTTGAGCAAAAAAGCCCGCAACCTCACCGCCGACGAAAAACAAAAAGTCTCCATGGGCCGTGGCCTGGTGCGCGACGACGTGTCGGCGATCCTGTTCGACGAGCCGCTGACGGTGATCGACCCGCACCTGAAATGGAAACTGCGGCGCAAGCTCAAGCAGATTCACGAGCAGTTCAATATCACCATGGTCTACGTCACCCACGACCAGCTTGAAGCCTCCACCTTCGCCGATAAAATCGCGGTGATGTACGGCGGGCAGATCGTGCAGTTCGGTACGCCGCGGGAATTGTTCGAGCGGCCGAGCCACACCTTCGTCGGTTATTTCATCGGCAGCCCCGGGATGAATCTGATCGAGGTGCAGGCCGAGGCGGGCGGGGTGCGGTTTGCCAACACGCTGTTGCCGCTGTCCGAGGCGTTGCAGCAACGCCTCAGCGCCACCGACTACAAGAAGCTGCAGGTGGGTATTCGCCCGGAATTCATCCATGTGTGGGACGAGCACAACCCTGACGCCTTGCAGGCCGACGTCACTCACGTTGAAGACCTCGGCACCTACAAGATCATGACCCTCGACCTCGATGGCGCCACGCTCAAAGTGCGCCTGGCCGAAGACAAACCGGTGCCCGAAGGCCGAGCCTGCATCAGCTTCCCCGCGCAATGGCTGATGCTCTACGCCGACGATTACCTGCTGGAGGTGCAGCCATGAACAAGGTGCAGAACAACAAGGCCTGGTGGCTGGTGCTGCCGGTGTTCCTGCTGGTGGCGTTCAGCGCCGTGATCCCGATGATGACGGTGGTCAACTACTCGGTGCAGGATATTTTCGACCAGTCCAGCCGCTACTTCGTCGGCGCCGACTGGTACAAGCAGGTGCTGCTCGACCCGCGCCTGCACGATTCGCTGCTGCGCCAGTTTATCTATTCGGCCTGTGTGCTGCTGATCGAAATTCCCCTGGGCATTGCCATCGCCCTGACCATGCCGACCAAGGGCCGCTGGTCGTCGCTGGTGTTGATCGTGCTGGCGATCCCCTTGCTGATTCCGTGGAACGTGGTCGGTACCATCTGGCAGATCTTCGGCCGCGCCGACATCGGCCTGCTCGGTTACAGCCTCAACGCTATGGGCATCAGCTACAACTATGCGGCCAACACCATGGACGCCTGGGTCACCGTGCTGGTGATGGACGTGTGGCACTGGACCTCTCTGGTGGCGTTGCTGTGCTATTCGGGGCTGCGGGCGATTCCGGACGTGTACTACCAGGCTGCGCGTATCGATCGCGCATCGGCCTGGGCGGTGTTCCGACATATCCAGCTGCCCAAGATGAAAAGCGTGCTGTTGATCGCGGTGATGCTGCGCTTCATGGACAGCTTCATGATCTACACCGAGCCGTTCGTACTCACCGGCGGCGGGCCGGGGAATGCAACCACCTTCCTCAGTCAGACCTTGACCCAGATGGCGGTAGGCCAATTCGACCTCGGCCCGGCGGCGGCATTTTCGCTGGTGTACTTCCTGATCATCCTGTTGGTGTCCTGGCTGTTCTACACCGCCATGACCCACTCCGACGCCAACCGCTGAGGCCGCCAACATGAGCAAGCGCAAGCTGGTTCCATTACTGATCTACATCCTGTTCCTGCTGGTGCCGATCTACTGGTTGCTGAACATGTCGTTCAAGAGCAACACCGAAATCCTCGGCGGGCTGACGCTGTTTCCGCAGGATTTCACCCTGGCCAACTACAAGGTGATCTTCACTGACCCGAGCTGGTACACCGGCTACCTCAACTCGCTGTACTACGTGAGCTTGAACACGGTGATTTCCCTGAGCGTGGCCTTGCCGGCGGCCTACGCGTTTTCGCGCTACCGTTTCCTGGGCGACAAGCACCTGTTCTTCTGGCTGCTGACCAACCGCATGGCGCCGCCCGCGGTGTTCCTGCTGCCGTTTTTCCAGCTGTATTCGTCCATCGGCCTGTTCGATACGCATATCGCGGTGGCACTCGCCCATTGTCTGTTCAACGTGCCGCTGGCAGTGTGGATCCTTGAAGGGTTCATGTCCGGCGTGCCCAAGGAAATCGACGAAACCGCCTACATTGATGGCTACTCGTTTCCCAAGTTCTTCGTGAAAATTTTCATCCCGTTGATCGGTTCCGGCATCGGCGTCACGGCGTTTTTCTGCTTCATGTTTTCCTGGGTCGAACTGTTGCTGGCGCGCACCTTGACCTCGGTCAACGCCAAGCCCATCGCGGCAGTGATGACCCGCACGGTGTCGGCCTCGGGTATCGACTGGGGCGTGCTGGCGGCGGCGGGGGTGTTGACCATCCTGCCGGGCATGCTGGTGATCTGGTTTGTTCGTAACCACGTGGCCAAGGGCTTTGCCCTGGGCCGGGTCTAGAGGAATCGACGATGGAATGGATGGCCTGGACCACCCCGACTGCACTGTTCTTTGGCGGCATCGCGCTGATTCTGGCGGGCATGACCACCTGGGAGTTGCGCTCGCCGAGTATCCCTCGGCGGGGTTTTCTGCCGATCAGCACCACCCGTGGTGATCGTTTGTTTATCGGTCTTCTCGGCAGCGCCTACCTGCATTTGCTGGTAATCGGCGCCACCGGCTGGAGCATCTGGGTGGCGACCGCGCTGTCCCTGGTGTGGCTGTTGAGTGTGATGCGCTGGGGCTAGCACCGACTCCTTCGTGTAGGAGCGAGCTTGCTCGCGAAAATCGTCAACGATAACGCGGTGCTCCTGGTAGTGCGCGGGGTCTGTGAGTTTTTCGCGAGCAAGCTCGCTCCTACAGGGGAGAGGCATCTGATAGCCCTGTTCGAAATTAACCAGGAGGTCTCTATGTTGAATAAAAACAATAAGCTGCGACATAGCATTTCATTGGCTGCCGTACTGGCCCTCAGTGGTTTGAGCGCTTCGGCCTGGGCCGATGCGTATGAAGATGCGGCGAAAAAGTGGATCGGCAGCGAGTTCAAACCGTCTACCCTCACGGCCGAACAGCAACTGGAGGAATTGAAGTGGTTTATCAAGGCCTCCGAGCCGTTCCGTGGGATGAAGATCAACGTGGTGTCGGAAACCCTCACCACCCACGAGTATGAATCCAAGGTACTGGCCAAGGCCTTCAGCGAAATCACCGGGATCAAGCTGACCCACGACCTGCTGCAGGAAGGCGACGTGGTGGAAAAGCTGCAAACCCAGATGCAGTCCGACAAGAACATCTATGACGGCTGGGTCAACGACTCGGACCTGATCGGCACGCACTTTCGCTACGGCAAGACCGAATCCATCACCGACCTGATGGCCAACGAAGGCAAGGACTTCACCTCGCCAACCCTGGACCTCAAGGACTTTATCGGCCTGTCGTTCACCACCGCCCCGGACGGCAAGGTCTACCAGTTGCCTGACCAGCAGTTCGCCAACCTTTACTGGTTCCGCGCCGACTGGTTCGAGCGCCCGGAGCTTAAAGCCAAATTCAAGGAAAAGTACGGCTATGACCTCGGCGTGCCGGTGAACTGGTCGGCCTATGAAGACATCGCCAAATTCTTCAGCGAAGACGTCAAGGAAATCGACGGAAAGCGTATCTACGGGCACATGGACTACGGCAAGAAAGACCCATCCCTGGGCTGGCGCTTCACCGACGCCTGGTTCTCCATGGCCGGTGGCGGCGACAAGGGCCTGCCCAACGGTTTGCCGGTGGACGAGTGGGGCATTCGCGTGGAGGACTGCCACCCGGTGGGCTCCAGCGTTACCCGCGGCGGCGACACCAATGGCCCGGCGGCCGTCTTTGCCACGCAGAAATACGTGGACTGGATGAAAGCCTATGCGCCACCGGAAGCGGCGGGCATGACCTTCTCCGAATCCGGCCCGGTGCCGTCCCAGGGCAACATCGCCCAGCAGATCTTCTGGTACACCGCGTTTACCGCCGACATGACCAAACCGGGCCTGCCGGTGGTCAACGCCGACGGCACGCCGAAATGGCGCATGGCGCCGTCGCCGGTCGGGCCGTATTGGGAGAAGGGCATGAAGAAGGGGTATCAGGACGTAGGCTCCTGGACCTTCCTCAAGTCGACGCCGGAGAAACAGAAACTCGCCGCCTGGCTCTACGCTCAGTTCGTGACCTCCAAAACCGTGTCGCTGAAGAAGACCATCGTCGGCCTGACGCCGATTCGTGAGTCCGACATCAACTCCCAGGCCATGACCGACCTGGCGCCCAAACTCGGCGGCCTGGTGGAGTTCTACCGCAGCCCGGCGCGGGTCGAATGGACCCCAACCGGCACCAACGTGCCGGACTACCCGCGCCTGGCGCAACTGTGGTGGAGCAACATCGCCGCCGCCGCCAGCGGCGAGAAAACCCCGCAACAGGCCCTGGACAACCTGGCCAAGGAACAGGACGCGATCATGACGCGCCTGGAACGCTCCAAGGTTCAACCGGTGTGCGGCCCGAAAATGAACCCCGAGCGAGACGCGCAATACTGGTTCGACCAGCCTGGCGCGCCGAAGCCTAAACTGGCGAACGAGAAGCCCAAAGGCGAGACCGTGAACTACAACGACCTGCTCAAGCAGTGGGAGGCAGCGCGTAAGTAATAGGGCTACGCAATGCACTGAGTACCAGTGTGGGAGGGGGCAAGCCCTCTCCCACATCACTTGAAACAGAACGGAACCTTGCGTGCCATTTTTAATCTTGCGGGTAAGCTCGCCTGCATTTCATCTGGTGGTTCAAGACAGCCCGCCGGGTTGCGACTAAACTGCTGAACGTTCATACAGGAGGTGACCTGATGGCTGTTCCACTTTCCCCAGTTGTTTCGGAGTTTGAAACCGAAGAGCAGGCGAGTAGCCATGATCTCTGGTTTCGTAAAAAAGTCGAAAAAAGCCTGACCAATCCCGGCCCCGGCGTGCCTCATGATGAAGTCATGGCGAGGGTTGAAGCGATCATTCAGCAAGCGGAGCGTAAACAGAGGGCGAAAGTCTGATGCTGCCCGTTGTTTGGCTTGATGAGGCCATCAGCGACCTGATTGAAATCGTGACTTTTATCGCAGCACAAAACCCTGGCGCTGCACGACGCCTCAAGACCCGCCTTGAAGGTGCGCCTTTGCCATTGACGGAGCATCCTTATCTGTATCCGAATGGTCGTGTGCCGAGGAGGTCGTCGTTCACCCGAATTATGTGTTGGTGTATCGAGTGTCCGCAGAACGGATCGAGATCGTCAACGTATTACACGCCCGGCAAGAATATCCTTGAGGCTTTCCCGAACCTCGCATCCTCTCGGTGAAAGGCGTCACTAGCAATACATTGCGACCGCTTATCCCTCCTTTCCCAACACCATTTGAATTTTTCGCACCCTCCAAGGTTCTGCATTCTATAAGCGCGTGGTTCAAAGCGCTTTTGCGGGGCCGCCTAGCAGGGTGGTCCGTTGTAACGGACTTTGCGGAAACTGCCACCATGACACTCCTTACAGCGCTGTCGGGCCAACCGGCCTCTGTCACTGACGCGGCCCATGGTCGCCATCAACGGGTCTACCAACAGTTGTATGGTGAATCGCCGGACGCCATGGAACTGGCGCGGGAATACCTGCAGGACCAACTGGCCCAGGTAGAAACGACCGCCAGCGACCTGCCCGATTCGCCCGAACAACTGCCGGCCTGGGTCGAACAGCGTTGCGCTGCCGTAGCCCAGGCGTACGCCGAGTACCTGGAGCAACGCCAGCAAGGCCGCCCCCGTCGCTACTTCCACAACAAGGCCCACGCCTTGTATGTGCTGCAACGCGTGGCGCCGACCAAACAGGTGGACGGCGCCTGGCTCTACGGCCTGCTGCACTATTGGCAGGACCAGCGTTTCGACGGCCTGCTCACCACCTACCTCGAAGAGTTGGGCGACGGCGAGGCCGCACAGAACCACGTGGTGATCTATCGCAAGCTGCTCAGCGAGCACGACGCCGACAGCGAGGCGGGGCTTGAGGATGACCACTATCTGCAAGGCGCCCTGCAACTGGCCCTGGGCCTGTGCGCCGATGAGTTTCTGCCGGAGATCATCGGCTACAACCTCGGCTACGAGCAGTTGCCGCTACACCTGTTGATCACCGCGTACGAGCTGAGCGAGCTGGGCATCGACCCCTATTACTTCACCCTTCATGTGACCATCGACAACGCCAGCAGCGGCCACGCCAGCAAAGCCGCGCAGTCGGTGTTGAACTTGCTGCCGCTGGGCGAGGGCAGGGAAGACTTCTACCGTCGTGTCGCCGCTGGCTACCGCCTCAACGACCTCGGCCCAGGCACCACTGCGGTGATCGAACAGTTCGATCTGCAGGAAGAAGTGGTGGCCATGCTCGAGCGCAAGCGCACCTTTGGCCAGCACATGCATTCGGACTATTGCCGCTTTGAAGGCAAGACCGTCAACCAATGGCTGGCCAAGCCCGGGCAGATCGCAGATTTCCTCAAGGCGATGGAAGACAAAGGCTGGATCAAACGCAACCAGGAGCCCTCCGAAAGCCGCTTCTGGCAGCTGATCGAGGGCGCGGGCGCCGCGATGTTCGGCGTGTTCAGCGGTTACGAAAAACAGGTGCTGCATGACTGGATCGCCGGTGACTGGATCGGCACCCAGCGCGTACCGCCGGTACGGCCGGGGCGCGGCAGCCGTTTTTCTCGTGAACAGCATCGGCCGGCCGATCCGGACACCCAGGCCCTTGCCGATTCATTGTGGAACCTGCCCGATGAACAACAGCTGGGCACGCTGATCCCGTGGATGTCGGCGCGGCGCCATTGCAGCCCCGCAGGCCTATACGCTACCCGCCGTTTTATCCAACTGCGCGCGCGCCTGCGCTAAGGAAGTCTTTCATGTCTGCCCAACAATTGGCTGATCGTGCCTTGCTGAACCTCGGTCGAGGCTTGAGGGAGAGCGGCTACCGCTTCATCACGCCCACGCCATTGACCCACGAGCGCGTCTATCGACGCCTGGGGACACCTCTGGCGATGAATCTGCGCGATGTCTTCGGCTGGTCCATGCCGTTCGACAATGAGCTGTTGCCTGAAGCGTTTCGTGACGAGTTGCAGCAGGCCGAGGTGATCGAAAAACACGACGCCCTGTGGCGCAGCACGGTGCGCTGGTCGAGCCTGGATGATTTGCTGTTTGCCCATTCGCCTTTTCCCACCGTCGAGGCGGACGCGGTGTTTTTCGGCCCCGACAGTTATCGATTCGCCCAAGTGATCCAAGCTTATCTGCAGCAGCGTTTCGAGCCGGTTAAACGCGCGGTAGACATTGGCTGCGGAGCCGGTGTCGGCGCGCTGGTCATCGCCCATGCGCGGCAAGACGCCGAGGTGCTGGCGGTGGACATCAACCCCCGCGCCTTGCGCCTCACCGCGGTGAACGCCGAGCTGGCCGGCCTGGCAAATGTGAGCGTGTATCAAAGTGACGTGCTGGCCAGCGTCGAGGGCGAATTCGACCTGATCGTCGCAAACCCACCGTACATGAATGACGACCGCCAGCGCGCCTACCGCCATGGCGGCGGCGCGCTGGGCGAACAGCTGTCGGTGCGTATCGTCAGCGAATCCCTCGGGCGCCTCGCGGTTGGCGGTAGCCTGGTGCTGTATACCGGTGTGGCCATGGTGGCGGGCGGCGACCCTTTCCTGGAGGCGGTCAAGCCGCTGCTGGCCAGCGACGCCTATGGCTGGACCTATCGGGAACTGGACCCTGACGTCTTCGGCGAAGAACTCGATAAGCCCGGTTATGAACGCGTCGAGCGGATCGCCGTGGTGGCGCTCACCGTCACTCGCCTACGCTGAACGCTCATGCTCGCCTTCGGTGTCGAAGAGGAGTATTTCATTACCGACCTGCACACTCGCCAGATGCTGGCCGAACCCACGGCGGCCGTGCTGGCGGCCTGCCGGGGCGCTATCGGTGATGGCTTTAACCATGAGATGTTCCAAGGGCAGATAGAGGCCGCTTCACCCGTATTCCACTCCAGTACCGAAGCAGCCGTGCACCTGCAAACCGTGCGCTGCAACCTGGCGCAGGCTTTGGCTGACTTCGGCTTGAGCGTGCTCTGCGCCGGCAGCCATCCTTTGGCCGATTGGCGTGAGCAGCGGCCCACCGAGCAGGTGCACTTCCGGCAATTGTTCGAACAAGTGCAGTACGTGGCGCGGCGCAGTGTGTTGTGTGGCTTGCATGTGCATGTCGAGGTGCCGACCGGTATCGATCGCATCGCGGTGATGAACGAGGTCTCGCCCTGGCTGCCGTTATTGCTGTTGCTCAGCTGTTCCTCACCCTTCTGGAACGGTGCGCCCACGGGCTTTATGAGCTACCGCCAAGCCGCCTGCGATGAGTGGCCGCGCATGGGCGTGCCGGAACATTTCGCCGATTGGCAGGCGTATCAGCGCTATCTGGCACTGTTGCAGCGCATGGGCGCAATCGACGCCGATGGCAATGGTTGGTGGGGCATTCGCCCCTCGGCGCGCTACCCCACCCTTGAGCTGCGCATGACCGACGCCTGCCCCCGGCTGGAGGATGGCCTGGCCCTGGCGACTTTTTTTCGCGTGATGGTCAGTTATGCCTGCGCGATGCAGCGCCCCGGTGCGGGTTTCACCCCCGAAGCGCGTTGGCTGCTCAAGGAAAACCGCTGGCAAGCCAAGCGCTTCGGCGCAGCCGGCACCTTTGCGCTGGACGCTTCAGGCACCTTGGGCAATGCGCAACAGTGGCTGCAGCGCGCTCGCCAGACGTTCGCCGACACGGCCGACGCCACGGGTGAACGGCCGTTGTTCGACATCCTTCACACGCTTCTGCTGCGAGGTAACAGTGCGGTCGAGCAGTTGCGTTGGTATGCCGATGCGCGGGCCGCCGGCGCCGATGCGTTGGGCGGTCTGTGCCGCGTGGTGGATGGGCTGTTGGCCCAGAGTCGCGGCGACCATTTATCGGTTGCCGCTGCAGGTTGAGGGAACACCCACGCACTGCGCGCGCCCTTAAGTAGTAAGCCCAACCACAGGAGTGCAGAGCATGCGCGCGATGACTTACCAAGGCGCCCACAAAGTCCAGGTCGAGACGGTGCCTGACCCGATCATTGAGCAGCCCGACGACATCATTTTACGCGTCACCGCCACCGCGATCTGCGGTTCGGACCTGCATCTGTACCGAGGCAAGATCCCGACGGTGGAGCATGGCGACATTTTCGGGCACGAGTTCATGGGCATCGTTGAAGAAACCGGCCCGGCAGTGACGGCGGTGCAGCGCGGCGACCGCGTGGTGATTCCCTTCGTGATTGCCTGTGGCGATTGTTTCTTCTGCCAGTTGCAACAGTACGCCGCCTGCGAAACCACCAACGACGGACGCGGTGCGATCCTGAATAAAAAGGCGATCCCACCAGGCGCCGCGTTGTTCGGCTATAGCCGCCTGTACGGCGGCATTCCCGGCGGCCAGGCCGAGCTGGTGCGTGTGCCCAAGGCCAACGCCGGGCCGTTCAAGGTGCCCGGCGTGCTGGCGGATGAAAAGGTGCTGTTCCTCACCGACATCCTGCCCACGGCCTGGCAGGCAGTGACCAACGCCGGTATCGGCAAAGGCTCCAGCGTGGCGATTTACGGCGCCGGCCCCGTGGGTTTGCTCAGCGCGGCGTGCGCGCAGATGCTTGGCGCCGAACAGATTTTCATGGTCGACGACCATCCCTATCGATTGGCCTACGCGCAAAAGATGTACGGCGTGATCCCGATCAACTTCGAAGAAGACGATGACCCCGCCGACACCATCATCCGCCAGACCGCCGGCATGCGCGGTGTCGACGGCGTGGTGGATGCGGTGGGTTTCGAAGCCAAGGGCAGCACCACGGAAACCATCCTCACTACCTTGAAAATCGAAGGCAGCAGCGGCAAGGCCCTGCGCCAGTGCATCGCCGCGGTGCGCCGTGGCGGCGTGGTCAGCGTGGCCGGGGTGTACGCCGGTTTCATCCACGGCTTCATGTTCGGCGACGCGTTCGACAAGGGCCTGACCTTCAAGATGGGCCAGACCCATGTGCAGCGCTACCTGCCGCAATTGCTTGAGCATATTGAACTCGGGCACTTGAATCCCGAGGCAATCGTTACCCATCGACTGTCCCTGGAACAGGCCGCGCGGGGCTATGAACTGTTTGATAAAGCCGAGGAAGAGTGCCGCAAGGTGATCCTGCTGCCGGGGATCAGTGATCGGCCGTTGACCGAGCCGCTGGAAGAACTGACGCCTGAGACCCGGGTGCAAGGCGTTCCCGGCTTGTAATCTGCTAATACAAAACCAATGTGGGAGGGGGCAAGCCCCCTCCCACATTTGAAGCGCGTTCAAGTCAATGCTTGTGGCTGAACGTGCAATTGGTTATCGACATCCTTCACCAACCCGCTGGCCAATAGCAGGGGCGCCACGCGCTTGTGCAACTGCGGCTCGACAAACTCCTTCACCGTCTCCAGCGCCAACACACCGCTGAGCGGCAATTCCGCCTTGGTGTACGACAACCAGGCTTTCTTCAGTGCCATCAGCACGTCACTGCCTGCCGTGGAGGCGAAGCGGCGGTGCGTGGGCTTGCCGTCGAAATCAAACGTGTGCTGGAACGCATAACCGGTTTCATCGCCACCGCTGGCGCTGCAACGAATGCAGGTGCACGGGCCGTCGCCAAATGCACTGCGCAGGTAGGCGTTGAAGTCCACCACAGGCTTGAGTGACAGGCGTTTATCAACCTCGAACAGGTCTCCGGTCATTTTATCGTCAGTGTTCAACGTCCATTTCCTCGCAAGTCGGTAGCGGTCTTTCAAAGCGCGGCACAATACCAGCCGAGCGCGTGTTTGGGGATTATTTGAATACCTGGCATGGCTGATTGAACAAGGATCAGCGGAAGAATTCACCGGGTGTAGCGTCGAACTGCTGACGAAACGCATTGATAAACGCCGACGTCGATTCATAACCACAGCCCAGCGCCACATCCGTCACCCGTTCGCCTCGTTCCAGGGCGGGCAGGGCGCTGAGCAGTCGCAGGCGCTGGCGCCACGCGCGGAACGTCAGCCCGGTGTCAGCGAGAAACAGACGGCTGAGGGTTTTTTCGCTCACCCCCAGCTTGCGGCTCCACTCGCCCAAGGTGGTCTGTTGCTCCGGGTGCAGGTTCAGGCTGCGATAAATCTGGCGCAGGCGGGGGTCATGGGGCAAGGGCAACATCAAGTCCACTTGGGGCGCTGCGGCGAGTTGGTCCAGCACCACTTGGGCCAGCCGGCCGTCGGGGCCGTCCTCGGCATATTCCACCGGCAGTTCACTGAAGCTGCGGATCAATTCGCGCAACAGACTGCTCACCGCCAGCACCTGGCAGCGCTCGGCCGCCCAGGTGGTGACGCGGCAATCCAGGTAAAGGCTGCGCATTTCGGTGTGGGGCGAGCTGTACACGCGATGAGGCATGCCCGCCGGAATCCATACCGCACGCTGGGGTGGCGCAACGAAACGGCCGGCGCTGGTCTGGATCTCCAGCACCCCGGAAATCGCATAGGACAGCTGCACCCATGGGTGACTGTGCCGGCGCGTCAGCGCACGATTGGGCAACGATTCGGTGCGCCCGTACACCGGCCGCGGCAGGCTGGGCAGCCCGGGCACAGTGCGTCGGACGGTTTTGTCATGTCCTTTGGGCGGCATTTACTGGCTCATTGGCGTTAGTCGGTAGCAGGTGGTTACGTTAGAGTCGCCGACATGCTCTTGGCAACCCCTGGAAAACTTGCTTATGACCCGTCCACGTTTCCTGCCCGACAACTTCACCCTGACCCTGATCGCCACGGTGATCCTGGCCTCCCTGCTACCGGCCAGCGGCCAGACCGCCGTGGCCTTCGGCTGGGTCACTAACCTGGCCATTGCGCTGCTGTTTTTCCTGCACGGCGCCAAGCTGTCGCGCCAGGCTATCGTCGCCGGGGCCGGGCACTGGCGCCTGCACCTGCTGGTGTTCAGCCTGACCTTCGTGCTGTTTCCGCTGCTGGGCCTGGCGCTCAAACCCGTGCTGTCGCCGCTGATCGGCAACGACCTGTACATGGGCATGCTCTATCTCTGCGCGCTGCCGGCCACCGTGCAATCGGCGATTGCCTTCACCTCCCTGGCGCGCGGCAACATTCCGGCGGCGATCTGCAGCGCAGCGGCCTCCAGCCTGTTCGGGATCTTCCTGACGCCGTTGCTGGTGACCCTGCTGCTCAACGTGCACGGCGATGGCGGCTCAACGGTGGACGCAATCCTGAAGATCAGCGTGCAGCTGCTGCTGCCGTTTGTCGCCGGCCAGATCGCCCGGCGCTGGATCGGTGATTGGGTCGGGCGCAATAAAGCCTGGCTCAGGTTCGTCGACCAGGGTTCGATCCTGCTGGTGGTCTACGGCGCCTTCAGCGAAGCGGTCAACGAAGGTATCTGGCAGCAGATTCCCCTGTGGGAGCTGGGTGGGCTGGTGGTGGCGTGCTGCGTGTTGCTGGCGCTGGTGCTGGTGGCGTCCGCACTGCTGGGCAAAGCGTTCGGCTTCAACCAGGAAGACCGCATCACCATCCTGTTCTGCGGCTCGAAGAAAAGCCTCGCTACCGGCGTGCCCATGGCCCAGGTGCTGTTCGCCGGGGCGACCATGGGTGTGCTGATCCTGCCGCTGATGCTGTTTCATCAGATCCAGCTGATGGTGTGCGCGGCATTGGCCCAGCGCTATGCCAAGCGGCCGGAAAGCATTCCCGAGTTGATGACGCAGGTGGATCCGTGAGTCAGTTTATCGACGAGCAAATAGCCTCAAGTTAACGCCGCGCCGATTGACGAAACTCTCCCCTGCGACAAATGCACGCAGTGGCTCGGCGATAACCGGGCGGGATCGGCGCCAACAGCTGCGCGAGAAACCTATAGAATGTTCAACGGCCCCGCCTGTTCGGCGCGGCCGTTTGATCACCGTCAGAGTACCTCGCCCGTCAATGAGCCTTTCAGCCGCAACCCCTCAAGCCAATTGGCAACCGGTCATCGCCCTGGCGCTGGCCGCGTTTGTGTTCAATACCACCGAATTCGTGCCGGTCGGCCTGCTCAGCGCCATCGGCGCCAGCTTTGACATGCCCGTCGCCAGCGTCGGCCTGATGCTGACCATCTATGCGTGGATCGTGTCGCTGACCTCGTTGCCGGTGATGCTGCTCACGCGTAACGTTGAACGGCGCAAATTGCTGATTGTGCTGTTCGGCCTGTTTATCGCCAGTCATATCCTGTCCAGTGTGGCCACCAGCTTCGGCCTGCTGATGGTCAGCCGTATCGGCATCGCCCTGGCCCATGCACTGTTCTGGTCGATCACCGCGTCGCTGGCGGTGCGCCTGGCACCGGTGGGCAAGCAGGTGCAAGCCCTTGGCCTGCTCGCCACCGGCACCTCCCTGGCGATGGTGCTGGGCATTCCCCTGGGCCGTCTGTTAGGCGAGGCCATGGGCTGGCGCACCACGTTCCTGGTGATCGCCGCGTTCGCGGCGGCGCTAGTGTTCTGGCTGGCGCGCACCTTGCCGCCGCTGCCGAGCCAGAACTCCGGCTCCCTGCGCAGCCTGCCGTTGCTGTTCAAGCGCCCGGCCTTGGTGGCGCTCTACGTGCTGACCGCGATGACCGTCACAGCACAGTTCACCGCCTACAGCTACATCGAACCCTTCGTCGAAGGCGTTGCCGGCCTGGGCGGCAGTGCGGTCACCCTGATCCTGCTCGTGTTCGGCGGCGCCGGCATCATCGGCTCGCTGCTGTTCAGCCTGGTGCATCGTTTCAACCCGCATGTGTTCGCGATCAGTTGCGTGTTCCTGCTTGCGGCCTGCCTGGCGCTGATGCTGCCGTTGAGCGGCGCCGAATCCTATCTGGTGGTGCTGAGCATTTTCTGGGGCATGGCGATCATGGGCTTCGGCCTGGCGATGCAGTCCAAGGTGCTGGTGCTCGCGCCGGATGCTACGGATGTGGCGATGGCGATGTTTTCCGGGATCTACAATATCGGCATCGGCGGCGGCGCGCTGATGGGCAGCTGGGTCGGCAGCCACTTTGGCTTCGCCTGGATCGGCGCGGCGGGCGGCTTGCTGGCGGCGCTTGCGTTGGTGGGGTATTGCCTGGCGATTCGGCGGTTTGGCACGGGTGTCGCGCAGCGCTAAAAAAGCTGGCGGCCCCGGGGCTGATCAGGCAAACATCCCCCTGTGGCGAGGGAGCTTGCTCCCGCTGGGCCGCGAAGCGGCACCAAACAATAGGCCTGCTGCGCAGTCCAGCGGGAGCACGCTCGCCACAGATTACTTTTTCACGGCTGCCAGGTCTGCACAGCCTTGGCGTCCACGGCCCTGGGCAACAACCCGGCCTTGAAAAACGCATCGGCAATGTTCTGTTGTTCACCCAACTGCTCCAGCGTCACCGGTTGCACCTGGTAACTGCGGTGCGCATTCGCCGCTTCCACCGTCGCCTCATCCAGGTTGCCCCACAACGGCCCGAGTACTTTCGCTGCGTCCCGCGGGTGGGTTTTTACCCATTGGCCGGCCTGTTCCAGCTGTGCATACACCGCTTTCAATACCTCGGGATGGGCCTGGGCGTAGGGCGTGCCCGTCAGGTAATAACGCTTGTAGCTGGCCAGCCCGGTACCGTCCGCCAGCGTGCGCGTCGGCAATTGGCGCTGCACGCTGGTGAGGAAAGGTTCCCAGGTCACCCAGGCATCCACCTTGTTGTTTTCGAACGCGGCGCGACCGTCTGCCGGTGAGAGGTATGCCGGCTCGATATCCGAGAAGGCCAGGCCGGCCTTGTTCAAGGCGGCGATCAACAGGTAGTGAGCCCCGGCAGCCTTGGTCACTGCGATTTTTTTACCCTTGAGGTCCGCCAGTTGCTGGATCGGCGAGTCCTTGCGCACCACGATGGCCTGGGCTGCGGGCGAGGGCGCTTCCTGGGCGAAATAGGTGAGCTTGGCCTGGGCCGCCTGGGCGAAGATCGGCACGGTATCGGCCACATCGGCGCTTATATCGACGTTGCCCACATTCAGTGCTTCCAGCAAGGGCAGCCCGCTGGGGAACTCATGCCAGCTGACGTCGATGTGATCGGCCTTCAGCGCTTTTTCCAGGGTGCCCTGGGTTTTCAACAGGGTGATCAGGGTCGAGGATTTCTGATAACCGATACGTACGGTTTCCTGGGCAGGGGCGCTCGGCGCAACGCTCAGCACTAGCAACCCGAAAGCAGCAGCGAAAGGATAACGGAGGGACATGGTGAGCTCGATCTTCTAGTTGAGGGCCCAGCTTAATGATCTGAAAACCGTTCGATAAATACTCTTTCGATCTGAGCTTAGGGCACTTTTCCAGCCTTTCGAGCAATCTGGCATATCCATAGAATTATAGGGTTCTTTCATAATTATTGACGGCCAATATAATCAATCGCGCACTTTTGCTCGAAGGCCCGTCATGACCGCATCCCGCCAGATTCACCTATCGGCTTTCTTGTTGAGCGGGCCGGTGGTTCACAGCCACGCCGTGTGGCGCCACCCGCAAACCGTTGGCAACTACCTCGATCCCGAGTACTACGCACGCATCGCCAAGGTGGTGGAAGAGGGCCTGTTCGACTTCCTGTTCTTCGCCGATCGCTTGGCGGTGGGCGACCAGATGGGCGGCTCACGGGAGTTTGCCTTGCGCTATGGCGCCCAGGACGCCACACGCCTGGACCCGCTGCCGATCCTGTCTTATCTGGTAGGCCAGACCCGCAAGCTGGGGCTGGGCGCGACGCGTTCCACCACCTACTACGAGCCGGCGCATATCGCTCGCGAATTCGCCACCCTCGATCACCTGTCCAAAGGCCGCGCCGCGTGGAATATCGTCACTTCGATGAACGACAGCGAGGGGCGCCTGTTCGGCAAGGCCAAGCACTTGGAGCACGACCTGCGCTACGACCGCGCCGACGAGTTCGTCGAAGTGGCGTTAAAGCTGTGGAACAGCTGGGGCAAGGACGCGCTCAAGCTGGATCGCGAAAAGGGCGTGTTGGCCGACCCCGAGCTGATCCATTCGGTGCAGCATCAGGGCGAGTGGTTCAAGGTCGAAGGCCCGCTGAATATCCCGCGCACGCCCCAGGGCAGGCCGGTGCTGATCCAGGCTGGTTCGTCGGGGCGCGGTCGTCGTTTCGGGGCGCGCTGGGCTGAAGCGATTTTCACCATCCACCCGCACCTGGCGGCCATGCGTGCCTTTCGCGATGACGTGCGGGCTCAGGTGGTACAACAAGGCCGCGACGCCGACAGCTGCAAAGTCCTCACGGCGGTGATGCCGTTCATTGGCGGCAGCGAAGCCGAAGCCCGCGCCAAGCGCGACCGCCACAATGCCCTGGCGCGGCCCGAACTGGGCCTGGTCACATTGGCTTCGCAACTGAATGTCGACCTCTCGCCGTTTGCCCTGAGCGCCACCTTGGCTGAGGTCGCTCGTTCGCCGCTGGTGCATGCGGCGGCGGCTGAAAAACTGCTGATGCAAGGCGCCGAGCTTACCTTGGAACGACTGGGCCGCATCTTTGCGAGCAGCGTGCGCGTGCCGCAACTGGTGGGCACGGGCGCACAGATCGCCGATCAATTGGCCGAACTGTTCGAGCAGGGCGGTTGCGACGGGTTCGTGGTGTCGCCGGGGTACCTGCCGGGGTCGTTCAGCGAATTTGTCGAGAGTGTGATTCCTCATCTGCAACGCAAAGGCTTGTTCCGAACCGCTTACGAAGGCTCGACGTTGCGCGAGCACTTGGGCCTGGCCGAACTGGACGCCTGAAACCCTCGCCACCCTCACTTTAGAAAAAGGAATACCGCGCATGGCTGCTTTCGACCCTTTGACCCGTCGCCGCTTGCTCGGCATGGCCGGCCTCACCCTGGCCGGCCTGTCGTTGCCGCGCCTGGTGTTTGCTACCGACGCGCACGCCGGTCATGGCACACCGCAGGAACCCACCGGCACCGGTGAGTTCATCCGCCTCGACGCACCACGCAAGCTGAAACTGGCGGTCAACCTCAACGCCGTGTGCCTGGCACCGGTGGTAATCGCTCACGGCCAGGGCTTCTTCACCAAACACAACCTGGACGTTGAATTGGTCAACTTCGGCAACTCCACCGAAGTGCTGCTCGAAGCCATCGCCACCGGCAAGGCCAACGCCGGCGTGGGCATGGCGCTGCGCTGGCTCAAGGCGCTGGAGCAAGGCTTCGATGTCAAGCTCACCGCCGGCACCCATGGCGGTTGCCTGCGTCTGCTCAGTGCGGCGAACGGCGGCGTGAGCCGGCTCGAAGACCTCAAGGGCAAGGCCATCGGCGTTACGGACATGGCCAGTCCAGACCGCAATTTTTTCTCGATCCTGCTGAAAAAACATGGCGTGGACCCGGTGCGCGACGTTGAGTGGCGCCTGTATCCGGCCGACCTGCTCGGCACTGCGCTGGAGCGCGGCGAAGTGCAGGCGGTCAGCGGCAGCGACCCATTCATGTACCGCCTGATCAAATCCGGCGTGGCGCGCGAGCTGTCCACCAACCTGGTGGAGGAATACGCCAACCTCAGTTGCTGTGTGGTCGGCGTCACCGGCAAGCTGGTGCGCGAGGACAAGCGCGTGGTCGCGGCCCTGACCCAAGCGATCCTCGAAGCGCATGATTATTCGGTACAAAACCCCGAAGCCGTCGCCAAAGGTTTCCAGGCCTATGCGCTGAATACGTCCACCGAAGAAGTGCAGGCGATCCTTCACGATCACACCCACGGGCATCACGCGGTCGGTACAGCCTTGACCGAGGAAATCACCACCTACATCACCGATCTCAAAACCGTCGAAGTGATCAACAAGAGCACCGACCCGGTGGAGTTCGCCAAGGAGATCACCGCCGATGTCTTCAGTTGATACCACCGCCCTCAACCCCCGCGTGGCGCTCAAGGTCGGCTGGCGGGGCGCGGCCGTCGTGTCAGCCTGGGTCGGCGTAGCACTGCTGATCAGCTACTGGCCGAACGCGACGCGCAATTGGCCGATGACCCAGGGCCTGGCCAGTCTCTGCGTGGGCGTAGCGGTTGTATTCAGTGCCGTGAGCCTGCTGGGCCGCACGCTGTCGAAACTGCAGTTGCGCCTGCGCAATGCCACGCCGTGGCTGATCGCATTGCCGCTGCTGCTCGGCCTGTGGGAGCTGCTCACGGCCAAGCTGGCGCTGTTGCCGGTGCCATTCTTCGCGCCGCCCCAGGCCTTGCTCGCGGTGTACGTCGAAGACTACGCACGGTTGGCCGACAGTCTGCTGCATTCGGCATTGCTGCTCGGTTCGGGGGTGGCCGTGGGCGCGATCACCGGCTTTATCGCGGGCGTCGCCATCGGTTGGTCAACCCGCATTGGCTACTGGCTGCACCCGGTGCTGCGCATCCTTGGCCCGGTGCCGTCCACGGCGTTGCTGCCGCTGTGCTTTTTCCTGTTCCCCAGCAGTTGGAGCGCCAGCGTGTTTTTGATCGCCCTGGCCACCTGGTTTCCGGTCACCGTGCTGACCTGGTCAGGCGTTTCCAGTGTCGACAAGGCCTATTACGACGTAGCCCGAACACTGGGCGCCAAGCAGGGCTTCCTGATTTTCAAGGTGGCGATTCCGGCCGCGCTGCCCCATGTGTTCGTCGGCCTGTTCATGGGGCTGGGCGCGTCGTTTTCGACTTTGGTGGTGGCGGAAATGATGGGCGTCAAATCCGGTATCGGCTGGTACCTGCAATGGGCCCAAGGCTGGGCCGCCTACGCGAATATGTACGCCGCCTTGCTGATCATGGCACTGGCCTGTTCGGGGCTGATCAGCGCCTTGTTCCTGGTCCGTGATCGCTTGTTGGCCTGGCAGAAAGGAGCCATGAAATGGTAGCGCTGGCACAGGCGACAGCAGCGTCGACGGGCCTCGCGCTGCGCATTGAAAACCTCAGCCATGGCTTCGCCCTGGACGGCCAGCACTTGCCGGTGCTGGAACGGGTGTCGCTGGACGTGGCGCCGGGGGAATTCGTCGCCTTGCTCGGCCCCTCCGGCTGCGGCAAGTCCACCTTGCTGCGCCTGGTGGCCGGGCTGGAACCGGCGGATGCCGGCAGGCTGTTGGCCGACGGTCAGCCCATCACCGGGCCCGACCCCAGCCGCGTGGTGGTGTTCCAGGACCCCACGCTCTACCCCTGGCGGCGTGTCTGGGACAACGTCGCCATTGGCCTGGAAGCTCAAGGCCTGCTCAAACGCCACGCGGCCAAGGTGGACGAAGCCCTGGAAAAAGTTGGCCTCAGCCAGTTCGCCCGCGCCTATCCCCGGCAGCTTTCCGGCGGCATGGCACAACGAGTGGCCCTGGCTCGTGCACTGGTCAATCAGCCACGGCTGCTGATCCTCGATGAGCCGCTGGGCAAGCTGGATTCGCTGACCCGCATCACCATGCAAAAGGAACTCATCGCGTTGTGGCAGCGCCAGGGCTACACGGCCCTGCTGGTGACGCATGACGTGGAAGAGGCGCTGCTGCTGGCCAACCGGGTGATCGTGTTCAGTGATCGCCCGGCGAAAATCCAGGCGCAGTTGACCATCGAACGACCCTACCCACGGCATCGGGATGATCCGTATCTGGTCGACCTGCGACGCCGGATTCTGGGGCTGCTGGGGCTGGGAGGAGACTGGTAGCACACAACTAGATCACCGATCGTTCCCACGCACGTGGGAACGATCCCCCACTTCGCTTGTCCCCGCTTCCCATGTCACCCCCCGCCGCACAAATCCCTTAATTTTCCAAGCCTGTCGGGAAGCCTCTCCAGGCCCCCGGCTGCGCCGATCCTAGCGGCAACTGAATACGGACATTCTCTTCAACCGTGACATATCAGGCAGGTTTCCCCATGCAGTTCAGCGAATTACTGGCAGCGATCTCCACCCATGCGATCCGTCTGCAAACTGAAGACGGCGACCTGATCGTCCTGGGCGATGACCAAGCGCTGGATGACGCGCTGTGGGATCAACTGATCGTGCACAAACCCCAACTGCTTGAGTGGGTCGCGGCGCAGGGTGGCGACTGGTCGAGCCCGGCCTATCGCATCACCCCGGATATGCTGCCGCTGGTCAGCCTCGACCAGCCGGCCATCGACCGTATCGTCGCGGCGATCCCCGGCGGTGCGGCGAATGTGCAGGATATCTACCCGCTGGCGCCGCTCCAGGAAGGCATGCTCTACCACCATCTTTCGGCGCAGCAGGGTGATCCCTACGTGCTGCACGCGCAGTTCGTGTTCGACAGCCGCGCCCGTCTGCACAGCTTCACCCAAGCGCTGCAATGGGTCATCGACCGTCACGACATCCTGCGCACGTCGATGGCCTGGGAGCGCCTCGACGAGCCGCTGCAAGTGGTGTGGCGCAAGGCAACCCTGGTCTGTGAAGAGGCGCAGCTGGACGGCGCCGACCGCCTGGCCCAGTTGCTTGCGCGCTACGACGCGCGTACCTATCGCATGGACCTGGGCCAGGCGCCGTTGCTGCGCCTGGTGTTCGCCGACGACCCGGCCAACCAGCGCGTGGTGGCGATGCTGCTGTTCCACCACACCATCCTCGACCACACCGCCCTCGACGGGGTGCGCGAAGAGATCCAGCTGTATCTGGCCGGCCAGCAGGCCCTGGCCGCACAGCCGGTGGCGTTTCGCAGCTATATCGCCCAGGTGCGCCACGGTGTCAGCGAGCAGGCGCATGAAGCGTTCTTTCGCGACATGCTCGCCGACATTGACGAACCGACGTTGCCCTTCGGCCTGCAGGACGTGCAGGGCGATGGCCTGGGCATCGATGAGGCGCGCATCCCGGTGGACCACGCCCTCAGCCTGCGCCTGCGCAGCCTGGCGCGCCCGCTGGGCGTGGGTGTCGCCAGCCTGATGCACCTGGCGCTGGCCCGCGTGCTCGGGGTGGTGTCCGGCCGCGAGTCGGTGGTGTTCGGCACCGTGATGCTCGGCCGCATGGGCGCGGGCGAGGGCGGTGAGCGTGCGTTGGGCATGTTCATCAACACCTTGCCGCTGCGCGTGGATGTGGGCGGGCAAGGCGTGCGCGCCGCGATCCAGGCCACTCACGAACGGCTCACCGCGTTGCTCGATCACGAGCACGCCTCCCTGGCGCTGGCCCAGCGCTGCAGCGGGGTGGCGGCACCGACGCCGCTGTTCAGTGCGATGCTCAACTACCGCCACAGCGCCGCCACCGACATGCACGCGGTAATTGAAGTGGCCGAAGGCATTCAGGTGCTGGGCGCCGAGGAGCGCACCAACTACCCGCTGACCGTCAACGTCGATGACCTGGGCGAAGACTTTGCGCTGACGGTGATGGTCGATGCGTCCATCAGCGCGCAACGGGTCGCCAGCTACCTGCACACGGCACTGGAAAGCCTGGCCGAGGCCCTTGAGCAGCGACCGGACATGCCGCTTCGCGGCCTGAACATCCTGCCCGACCTCGAACGCCACACCCTTTTGCATAGCCTCAACCAAAGCGCCACGCATTACGCCGACACCGCACTGATCCACGAGCACGTTGAACAGCACGCCGCCGCCCAGCCCGACGCCATCGCCTTGCGCTTCGAACAGCGAAGCCTGACCTACCGAGAACTCAACGCACGCGCCAACCAGGTCGCCCATGCGCTGCTGGCCCAGGGCGTGCGCCCCGATGCGCGCGTGGCGATCTGCGTGGAGCGCGGCCCGCAGATGATCATCGGCCTGCTCGGCATCCTCAAGGCCGGTGCAGGTTATGTGCCGATCGACCCGGCTTACCCGCTGGAACGCATCGCCTACACCCTGGGCGACAGCGCGCCGGTGGCGGTGCTGGTGCAGGCCGATACCCGGCACCTGGTCGGCGACCTGGCGCAGATCGACCTCGACGCCCTGCACGATCAGGCCATCGTCAACCCACGGCTGCACCTGAGTCCGGCCAACCTCGCCTATGTCATCTACACCTCCGGCTCCACCGGCCAACCCAAGGGCGTGATGATCGAGCACCGCCAGGTGGCGCGCCTGTTCAGCGCCACCCAGCACTGGTTCGGTTTCAACCAGCACGACGTGTGGGCGCTGTTCCATTCCTTCGCGTTCGACTTTTCCGTGTGGGAAATCTGGGGCGCGCTGATGCACGGCGGCCAGTTGCTGATCGTGCCGCAACGGGTCAGTCGTTCACCGGATGAGTGTTACCGGCTGCTGTGCGACGCCTCGGTGAGCATCCTCAACCAGACGCCGAGTGCGTTCCGCCAGTTGATCGCGGCTCAGGGCAACAGCGACCAGGCGCATTCGTTGCGCCAGGTGATTTTCGGCGGCGAGGCCCTCGAACCCGGCATGCTCAAGCCGTGGTATGCGCGGGCGGTGAACGCCGGTACGCAACTGGTGAACATGTACGGCATCACCGAAACCACCGTGCACGTGACGTACCGCGCGCTGGAAGCGGCCGATGCGCAGTTGGTCGGCGTGAGCCCGATTGGCGTGCGCATTCCGGACCTGCAGCTGTACGTGCTGGATGAGCAGCGCGAGCCGTTGCCGTTCGGTGTGGTCGGTGAGCTGTACGTGGGCGGCGCCGGCGTGGCGCGCGGTTATCTCAACCGGGACGCCCTCAACGCCGAACGCTTCCTGCCCGACCCGGCCACGGGCCTGCGCATGTACAAGACCGGCGACCTCGGGCGGCTGCGGGCTGACGGCAGCGTCGAGTACCTGGGGCGCAACGACGACCAGGTGAAGATCCGCGGTTTCCGTATCGAACTCGGTGAAATCCAGGCGCACCTGGCCACTGCCGACGGTGTGCGCGACGCGCTGGTGATCGCCCGCGAAGACACACCAGGCGAAAAACGCCTGGTGGCCTACGTGATTGCTGACGGCGCGCCCAGTGCTGCCGCCCTGCGCGAGCATCTGCTGCTGAGCCTGGCCGACTACATGGTGCCCGGTGCGTTCGTGCTGCTGGAGCGGTTCCCGCTGACCACCAACGGCAAACTCGACCGCAAGGCGTTGCCCGCGCCCGATGCCGACGCGCTGGCCCGGCGCGCTTACGCAGCACCGCAAGGCGCAGTGGAAACCGCCATCGCCGCGCTCTGGCAGGACGTGCTCAACGTCGAGCGGGTAGGGCGCGAGGACAATTTCTTCGAACTCGGCGGCCACTCCCTGTTGGCGGTCAAGCTGATCGAACGCATGCGCCAGGTGGACCTGAGCGCCGACGTGCGCGTGCTGTTCGGCCAGCCGACGTTGGCCGCGCTGGCGGCGGCGGTGGGCGGGCAGCACGAAGTGCAGGTGCCGGCCAATCTCATTGCAGAACACAGTGAAGCCATCACACCGGGCATGCTGCCGCTGGTGGAACTGGATCAGGCCGCTATCGACCACATCATCCAGGCGGTGCCCGGCGGCATTGCCAATGTGCAGGATATCTACGGCCTGGCGCCGTTGCAGGCGGGGATTCTCTACCACCACCTGGCGACCGCAGAGGGCGACCCCTACGTGTTGCAGGTGCAGTTCAGCTTTGCTGACCAGGCCGCCGTGGACGGCTTTATCCAGGCGCTGCACAGCGTGATCGAGCGTAATGACATCCTGCGCACCGCGATCCTCTGGGAGGGCCTGGATGAGCCGGTGCAAGTGGTGCTGCGCCAGGCGCCGCTGGCGGTCGAACGTGTCGACGCCACGGGCGACAATGCCCTGGCTGATCTGCAGCAGCGCTTCGATCCGCGTCATTATCGCCTGGACCTGTCACGCGCCTCGCTGATGCGTCTGGCGTATTCACAAGATCATGCCCAAGACCCTGCCCAGCAACCGGGCCGCCTGGTCGGCATCCTGCTGCTGCACCATATCCTGCTCGACCACACCGCTCTGCACGTGCTGGTGCAAGAAATGAGCGCCAGCCTGTCCGGCAGCAGCGCGCAACTGCCCGATGCGGTGCAGTACCGCAACTACGTGGCCCAGGCGCGTCTCGGTGTGAGCCAGGCGCAGCATGAAGCGTTCTTCAGCCAGATGCTTGGCGATATCGACGAGCCGACCCTGGCCTTCGGCTTGCAGGATGTGAATGGCGACGGCAGCGGTATCGTCGAAGCGCACCTGCCGCTGGAGTCGGGGCTCAGCCTGGCGCTGCGCGAACAAGCGCGGCAGTTGGGCGTCAGCACCGCGAGCCTGGTGCACCTGGCCTGGGCCCAGGTGCTGAGCCAGGTTTCCGGCCAGCCGGATGTGGTGTTCGGCACCGTGCTGCTGGGGCGCATGCAGGGCGGCGAGGGCGCGGATCGGGCGCTGGGGATGTTCATCAACACCTTGCCACTGCGCGTCAGTCTTGGCGCCACGGGGGTACAGGCCGGTGTGCGCGCCACCCACGCACGGCTGGCGCAATTGCTCGGTCACGAACATGCCTCGTTGTCCCTGGCTCAGCGCTGCAGCGGCGTACCGGCTGCGTTGCCGTTGTTCAGTACCTTGCTCAACTATCGCCACAGCGCAGCGGATCAAGCGCCGGGCGACAGCCCGTTCGCCGCGTCCGGTATCCAGGTGCTCAGCTCCCAGGAGCGCAGCAACTACCCGCTGGTGCTCAACGTCGATGACCTGGGCACCGGCTTTGCCCTCACCGTGCAAGGCGTCGCCACCCTGGATGCGCAGCGCGTGGCTGAGTACATGCTCACCGCGCTGCGCCAGTTGGTGACGGCGCTGCAACAGGCGCCTACCACCGCGCTGCAGGCGCTGTCGATCGTCCCGCCGGCAGAGCGCCGGCAGCTGCTGGTGGAATTCAACGACAGCGGCCATGACTACCCGGCGCATCTGGGCGTGGTGCAACTGTTCGAAGCCCAGGCGCTGGCACGGCCTGAAGCGGTGGCGGTGGTGCACGGCAACCTGTCCCTGAGTTACCGCGACCTCAATCGCCGCGCCAATCGCCTGGCGCATCACCTGATCAGCCTGGGCGTGCAACCTGGCGAGTCGGTGGCCCTGGCGCTGCCGCGTTCCATCGACCTGGTGGTCAGCCAGTTGGCCGTGCTCAAGTGCGCGGCGGTGTACGTGCCGCTGGACGTCAACGCGCCGGCCGAACGCCGCGAGTTCATGGTGCGCGACAGCGGTGCACGCCAGGTGCTCGACGACCTGGCCGGGCTCAACCTGGAAGGGCTACCGACGAGCAATCCCGCGCTGGCGCAGGCTGCCGACAGCGTGGCCTACATCATGTACACCTCCGGCTCCACCGGCACGCCCAAAGGCGTACTGGTGCCCCATCGCGGCATTGTCCGGCTGGTGATCAATAACGGCTACGCCGACTTCAATGCCCAGGATCGCGTGGCTTTCGCGTCCAACCCGGCGTTCGACGCCAGCACCATGGACGTGTGGGGCGCGCTGCTCAACGGTGGGCAGGTGCAGGTGATCGACCACGCCACCGTGCTCGACCCACAGGCGTTCGGCGCCGCGCTTAAGGGCGCCACGGTGCTGTTCGTCACCACCGCGCTGTTCAACCAGTATGTGCAACTGATCCCCGATGCACTGGCCGGCCTGCGCATCCTGTTGTGCGGCGGCGAGCGTGCCGACCCGGACGCCTTCCGCAGCCTGCTGGCCCAGGCGCCGGCGCTGCGCCTGGTGCATTGCTACGGCCCGACTGAAACCACCACTTACGCCACCACTTACGAAGTACGTGCACTGCCCGATGACGCGCAGAGCGTGCCGGTGGGGCGGCCCATTTCCAATACGCAGGTGTATGTGCTGGACGCGCAGTTGCAACCGGTGCCGCTGGGAATCACTGGCGAAATCTGCATCGGTGGCGATGGGGTTGCCAAGGGCTACCTGAACCGCCCGGACCTGACCGCCGAAAAGTTTGTGCATGACCCGTTTTCCGAGCAGCCCCACGCCTTGATGTACCGCACCGGTGACCTGGGGCGCTGGTCGGCGGACGGCTTGCTCGAGTGCCTTGGACGCAATGACGACCAAGTGAAAATCCGTGGCTTCCGTATCGAACTGGGCGAGGTCGAGGCGCGCCTGGCGAGTTGCCCCGGCATCCAGGAGGTTGCGGTGCTGGCCCGGGAAGACGCGCCGGGGGACAAGCGCCTGGTCGCCTATTTCACCTGGGCTGACGCTGCGCTGGGCATCGATTACGTGCACGCCCACCTGCAGGGCCAGTTGCCGGATTACATGCTGCCGTCGGCCTATATGCCGCTGGACAGTCTGCCCTTGACCAACAACGGCAAGCTCGACCGCAAGGCCTTGCCCGCGCCGGATCCGCAAGCCCTGCTCAGCCGTGGCTACGAGGCGCCGCAAGGCGCGGTGGAAACCTTGCTGGCGCAGATCTGGCAGGACGTGCTCAAGCTCGAGCGCGTCGGTCGCCATGATCATTTCTTCGAGCTGGGCGGGCATTCGTTGCTGGCGGTCAGCCTGATCGAGCGCATGCGCCGCGTCGGCCTGAGCGCCGATGTGCGCGTGCTGTTCAGCCAACCGACCCTGGCGGCGCTGGCGGCGGCGGTGGGCAGCGGTCGCGAGATCGTGGTGCCGGCCAATGGCATCCCGGTGGGCTGCACCCACATCACACCGTCCATGCTCAGCCTGGTGCAACTCGACGCGGTCGCCATCGAACGCATCGTCGCCAACGTGCCGGGCGGTGCGGCGAATGTGCAGGACATCTACCCGCTGGCGCCGTTGCAGGAAGGCATTCTCTACCACCACATCAGCGCCGAAGAGGGCGACCCGTACCTGCTGCAATCACGCATGGCCTTCGACAGTCTCGAGCGCCTGCAGGGTTTCATGGGCGCGCTGCAACAGGTGGTGGCCCGCCACGACATCCTGCGCACCGGGGTGGTCTGGGAGGGCCTGGACAGCCCGGTGCAGGTGGTCTGGCGCCAGGCGCAGCTGGTCGTACAGGAAGTCAGCCTGGACCCGGCCGATGGCGGCATCATTGAGCAACTGCACGCACGCTTCGATGCGCGCCACTACCGCCTGGACATCACCCAGGCGCCGCTGCTGCGCATGGTCTACGCCCAGGACCCGGCCCATCAGCGGGTCGTGGCAATCCTGCTGTTCCATCACCTCGCACTGGACCATACCGCCATGGCCGTGGTCGGCCAGGAGATGCGTGCGTTCATGCTGGAGCAGGCCGATGACTTGCCCGAGGCCGCGCCCTTTCGCAATTACGTGGCCCAGGCGCGCCTGGGGGTCAGTGTTGCCGAACATGAGCAATTCTTCCGCGCCTTGCTCGCCGATGTCGACGAGCCCACGTTGCCGTTCGGCCTGCAGGATGTGCAGGGCGATGGCAGCGCCATCGAAGAAGCTGAGTTGCCGTTGCCGGTCGAGCTGGCCCAGCGGGTGCGTGAGCAGGCACGCCAGTTGGGTGTCAGCGCAGCCAGCCTGATGCACCTGGCCTGGGCGCAGGTACTGGGGCTGGTGTCCGGGCGCGATGATGTGGTGTTCGGCACCGTCCTGATGGGGCGCATGCAGGCCGGCGATGGTGCGGACCGCGCCCTGGGCATGTTTATCAACACCTTGCCGCTGCGGGTCGATGTGGCCGCCGGTGCCGCCGACGCGGTCAAAGCCACCCATGCACGCTTGAGCGCCTTGCTCGGGCATGAACATGCCTCGCTGGCCCTGGCCCAGCGTTGCAGTGGGGTGGCGACGTCCACACCGTTGTTCAGCGCCTTGCTCAACTACCGCCACAGCAGCCCCGACGAAATGGCGCGCGACGGCCACGGGATCTGGGAGGGCGTGCAGTTGCTCGGTGGTGAAGAGCGCAGCAACTATCCACTGACCTTGAGCGTGGATGACCTGAGTGAGGGCTTCGCGCTGGCGGTGCTGGCCGTGCCGCAGATCGGCGCCCAGCGGTTGTGCGACTACATGCACAACGCCGTGGCGCAACTGGTTGGCGCCCTGGAAAGCGCGCCGAACACCCGCCTGAACCATCTGCCGATTCTGCCGGCGACGGAGCATGACACGCTGCTGCGCGAATTCAACGCCACCGCCCATGACTTCCCGCGTGGGCACACCCTGCACGGCGCCTTCGAGGTGCAGGTCGAGCGTCAGCCCCATGCCATCGCGATGAGGCAGGGCAGTGCAACGCTGACCTACCAACAGCTCAATCAACGCGCCAACCAGCTGGCGCATCACCTGCTGGCGCTTGGCGTGCAGCCGGATGACCGTGTGGCGATCTGCTGCCGTCGCGGCCCGCAGATGCTGGTGGGGCTGTTGGGGATTCTCAAGGCCGGCGCCGGTTATGTGCCGATTGACCCGGCGTACCCGGCCGAACGGATTGCCTTTCTGCTGCAGGACAGCGCACCGGTCGCGGTGCTCTCGCAGGCCTGCACACAAGACCTGCTCGGCGCCGTCGCCAGCATCGATCTGCACGATCCCGGCTGGCAGCGCCACGCCGTGAGCAACCCGCAACTGGATGCATTGACCCCGGCGCATCTGGCCTACGTGATCTACACCTCCGGCTCCACCGGCCAGCCCAAGGGCGTGATGGTGGAACATCGCAGCGTGGAAAACCTGGTGCACTGGCACTGCGAAGCCTTTGGCCTGAGAGCGGCCAGCCATACCAGCAGCGTTGCGGGGTTCGGGTTCGATGCGATGGCCTGGGAAGTCTGGCCGGCGTTGTGCGTGGGCGCGACGCTGCACCTGCCGCCCACCCGCGTGGGCAATGAAAACATCGATGAACTGCTGGCCTGGTGGCTGGCGCAGCCGCTGGACGTGAGCTTCCTGCCCACCCCGGTGGCCGAGTATGCGTTCAGCCTGGACCTGCAACACCCCACCTTGCGCATGCTACTGGTGGGCGGCGACCGCCTGCGCCAGTTCACCCAGGAACGGCGTTTTGCGCTGGTCAATAACTACGGCCCCACCGAAGCCACGGTGGTCGCTACCTCCGGCCGTGTGCGTGCCGGGCAGCCTTTGCATATCGGCCGGCCCATCGCCAACGCCACCAGTTATGTGCTGGACGCCCACTTGCGCCCGGTGCCGGTAGGCGTAGCCGGTGAATTGTATGTGGGCGGGCGCGGCGTGGCGCGCGGTTACCTGAACCGCCCGCAATTGACCGCCGAGCGCTTCCTGCAAGACCCGTTCAACCCTGGGCGCATGTACCGCACCGGCGACCGGGTGCGTTGGCTGCCCGATGGCAACCTTGAGTACCTGGGGCGTAACGACGACCAAGTCAAACTGCGCGGGGTGCGCGTTGAGCTGGGCGAAATCGAAAGCCGCCTCGCGGCCCTCGACGGCGTGGCGGAAGCGGTGGTGCTGGTGCGCGATGGGCGCTTGATCGCCTGGTTCACCGAGCGCCAACCGCTGTCGATCGAAACGCTGCGTACCCAGTTGCAAGCGCAGTTGCCCGAGGCGCTGGTGCCGGTGGCCTACGTGAAACTGGCGGCCTTGCCCCTGACCGCCAACGGCAAGCTGGACCGCAAGGCCCTGCCGGCGCCCGACCAGGCGGCGCTGCTGACCCGTGACTATGAAGCGCCCCAGGGCGAGGTGGAAACCCGCCTGGCGCAGATCTGGTCCGAGGTGTTGCAGGTGCAGCAGGTCGGCCGGCATGACCACTTCTTCGAGCTGGGCGGGCATTCGTTGCTGGCCGTCAGCCTGATCGAGCGCATGCGCCAGGTGGGCCTGAGCGCCGATGTGCGCGTGCTGTTCAGCCAGCCGACCCTGGCCGCGCTGGCGGCCGCCGTCGGCAGCGGACGCGAAGTGCAGGTGCCGCCCAACCGCATCCCTGCCGGTTGCCAACGCATCACCGTCGACATGCTGCCCTTGGTCACGCTGGCGCAATCGACGCTCGATCAGGTAATCGCCCAGGTGCCGGGCGGCGCCGCCAACGTGCAGGACATCTACCCGCTGGCGCCGTTGCAGGAAGGCATTCTCTACCACTACCTCACCGCTGAGCAGGGCGACCCGTACCTGTTGCAATCACACCTGGCCTTCGACAGCGTCGAGCGTCTGCAAGCCTTTGCCCAGGCGTTGCAACAGGTGATCGACCGCCATGACATCCTGCGCACCGGCATCGTCTGGGAGGGCCTGGTGCACCCGTTGCAAGTGGTGTGGCGCCAGGCTCAACTGAGCGTGCAGGCGTTGCAGTTGCACGGTGACGTGCTCGCCGGCTTGCATCAGCGTTTTGACGCGCGCCGTTATCGCCTGGATATCAGCCAGGCGCCGCTGATCCGCCTGATCCATGCGCGCGATCCGGCCAACCAGCGTGTGGTGGCGGTATTGCTCTACCACCATATCGCTCTCGACCACACCGCGTTCGACGTCGTACTGCGCGAAATGCAGGGCTACCTGCTGGGCCGCGCCGCACCGGCCGCCGCACCGATGCCGTACCGCAACTATGTGGCCCAGGCGCGGTTGGGCGTGAGTGAGCAGGAACATGAAGCGTTCTTTCGCGACATGCTCGGCGACGTCGACGAACCCACCTTGCCGTTCGGCCTGCAGGACGTGCGCGGTGACGGTAACGCCATCGAAGAACACACCCTGCACCTGGACGGTGAACTGAACCGGCGCCTGCGCGCCCAGGCCCGCTTGCTGGGGGTCAGCAGCGCCAGCCTGTTCCACCTGGCCTGGGGCCAAGTGCTTGCCGCCACCTCGGGGCGCCACAGCGTGGTGTTCGGCACCGTGCTGGTGGGGCGCTTGCAGGGCGGCGAGGGCGCCGACCGCGCTCTTGGGGTGTTTATCAATACCCTGCCGCTGCGCCTGGACATCGACGCCCAAGGCGCCCGCGAGGCGGTGCGCGCCACCCATGCGCGACTGAGCGCCTTGCTCGGGCATGAGCACGCGTCCCTGGCTTTGGCCCAGCGTTGCAGCGGGGTGGCGGCCCCGGCGCCGCTGTTCAGTTCGATGCTCAACTATCGCCATCGCGGTTCCGCCACCCGCTCGGCGGATGCGCAGCTCGCCTGGGAAGGCATGCAGACCCTGGTCAATGACGGGCGCACCAACTACCCGCTGACCTTGAACGTGGATGATTTGGGCGACGGTTACCACGTCACCGCCCTGGCGCGGGTGGATGCGCGACGGGTCTGCGGGTACATGCAGAACGCCTTGGCCGGCCTGGTTCAGGCACTCGAGCAGGCGCCGCAGCAGGCGTTGAATCGCCTGCCGGTGCTGGGCGCCGAAGAACGGCACAAAATACTGGTCGAGTTCAATGCCACCGAGGTGAACTACAACCTCGAGCAGACCCTGCATGGAATGTTCGAAGCCCAGGTCAGCCGCTCACCGGATGCCGTCGCGGTGAAAGCCGGCGAGCGGCAACTCACCTACCAACAGCTCAACGAACGCGCCAACCGCCTGGCCCATCACTTGCGCGAGCATGGCGTACAGCCGGATGCGCGGGTGGGTATCTGCCTGGAGCGTGGCCTGGAGATGGTCATCGGCCTGTTGGCCATCCTCAAGGCCGGCGGCGGTTACGTGCCGCTGGACCCGGCGTACCCGCAGGAGCGCCTGGCCTACATGCTGCAGGACAGCGCGCCGGTGGTGGTGCTCACCCAGGGCGCTACCCGTGACTGGCTGGGCGCTGTGCCGGTCATCGACCTGGACCACGACACTTGGCAACACCAGCCTGCGAGCAACCCACAGGTCCCTGGCCTCACGGCCCGGCATCAGGCCTACGTGATCTACACCTCCGGTTCCACCGGCCAGCCCAAAGGCGTGATCAATGAACACGCCGGGGTGGTCAACCGTCTGCTGTGGATGCAGGACGCCTATGGCCTCAAGGCGCATGACGCGGTGTTGCAGAAAACCCCGTTCAGCTTCGACGTGTCGGTGTGGGAGTTCTTCTGGCCGCTGATGACCGGTGCGCGCCTGGTGATGGCGCGTCCGGGCGGGCACAAGGAGCCTGAGTACCTGTGTGAGGTGATCGAAGCCGAGCGGATCACCACGCTGCATTTTGTACCGTCGATGCTCGACGTGTTCCTGGCCCACGGCGACGTCAGCCAGGCGGCAGGGCTATTGCGCGTGATGTGCAGCGGTGAAGCGTTGCCGGGCAGCCTGGTGCGGCGCTTCAAACAGCAACTGCCGGGCATCGGTCTGTACAACCTGTATGGCCCGACCGAAGCCGCGGTGGACGTGACCGCATGGAACTGCGCACGCACTGACGTGCCGGACAACACCCCCATCGGCAAGCCGATTGCCAACACGCGCCTGTACGTGCTGGATGAGCAGTTGCAGCCCGTGCCGCTGGGCGTGGTGGGCGAGCTGTTCATTGCTGGCGTGCAAGTGGCGCGCGGTTACCTCAACCGTGCGCAACTCACCGCTGAACGCTTCCTCAAGGACCCGTTCAACCAGGGGCGGATGTACCGCACCGGTGACCTCGGGCGCTATTTGCCCGATGGCAATATCGAGTACCTGGGCCGCAACGATGATCAGGTGAAGATCCGCGGCTTGCGTATCGAACTGGGGGAAATCCAGGCGCGCCTGGTCGAGCATCCGGCGGTCAAGGATGCGGTGGTCGTGGCCCGCGAAGAGCGCCTGGTGGCCTATTACACCGGCGTGGCAACCGCCATCGACGCGCTGCGCGACCAACTGTTGCAGCACCTGCCGGACTTTATGGTGCCCGCCGTGTTCGTGCACCTTGAGGCCTTGCCCCTGAGCCCCAACGGCAAGCTGGACCGCAAGGCACTGCCGGCACCAAACATGGCGGCGTTGAGTGTGCGCGAGTATGAGGCGCCCGA